>NZ_JBAMMI010000049.1:37530-39471 GCF_039793865.1 Thermus sp.
GCATGGCCTAAGTATACGCGGGTAGAATGGGCCTGTGACGGAAGGCGAGGTCCTAGAGGAGGTAAAGCGCCGGGTGCGCGCGCGGCTCAAAGGGCGGCGTTACCGCCTCTACCTCTTCGGTTCCCGGGCGAGGAAGGAAGGGAGTCTCCGCTCGGACTACGACTTGGCCCTCCTCGCCGACCCTCCTCTGGACCTCGCCACCTTGGCGGAGCTGAGGGAGGCCCTGGAAGGCCTGCCCATCCTCCAGCCCCTAGACCTGGTGGAGCTCTCCTGGGCCCCGGGGCTCAAGGAGGTGGTGGAAAGGGAAGGGATCCTTCTTGACGAGGGAAGAGAAGCTTAGGGTGCAGACGGCCTCCCTGGCCCGGGCGGTGGAGCGGCTAAAGACCGCCTTGGAAAGGCCCAAGGACGAGTTCGTCCGGGACTCGGCCATCCAGCGGTTTGAGTTCACCTTTGAGCTGGCCTGGAAGACCCTCAAAACCTTTCTGGAACTCCAGGGCCTCGAGGCCCGCTCTCCCCGTTCGGCCATCCGGGGAGCCTTCCAGGCAGGCCTCCTCCCCGAGGACCCCTTCTGGCTGGAGATGCTGGAGCTGCGCAACCTCACGAGCCACACCTATGACGAGGCCCTGGCCGAGCGCATCTACGCCGAGCTACCCAAGGCCCTAAAACGCTTCCAGGAACTCCTTCGCCGCCTGGAAGAAGCCCTCTAGGCCCCTACAGGCCTGGGCGAAAGCGCCCCCTTCTGGACGCTGGCCCGGCCCCCCACCACCCTCAGGCCCAGGGGCCTCACCTCGGCCCGGTAGAGGGAGGCTTCGGGCAAAAGCTCCCCGTCGGCGTGGGCGGGGACGGGGTGGGCGAAGGCCACCTCCACCCCCCGGCCCGCGTAGGCCCGCACCTCGGGGTGGGAGAGGTGGCGTCCCAAAAGGAGCCTCGGCAGGATGAGGACCACCCCCAGGTGAGAAAACTCCCCCGCCAGCACCACGGAAAGCCTCCCGTCCCGGGGGTCGGCCATGGGGGCGATGGGGATGCCCCCGCCGTACGTGGGCCCGTTCATGGCGGCGAGGAGGAGCATCCTTCCCCGGTGGACCTCCTCCCCGTCTACCAGCACCCTGCCTTCCGGCAGGCGCAGGTCCTTGAGCACGGCGAAGAGGGCGTAGAGGTAGCGGGGCATCCCCCGGAGGAAGGAAGGAGCGGAGAGGGCCCTCTTGGCCACCAGGGCGTCAAAGCCGATTCCCAGGAAGGCCCCAAAGGGCTCCCCGTTCACCAGGCCCAGGTCTATGGCCTCCTCCGGGGCAAAGAGGGCGAGCTCCAGGGCCTCGGGCCAGGGTAGGCCCCTAAGGCCCAGCATGCGGGCGAAGTCGTTGCCGCTCCCGATGGGCACCACGCCGAGGACCTTCTCCGCGCCCGCGAGGCCCTTTAAGACCTCGTGCACCGTGCCGTCCCCCCCCACGGCCACCACCCGGGCCCCCTCGGGGGCGCTTTGGGCGAGCTCCGTGGCGTGGCCCGGCCCCTCGGTGAGGAAGGCCCGGGCACCCTCCTTGCGCGCCGCCTCCAGGATGGCCCCGGAAAGCCTCCCCACCTTGCCGCGGCCTGCGGCGGGGTTCACGATGACCCACTTCTCCACCCCCGTATTCTAGGGCCATGGGCCTCCTCGCCCACTTCCTCAGGGGCCCCCACCAGACTTGACCGCTATGCCGCATAGAGCCCCAGGAAGCGCAGGGCGGAGAGGGGATGGAAGGAGAACGCCTCTAGAGCCGCCTTCTTCTCCCCGACCCCCCGGCGGTGGAGCAGGGAGACCAGAAAGGCCCGGAGGGCCGCCAAGACCCGCGCCCCCACTCCCCGCACCTGGCAGGCATCCTCGTGAAAGAGAACATCCCGCACCCAGAAGGACCGGTTCTCCACCTCCCACCGGGAAAGGAGAAGCTCCCCAAGCCGCCTCGCCCC
>NZ_JBAMMI010000050.1:0-5934 GCF_039793865.1 Thermus sp.
CCCCCACCTGGGCCACCACGGGGTCTTCCTGGGCCAGGGCAAGACCGGAGGCTAAGGCCAGGGCCAAAAAAAAGGCGCGCATGCCCCATGCTACCATGGGGGGCGTGAACGACCTCCTCCTAAGGGCGGCCCGGGGCGAGCCCACCCCCAGGCCCCCCGTTTGGTTCATGCGCCAGGCGGGCCGCTACCAACGCTCCTACCGGGCCCTCCGGGAGCGGTACACCCTGCCCGAGATCGTGAGGCAACCCGAGCTCGCCGCCCGGGTGACCCTAAGCCCGGTGGAGGAGCTCGGGGTGGACGCCGCCATCCTCTTCGCCGACATCACCACCCCCCTCCACGGCATGGGGGTGGACCTCTCCCTGGTGGAGGGCCGGGGGCCGGTGATCCACCGCCCCGTCCGGGACAGGGAGGGCGTGGAAGCCCTGAGGGCCCTAAAGCCCGAGGAGGCGGTGCCCTTCGTGCTGGAGGCCATAAGGATCCTCAAAAAGGAGCTCAAGGTCCCCCTCATCGGCTTCGCCGGGGCCCCCTTCACCCTGGCGAGCTACCTGGTGGAGGGGGGGCCAAGCCGCCACTTCCTCGAGGTGAAGGCCCTCATGTACCGGGAGGAGGCCCTCTGGCACCGCCTCATGGAAAAGCTCACCGAGGCCATGGCCCGCTACCTAAGGGCCCAGGCCGAGGCGGGGGCCGACCTCCTCCAGGTCTTCGATTCCTGGGTGGGGGCCCTTTCCCCCGCCGACTACCGCCGCTACGTGAGGCCCCACATGGAGAGGCTCTTCCGGGCCCTAGGGCCCCTTGGGGTTCCCGTGATCCACTTCGGGGTGGGGACCATGGGCCTCCTCCGGGACATGGGAGAGGCCGGGGGGGAGGTCCTGGGCCTGGACCACCACACCCCCCTTCCCTGGGCCCGGGAGGTCTTGGGCAACACCCCCGTGCAGGGAAACCTGGACCCGGCGGTCCTCTTCGCCCCCAGGGAGGTCATCCGGCGGGAGGTGCGGAGGATTCTGGAGGAAAACGGGGGGCGGCCCGGGCACATCTTCAACCTGGGGCACGGGATCCTGCCCAAGACCCCAGAGGAGAACGTGCGCTACGTGGTAGAACTCGTGAAGGAGGTTTCCCCATGAACGTCCTTCTCATGGCCTACGGCACCCCCTACGCCCCGGAGGAGATCGGGCCCTACTACACCGACATCCGCCGGGGGAAGCGCCCCCCGGAGGAACTCCTAGAGGAGCTCGCCGGGCGCTACGCCGCCATCGGCAAGAGCCCCTTAAACGAGGTCACCCTGGTCCAGGCCATGCGCCTCCAGGCCCTCCTCAACCTCGAGGCCCCCCTCTACCCCAAGCGCCTCCCCGGGCCCTTCTCCCCCCGGGTCCCCCAGGGCCCGGCGCGGGTTTACGTGGGGACCAAGCACTGGCACCCCACCATCGGGGAGGCCGTGGCCGCCATGCACGAGGACGGGGTGCGGCGGGCGGTGGCCCTGGTGGCCGCCCCCCACTACTCCCTAAGGAGCGTGGCCGAGTACCGGGAGAAGGTGGAGGCGGCCCTCAAGGCCCTCCCCGAGCCCATAGACTTCCTCTGGGTGGAGAGCTACGAGGCCCACCCCGGCCTCATCGCCGCCTACGCCAGGCGGCTTGAGGAGGCCATCTGGCGGCTCAAGGACCCCAAGCGGGCGGCTTACGTCTTCACCGCCCACTCCGTCCCCCTCGCCGCCGTGGAGCGGGGGGACCCCTACCCGAGGCAGGTGGAGAAGACGGCGGAGCTCATCGCGAGGAGGCTCTCCCTCCCCCGCTTCCACGTGGCCTACCAGTCGGCGGGGCGCACCCCCGAGCCCTGGCTCGGCCCCGACATCAACGAGCTCTTGAGGAAGCTCCGGGAGGAGGGCTTTGAGGAGGCGGTGGTGCAGGCGGTGGGCTTCCCCGCCGACCACCTGGAGGTCTTCTACGACCTGGACCTCGAGGCCCAGGCCACCGCGAAAGAGGTGGGCCTCAGGCTTCTTCGGGCCCGGAGCCTGAACGCCGACCTGGACTACATCCAGGTCCTCAAGGAGCTCGTGGAGGCCGCGTGGCTCAGGTAGCCGTGGTGGGCGGGGGATGGGCGGGGCTTGCCGCCGCCTTGGCCCTAAAGGAAGGGGGGGCGGACTTCCTCCTCCTGGAGGCCAGCCCCCGCCTCGGGGGGAAGGTGCGCACCTTAAGGCAGGGGGGCTTCCTGGTGGAGGGCGGCCCCGACGCCAGCGTGCGCTACAAGCGGGAGGTGCTGGAGCTCGCCCAGGCCTTCGGCCTGGAGCCCATCGGCACCCTGCCCCAAAGGCCCTCGGCCTACATCCTGCGGAAGGGGAGGGCCCACCCCATCCCTGAGGGGCTTTTCCAGGTGGTGCCGGGGGACCTCCGCGCCGTGGCCAAGACCCCCCTCCTCTCCCTCCCGGGGAAGCTCAGGGCCCTCCTGGACCTCCTCCTCCCCCGGGGAGCCAAGGAGGACGAGGCCCTGAAGGAGTTCGTGGAAAGGCGGCTCGGCCCTGAGGTCTACCGGGCCCTGGTGGCCCCCCTGGCGGGGGGAATCTATGGGGGAGAGCCCGACGCGCTCTCCATGAAGGCCGCCTTCCCCCAGCTTCTGGAGCTGGAGAGAAGGCACCGGAGCCTCCTCCTCGGGGCCTTGCGCGCCCGAAGGGGGCGGGGAAGCCGCGAGGAAGGCGGCCTCTTCTTCTCCTTCCCGGAGGGCCTGGGAAGCCTCACCCAGAGGATGGCCGAGGCCCTTGGGGAAAAGGTCCTCCCCGCCACCCCGGTCCTCGGGCTTGAGCCTTTAAGAGGCCGCTTCCGCCTCCACACCCCCAAGGGGGCCCTCGAGGCCGAGGCCGTGGTCCTGGCCACCCCCGCCCCCCAAGCGGCGGGCCTCCTAAGGCCCTTCCTCCCCGAGGCCACCGCCCTCCTCAACGGCCTCCCCCACGCCCCAGCGGCCACGGTGAGCCTGGCCTTCCCCGAGGAGCTTCCCCTAAAGGGCCACGGCCTCCTCGTCGCCGCGGGCGAGGGGTACCGGGTGCGGGGCTTCACCTGGACCCACCGGAAGTGGCCCCACCGGGCCCCGGAGGGCTTCAGCCTGGTCCGGGCCTACCTCTCGGGCGAGGCGGCGAGGCTTGGCGAGGCCGAGCTCGCCCGGGTGGCCCTGGAGGACCTGAGGCGCTTCCTGGGCCGGGAGGTGCGCCCGAGCCACGCCTTCGCCTTCCGCTTCCCCGAGGGGATGCCGAGCTACCGGGTGGGCCACCTGGAGCGGGTGGAGCGCCTGGAGATGGCCCTCCTCAAGGCCCCGGGGGTCTTCCTGGCGGGGAACTACCTGGAGGGGGTGGGCCTCCCCGAGGTGGTGCGCTCGGGAAGGAGGGCGGCGGAAAGGGCCCTGGCCTACCTGGCCCTGGCCCAGCCCTCCTAGCGCTCCGGCCAAAGGTGGAGTAAAGTGGCCCAAAGTGGGGATCTTCTACCTTATCGTGGGCCTGGCGTCCTTCCTCCTGGGGGTATGGGTGGAGCTTCTCGGCTTCCTCGACCCCTACGCCTTCCCCTGGTTCATGATCGCCGTGGCCGTCGTGGCCAACGCCTACGGCCTCGCCTACGGGCTTCTCCTCTCCACCCTCGCCGCCTTTTTCCTCTACCGCATTCCCGGCTTTGACGCCGTGGCCCTGGCCCTCCTCCTCCTCTCCGCCCTCCTCGCCCACCAGCTCGGGAAAAGCCTGCGGAAGGCCTACCGCCGGGCCAGGAACCTAGCCCGGGCCCAGCACCTCCTCGCCGAGGCCCTCGAGGCCCTCCCCCAGGCGGAGGACCGGGAGGCCCTCCTCCGAAGCCTCCCCGAGCGCCTCGCCGCCCTCGGCGTGGGGGGGCACGTGGGGGTGTGGGTGCCCCACGACGGGGGTTTTCGTCCGCTTGCCAGCCAGCCGCCCATGGACCTGGACTGGATTCCGGGAACCGGGGTGGTGGGCCGGGCCTTTCGGGAAAGGTCCCCGGTCCACATTCCCGACGTGCGTCAAGAGCCCGGCTACATCCCCGACCCCACCCTGCCCACCCTGGCCGAGCTCGCCCTGCCCCTCCTGGAGCGGGGGGAGGCGGTGGCGGTGCTGAACCTGGAGCGCCCGAGGCCCTTCCTCCCCGAGGAGGTGGAGGGCCTTACCCGCTTCGCCCAGGCGGTGAGCCTGCAGCTTTCCCGCCTGGCCGACCTCTGGGAGCGGCAAATCCTGACCGAGCTTTCCGAGCGCATGGCCCGCGCCCAAACCCTAGAGGAGGCGGCGAGGGAGGCCCTGGCCCTCCTCGTGGCCTCCCTGGGCCTGGAGTCGGGAACCCTCTGGGAGGCCCGGGGGGCGCGGATGGAGGCCCTCGCCCACCACGGGGTGGAGGAGCCAAGCCTCCTTAGGGTGCTGGAGGAGGGCCTGGCCTTTGGGGTGGGCCTCGCCTGGCGGGTGTACGAGACGGGAAGCCCCCTCTTCACCGCCCGCTACGCCGAGGAAGGCCAGGGGGTTCCCGCCCTGAAGGCCCTGGGGTGGCGCACCCTCGCCGCCCTGCCCGTCCCATCCCCCGGGGCGCCGCGAAGCCGCAGGGTGCTGGTCCTGGGCCAGCGGGAAGCGCGCCCTTGGCGCAAGGCGGAGGTGGACCTCCTCCTCTCCGCCTGCCGCACCTTGGGGCTCGGGCTTGAGCGCCTCACGGAAAAGGATCGGCACGAGGCGGTGAACCGCCTCTTTCTGGACCTCCTGGAAATGCCCCTGGAGGCGCTCTACCCGGAGATCCTGGAGGTGGCGGTCCGGAAGGTGCCCGGGGCGGAGGCGGGGAGCCTCCTCGTTTTGGAGGAGGGGGCCTACCGCTTCCGGGCGGCGGTGGGGTACGACCTGGAGGGGCTCAAGGCCATCGCCTTCTCCCCCGAGGGCATGCTCCTCTGGTACGGCCGAAGCCGGGAGGAGGCCCTCAAGGGCGAGCCCCGGATCCTGAGCGCCACGGAGCGCCCCATCGCCGAGATCAGCCACCGGACCGCCCCGCCCGAGGTCATAGACCGAGCGGGGAGGGCCACGGAGATCCGGGCCAACCTCTGCCTGCCCGTCCCCTACAAGGGCGAGGTGCTGGCCTACCTCAACCTGGACAACCTCCACGACCCCAAGGCCTTCGGCGAGGATTCCCTGGCCGCCGCCCGCTTCTTCGCCGCCCCCCTCGCCACCCTCCTCCACGAGAGCCGGACCCGCAAGCTCCTGGAGGAGGCCGCCCTCACCGACCCCCTCACGGGCCTCCCTAACCGCCGGGCCTTTGAGCGGGCCTTCCTGGAGGAGCTGAAGCGGGCGGAGCGCTACGGCTACCCCCTTTCCCTGGCGGTCATGGACCTCCGGGGCTTCAAGCCGGTGAACGACCGCCTGGGCCACGCCGCGGGGGACCTCGCCCTCATCAAGGTGGCCGAGGCCCTTTCCCAACAGCGCCGAAGCGGGGACTGCATCTTCCGCTGGGGCGGGGACGAGTTCGCCGCCCTCTTCCCCCAAACGCCGAAGGAGGGGGCCATAAGAGCCGCCTTCCGCTACGCCGAGGCCATCGGCAAGCTCTGCTTTGACGGCCTCTGCCTCGGGGTGAACATCGGCCTCGCCACCTTCCCCGAGGACGGCAAGACCCTGGACGCGCTCCTCTCCGCCGCCGACACCCGCATGTACCAGGCCAAGGCCCGGGGGGTTTCCGTACTGGTAGGAAGCTAAGAGGCTGTCGTAAAAGGGTGGTATCCTTAAGGGGTGACTCTTAGACGATCTTACCCCAGCGACCTCAGCGATGCGGAGTGGGCCCTCCTGGAGCCTCTCATCCCTGCCCCCAAGCCCGGCGGCCGCCCCGCCAAGGTGCCGAGGAGGGAAATACCTTCGTGTGCTACTTGATCTGGACCCCCGAGATGTGAAAAAAGAGGGGGTGCCATGCGGCAAGATCGTGAGCACCCCCGGAACAT
>NZ_JBAMMI010000051.1:0-38449 GCF_039793865.1 Thermus sp.
CGACTGGAAAACCCCCAACCAGGATAAGCTCAACCTCCTCGCAAGGCTCATGGGGTGGTGAAAAACCTTGGCGGGGCCCTGGAGGGAAACGGGGCGCTGGGCGAGGGGGCCCACGGAGGGACCCCCTCCAAGCCCCCGTGCCGTAAACCTTTTCCACGGGCGGTTATGCAACTCCGGCCAACCGCTTCACCGAAAGAGGCGAGACCGCTTTATGAGCGTGGAAAAGCCCCTGCTTGAGGCCGTGGGGGTGCACCTTGGCTAGGGCTAAGGCCCTCGCCGTCTGGGGCACGGGAAGCGGGGTGGGGAAAAGCCTCTTCGCCGCGGGGCTTCTCCGCCACTTCAAAAGGCTTGGCCTGAAGGCCGCCCCCTTCAAGGCCCAGAACATGGCGAACCACGCCCGGGTGGCGCGGGGCGGGGAGGTGGCCACCGCCCAGTGGCTCCAGGCCCTGGCCGCTGGGGTGGAGCCCGAGGTGCGCATGAACCCCGTTCTGGTGAAGCCCTTCGGGGAGAGGGCCGCCCAGGTGGTGGTGTGGGGCAGGGTGGACCCGGAGCTTTCCCGGCTTTCCTGGAAGGAGAGGAGGCCGCGCCTCGAGGCCCCCGTCCGCGAGGCCCTGGAAGGCCTCCTCGCCGAGTACGACCTCCTGGTGCTGGAGGGGGCGGGAAGCCCGGTGGAGCGGAACCTCTGGCCCGACCTGCCGAACCTAAAGGCGGCGGAGTGGGCGAACGCCAGGGCCCTCCTGGTGGCCGACGTGGACCAGGGGGGGGCCTTGGGGGCGCTCTACGGCACCTGGGCCCTTTTGGGGGAGCACCGGGAAAGGCTTCTCGGCTTCGCCTTCAACAAGTTCCGGGGGGACCTGGAGCTCCTCAAGCCCGCCTACGGCCTTCTCCAGGACTGGACGGGCCTCCCCGTCCTCGGGACCCTCCCCCTGCTCCCCCTCGCCCTCCCCGAGGAGGACGGGTTCCGCCACCGCCTGGAGGGAAGGGAGGGCCCCAAGGTGGCGGTGCTCCGCTATCCCCACGCGGCCAACCTGGACGAGTTCTGGCCCCTCGCCGAGCTCGCCCGGGTCCGGTACGCCGCCCTCCCCGAGGAGGCGGAGGGGGCGGACCTCCTCGTCCTCCCGGGAAGCCGCCTCCCCGCCAAGGACCTCCCCTGGCTTCGGGCCTTCCTCCCGGCGATCCAGAGGCACCTGGAAGAGGGCAGGCCCCTCCTCGCCGTCTGCGGCGGGGCGGAGATGCTTTCCGAGGCCCTCCTGGACGAGGCGGGGGTGGAGGAAAAGGGCCACTTCCCGGGCCTTGGCCTCCTCCCCTACCGGGTGCGGATGGCCCCGGAAAAGACCGTGGAAAGGAGGCGGGTAAGGCTTCAGGGGCTTTCCGGGTACTGGGGGAGGCTAAACGGCCTCGAGGTGGAGGGGTACGAGATCCACCACGGCCAGGGCCTCCCCCTCTTCCACCAGCAAGGAAGCCTCCTCGCCACCTGGCTCCACGGCCTCCTGGAGAACCCCGGGGTGCAGAAGGCCCTCTTCGGCCGGGAGGCGAGGGCCCTGGAGGAGAGCCTGGACCGGCTTGCGGACGCCATGGAGGCCCACCTGGACCTAGGGGCCCTCCACCGGGCCCTGGGGCTTACGGGGAGGGCCTTCCCCGCGCCAAGCCCCCCTGGGGCCTCCACCGAGGCGAAGGCCCCGGTGGGGCACCTGGACCCGCCCCCGCCCCCCGGCCTCGTCCTCCTCTTGGGCGGGGCAAGGAGCGGGAAAAGCCGCTTCGCCCAAAAGCTCGCCGGGCCCTTCGCCACCCTGATCGCCACCGCCGAGGCCCGGGACGAGGAGATGGCGGAGAGGATCCGCCGCCACCAAGAGGAGCGCCCCCCCACCTGGGAGACCCTCGAGGCGCCCCTGGACCTCGTGGAGGCCCTGGGGCGGGCCCGCAACCCCACGGTGGTGGTGGACTGCCTGACCCTCTGGGTGGCCAACCTCATGGAAAGGGGCCTGGACCCCCTAGAGGAGGCGAAGCGCTTCCTAGCGGCGGCGGAGGAAAGCGGCAAGCGGGTGATCGCCGTTTCCAACGAGGTGGGGATGGGGATCGTGCCCGCCAACCCCTTGGCCCGCCGCTTTCGCGACCTCCTGGGCGAGGTAAACGCCCTCCTGGCCGAGGGGGCCCAAGAGGCCTACCTCCTGGTGGCGGGGCAGGCCCTGCCCCTGAAGGCGCTCCCCCAAAAGCCCAGGTAGGCTTTCCCCGGTTCCGCCCCAGCCAGGCAAAGGTCCGCTCCACCCACCGCTTGGGCAGAGGCTTGAACCCCTGGGAAGGCCCGGGGTCAAGCCACCCGCTCCCCCCCCAGGTACACCGCCACCACCTCTAGGTTCTCGTCCAGCACCACCAGGTCGGCCCGCTTCCCCGGGGCGATCTCCCCGCGGTCCTCTAGGCCCAGGTAGCGGGCGGGGAAGGTGGAAAGCCGCCGTGCCGCCTCCTCTAGGGAGAGGCCGAAGGCCACCAGGTTGCGGAGGGCCCGGTCCATGGTGAGGGTGCTCCCCGCCAGGCTCTCCCCGAGCCACACCCCCTCTCCCCGCTTCTCCACCCGGTGGGCCCCCAGGGGGTAGACCCCGTCGGGCATTCCCGCGGCGGCCACGGCGTCGGTGACGAAGTAGAGGCCGGGGATGGCCTTCAGGGCGAGGCGGAGGGCGGCGGGGTGGACGTGGAGGCCGTCCGGGATGAGCTCGGCCCACGGCCCCCGCTCCAGGGCGAGGCCCGCCACCCCAGGCTCCCGGTGGTGGAGGGGGGTCATGGCGTTGAAGAGGTGGGTGAAGCCCTGGGCCCCGGCCTCAAGCCCCGCCAGGGCCTCCTCGTAGCCCGCGGCGGTGTGGCCCATCTGGACCCGCACGCCCCTTCCGGCGAGGAAGCGGATGAGGTCCAGGGCCCCGGGAAGCTCGGGGGCCAGGGTCACCGCCCGCACCGGGGCCAGGGCGAGGAGGGAGGCGGCGAGGCCCGGGTCGGGGAGGCGGGGGTAGGGGGGCTGGGCCCCGAGGCGGTGGGGGCTGATGAAGGGGCCCTCGAGGTGGACCCCGAGGATGGCCTGGCAGGCCTCCATGGCCTCCCGCACCCCTTCCAGGGCCCGCTCCAGGTCCTCGGGCAAAGCGGTGACCGTGGTGGCGAGAAGCCCGGTGGTGCCGTGGCGGAGGTGGAAGCGGGCGGCCTCCAGGCTGGCCTCCTTTCCCTCCATGAACTCCCACCCCCCGCCCCCGTGCACGTGGAGGTCCAAAAAGCCGGGGAGGACGTAGGGGCCGTCCACGGGGGCCTCCTCCAAGGCCTCTATCCGAAGGGAAAAGTGGAGCCTGCCTGGAACCAGGCCCCTCGGGGTCAGGATGCGTCCCTCAACCATCGCCTTAAGAATACGGGCATGAGGTCCCCGTGGGCCGAGGCGAGCTCCCGGAAGAGGGCCTCCACCCCCCTAAGGTCCAGCACCGCCCCGGTGAGGGGGTCCAGGGCGAGGCCCTGGAGGAGGGCCTCTGGGCTTTCCTCCAGGAGGCCCTGGACCCAAAGCTGGTGCACCTCTTGGGCCCTCCGGGCCAGGGCGGCCGGGCCCGGGGGGAGGCTCCCGCCCTCGGCCTCGAGGCTTTCCCGCCGCACCCACACGGGCACCTCCACCACGAAGGGCAGAAGCTCGGGCACGTGGCCCCGGTTGGGGAGGGTGGCGTAGACCCAAGCCTCCTCCCCCCCGTAGAAGGCCTCGAGGACGGTGGCGGCGTACTCCCCGCTCCGCCGGAGGGCCTCGGGGAGGCCCACCTGCCGCCTCGCCTCCTCCACCCACCTCCCGTGGTTCCGGGCGTAGAAGCCGCTCTCCCCGCCGTAGCCCGGCCTGGCGTAGCGGGCGAGGACCTCGGGGCGCTTGCGGAAGTAGGGGAGGTACTCGGAAACGTGGCCGCTGGACTCCGAGGGAAAGAGGCCGAAAACCCGCAAGACCTCAAAGCGCACCGGGTCCCGGTCCCAAAAGGCGGGGTCCTGGGCGAGGGCCTTCAGCCTCGGGTAGAGGTCCTCCTCCCCGAACCGGAGCTCCACGAAGAAGGAGAGGTGGTTCACCCCGAGGGCCCTGTAGGCCAGGCCCTCCGGGGGCACCCCCAAATAGCCCGCCAGGGTCTTCGCCGTTTCGCTCACGGAGTGGCAAAGCCCCACCGCCCGGTGCCCCCGGGAAAGCAGGTAGGCGGTGGTGGCGCTTAGGGGGTTCATGTAGTTGAGGAGGAGGCTTCCCCCAAACCCCGCCGCCACCTCCTCCAGGAGGCCGTGGAGCCTGAGGAGCTTCATGAGCCCCCCGGGGCCCAGGGTGTCCCCGATGCTCTGGTCCACCCCGTAGCGCAGGGGTATCTCGTAGTCCTTCCAGATGGCCTCCTCGCCCCCCACGTCGGCCACCAGCACCGCGGCCTCCGCCTTCTCCAGGGCCTCCCGAAGGGAGGCGGGCCTCACGGAGAAGCCCTTTTGGGGAAAGCGCGCCAAAAGGGCCTGGGCCCAGCGGAGCACGGGCCCAAGCCGCCCCTCGTCGGGGTCCACCAGGAGGAGCTCCACCCCCTCGAGGGCCGAAAGGAGAAGGTCCTGGACGAGGGTCCGGGAGAAGACGGCGCTTCCCGCCCCCACCAGGGCGAGCCTCACGCCTCCACCTCCACCACCCGCCCTTCCCGCCGCGCCCGCTCCGCCAGGAAGGTAAGGCGGTGGGCGTACACCGCCTCCTCCCAGGGCTCGAGGCGGCTTGGGTCCTCGCGGGCCACCGCCTCCACGAAATCCTCCACGAGCCCCATGTCCCCCCCAGCGTGCCCCGTGCGCACCGAGGCCTCCTCCTCCAGGGCGAGGTCCAGCTCCCGCTCCCCCTTCAGGAAGTGGAAGAGGCGTAGCCTCCGCCCATCCCCGAAAAGCTCCCCCTCGGTGCCGAAAAGCCGGGTTTCCCGGAAGCGCATGCGGCTTAGGGCCTCGGCGTGAAAGCTCGCCGTGCGCCCGTCCCGGTACTCCAGGGCCACCACCTGGTGGTCCGCCACGTCGTTAAGCCCCAGGTACACGCACTCCCCGTAGGGCCCCTCCTCCAAAGCCCGCACCAGGTTTTCCCGGGTGAGGGGAAAGACCACCACGTCCAGGGGCCAGCCCCGCTCCCCCCGGTCATAGGCCTCGAGGTAGATCCGCCGCGCCGAAAAGGGGCAGGAGCGCTCCACCTCCTCGGGGCAGTGGAGGCAGCGCTCCGCCGCCCCTTTGGGTCTATTCTCGGGGCGGAAGTGGTAGAGCCCCCCGAAGGAGGCCACCCGCCGCACCCGCCCGGGGAGGAGAAAAAGGAGCCAGTCCAGGTCGTGCACGCTCTTCGCCAGGAGGAAGGGGCTGGACTCCCCTTCCCTCCTCCAGTTGCCCCGCACGAAGGAGTGGGCGAAGTGCCAGTGCCCCACGGGCTCCAGGTGCTGCGCCGAGACCACCTCCCCGATGGCCCCCTCCTCCAGCAGGGCCTTGAGCCTCCTGGCGTAGGGGGTGTAACGGAGCACGTGGGCCAGGGCCACCATCCGCCCCGTGCGCGCCTTGGCCTCCGCCACCCGCTCCACCTCCTCCCAGGTGGGGGCGATGGGCTTCTCCAGGAGGAGGTGGTAGCCCCTCTCCATGAGGGCCACGGCAGCCTCGGCGTGCAGGCGGTCGGGCAGGGCCACGATGGCCGCCTCCCCTAGCCTTGGCGCCTCCACAAGCTCCCGCCAGTCCCGGAAAACCCGCCCCCCTTCCAGGCCGAAGGCCCGGGCGAAGGCCTCCCGGTGCGCCTCCCGGGGCTCCGCCACCGCCACCACCCGGGCCCGGTCCGGGCGGTGGCGGGCGTACTGGGCCAGGGCGAAGCCCCGGCTCCCCGCGCCCACCACCACCAGGTTCACCATAGGGGCTTGGCGTTGCGGAGGAGGGCGTTCATGTCGGCCCGGGCCTTCTCTATGGCCTTTTCCAGGGACAGGTTGCCGGTCCAGGCCAGGTTCATGGCGCTCCCCAGGGCGTCCAGGACCTCGGGAAGGTTGCTCAGGTTGCGGACGTCGGCGTGACGCACCACCATGTTGGGGAGCTGGGCGAAGACCACCTCGGCGTTCCTACCGGGCAGGGCCTGGAGGTAGGTGCTGCGGTAGGCCTCCGCCAGGGTGGGCAGAAGGCCAGCCCCGGCCAGGATGCGGTTCGCCTGGGGGCTCGTGGCGTACCACTCCGCCAGCTTGTAGGCGGCCTCGCGGTTCTTGCTCCCCGAAGGCACCACCAGGGCGTGGACGCTGTAGACCCCCTTGGGGGCCAAGCCCTTCTTCATCTCCGGCAGGGGAGCGAAGGCCCAGTCCAGGCCGGGAGAGGCCTTCCAGACCTCCGTCATCCAGCTCCCCAGGACGTAGATGCCCATCTGCCCCGCCTGGAAGAGCTGGTAGCCCTGGAGGGTGCTCTCCTGGGGGCCCGGGGAGACCTTGTCCACGTAGATGAGGTCCAGGAGCTTCTTGGCGGTGTCGTAGAAGACCTGGTCCAGGTTGGCCTCGTAGCGGTCCCCCACCTTCTTGATGAGCCCCGTCCCGCCGTTGGAGTAGTAGAAGGCCATGCCGTACTCGGTGTCCACCTGGAGGTCCATGGCGTTGATGCCCCAGACCTTCTTGCCGTCGGGGCGGGTGAAGGTGAGCTTCTTGGCCGCCTCCCGCATCTCCTCAAAGGTCCAGGAGGACTTGGGGATGGGCACCCCCCGTTCCTGGAAGAGCTTGCGGTTGATGTAGACCGTGACCACCTGGGGCCCCAAGGGGACGCCCAGCACCTGGTCCTTCACGGTGTAAAGCTTCAGGGCACCCTGGGGCAGGCGGCCCTTGGCCTCGGGGGAAAGGGCGATGGGGGAAAGGACGCCCTGGGAGGCGTAGAAGGGGAAGTTGTCCAGGTTCATCCACATCACGTCAAAGGTGCTCCCCCCGGCGATCATGGCCGAGGCCTTCTGCCAGTAGGTGCCCCAGGGGACCAGGTTGTAGGCCACCTGGATCCCCGTGGCCTCGGTGAAGGCCTTGAGGAGCCTCTCGTCCACCTTCTGCCGGGTGCCGTCCCAGGTGGCGTACTGCACCTGGGCCAGGGCCGAAACCGCCAGAACCAAAATCCCGAAAAGCCTCTTCATGCCTCATCCCTCCTTCTCACGGGTTGTGCAGAAAGACCCGGTCCAGCCGGATCACGGAAACGTAGGGGATAAACCCGAGCTCCCTCGCCCGCACGTAGGCCCGCTCTATGAGCCCCTGGTCCTCGGGCAGGGCGTAGTCCAGGGCCAAAACCACGAGCCCCCGCTTGGCGAAGGGGAGGACGGGGGAAGGGTCGTTGTCCACGGGCACGTAGCGGCCTGCCTTGAAGTCGTACATGCTGGAAAGGTTCTCGTACATCACCGCGTCCACGTAGCGGGCGGTCTCCGGGAGCACCCTGAAGCCCCGGTTCTGCACCAGGATGGCCTGGGGGAAGGCCTCCCGGAGGCGCTTCACCAGGGCCACGAGGCCGGGGGCGGTCTCGGGGAAGAGGTCGGCGGTGTCCAGGGTGTCCAGGAAGAGGCCGTCAAACCCCTGGGCCAGGTAGTCCTTGGCCTGGGAAAGAACGAGGTCCTGCCAGCCGGGCTTCCTGGCGTCCACGTAGTAGCTTCCCCAGTTGGGGTTCTGGCCCAGGATCCAGTCCTTGGGCACCGAGACCCTTTCGGGCTCGGCCTCCCCCACGGAGAGGTAGGCCACCACCTTCACCCCCGCCCGCTTGAGCTCCAGGAGGGCGGCCTTGGGCAGGTTGGGCTGGACGATGGCCAGGTCAAAGTTCACCAGCTTGGCGGCCTCGGCGGGGTCGGTGCCGTAGTAGACGGCGTAGGTGGTGAGGCCCTCGAGGCGGCTTTGGATGGGCGGCTCCTCCCCCAGGTAGGCGCTCACCCGCTGGGCCAGGGCCTTGGGGTCCTCCAGGCGCTCCACGAAGACCAGGTAGCCGAAGTTGGTGGGGGAGTGGTAGTCCCCGCCCACGGGCCAGAGGGGGTACTCCGAGGCCGCCTGGTGCTCCCGGCCCACCTTGAGCCCGAAGATGGTGCCGGGCTTGGGCGGGTCCACCTTGAGGGAGGCGAAGGGGATGGCCCACTCCAGGATCCAGCGGTCCTTCTCTATGCGCCCGGAGGTGCGGTACTCCGTGGTGAAGGTGTAGGCCTTGAAGCGGGTGCCCTTGGGGTTCGCCGCCAGGTGCAGGTACTCGGGCTTCTTGGGGTCCAGGCGGAGGAAGACCTCCATGGTGTCGTCCGTCCACCACTCGTTGTGGTCGGCGGGGTTGTTGGCCCGCACCGTCTCCGCCTTCTGCTCAAAGACCCCAAGGAGGTAGAGGTTTTCCCGGTCGTAGGCCACGCTGAAATAGCCCTTGTGCCCCACGGGCTTGGCGGGGAAGGTGTTGGAGAGGACCACCTCATACCGCGGCAGGCCCTCCCACTGGGAGAGCTCCTCCCCGATCCGGATGGTGCGGGGCAGAGCCTGGGCCACCATCTCCGGGGCCACCTGCCCCAGGGCCAAGCCCAGGAACCCAAGGAGACCGATCCACTTGCGCATACGCCTCACCTCACTATCCCTTAAACCCCGAGAAGAGCTCGGGGTTTTGCAGGCTCCGCTGGAAGAAGAGGTAGACCAACACCGGGGGCAGGGCCATGAGGGTGGTGCCCGCCATGAGGAGGGGGATGTTCACGGCGTAGTGGTTCTGCACGGCAAGGAGGGCCACGGGGAGGACCATGCGCTCGGGAGAGGAGAGGACCACGCTGGGCCAGATGAAGCTCTGCCAGTAGCCCAGGAAGAGGAGCACCCAAAGCACGGCCAGCGCCCCCCGGGAGAGGGGAAGCACCACCTTGAGGAAGGCGGTAAAGGGGGTTCCCCCGTCCACCAGCACGCTCTCCTCGAGGCTTTTCGGAAAGCTCTTCAGGTACTGCCCGAGCACGTACACCGCGTAGCCGCTGGTGAGGCTTGGGATGAGGTAGCCCAGAAAGGTGTCCACCAGGCCCAGGGCCCGCACCAGGAGGAAGGTGGGGATGAGGGTGATCTGCCAGGGGAGGAGCATGGAGAGGACGTGCCCCTGGAAGAAGAACTCCCGCCCGGGGAAGGCGAGGCGGGTGAAGGCGTAGGCCGCCATGCCCCCCAAGGCGAGGTTGCTGGTGGCGAGGAAGGCCGAGGTCCAGAGGCTGTTGAACAGGGCCCGCCCCACGGGCACGGCGGAGAAGAGGGCCTGGTAGTGCTCCAGGGTCCACTCCCTAGGCCAGAGGGTGGGCGGCCAGGCGTAGGCCTCCTGAGGGGCCTTGAAGCCGGTGAAGACCATCCACAAGAAGGGGTAGAGGACGAGGAGGGCGAGGGGGGTGAGGAGGAGCACCAGGAGGGTCTGGCGAAGCCGCTCACGCCTCCGCATCGGCCAACCTCCTTTCCAGACGGCGCTGAAGCCAAACCAGGAGGAAAAGCCCCCCGGCCAGAACCCAGGCCAGGGCGGTGGCGTAGCCCATGCGGAAGTAGCGGAAGGCGGAGGTGTAGATGTAGTAGGCCAGGGTGAAGGAGGCGTCCCCGGGGCCCCCACGGGTCATGAAGAGGACCGCCTCAAAGAGCTGGAGGCTCGCGATGGTGGAGAGGACCGCCACCAGGCTCACGATGGGGAGGAGGGCGGGGAGGGTCACGAAGCGAAAAGCCTGCCAGGGGCCCGCCCCGTCCACGGCGGCGGCCTCGTACACCTCCCGGGGCACCCGGGAAAGCCCGGCCAGGTAGAGGAGCACCGCGCTTCCCATCCCCTGCCAGGTGCTGAAGAGGGCCAGGGTGGGGAGGACGGTCTCGGGGCGGTTCAGGGGGTTCCAGGGGAGGAGGCCGATGAGGGCCTGAACCAGGAGGGCCGTGGCCACCACCCCGGTGACCAGGGGGAGGTAAAAGACCACCCGGAAGAAGGCGGCCCAAAGCCCCCGCAGGTTGTGGAGGGCGAGGGCCACCCCCAGGGGGAAGAACACCCCTAAGGGCACGGCGAAGAGGGCGTAGGCTAGGGTTTGGCGCAGGTAGCGGTGAAAGCGCTCGTCCTGGAGGAGGGCCTGGTAGTTGGCGAGGCCCACGAACTCCCCCCGGGCGAGGCCCGACCAGGAGGTGAGGGAGAGGTAAAAGCTGGCCGCCACGGGGACCAGGGCGAAGACCCCCACGAGAAGGGTGGAGGGAAGGGCGAGGGAAAGGCCGTAGAACCTTTGGGCCATCTTCGGCCCCATGCTACGCCAACCGGGGAGGGGCGGGGGGAGGGAAACGCGCGAATGAGCTCAAAAAGCGCAAAACGGGCGGCCCAAGGGCCGCCCGGGGGAGACTTTCCCCTACTGGGCCATGATGGTAAAGGTCACATCGGCGGTGTAGGTGCCCGCGGGGGGGTTCGTGCTGAAGACGAGCTTAAGAATAGGGGCGATGGCGTATTTACCGTTCTGGATGGCGAGGACCACGTCGCTATCCGTGGAGGCCAGAGTCAGGAAAGAGCCGGTAAAGGCCCAGCTCCCTGGGTTGCTCCCGGAACCCCAATCAGGAACGAAGGGGTTTGCGTAAGCCGCAGCCGTCTGCTTTTCCAGCACCACGGAGAGGATGGGGTGCGAGGTGGTGGCGCTGGCCACCAGCTTGCGGTTGGTGGCGTAGTTGGTCTCGTAGATGATGGTGGGGTACCAGGCGCAGAAGCGGTCCACGGTGGAGCAAGTGGAGGAGGAGTAGTCCACCGTAAGGCTTGCCGTGCCCGTGTCAATGGTGACGCTCTCCGAGCCGGTCACCGTCACGGTGAAGGTCTTGGTGTCCGAGGCATCTGCCAGGGCCAGTCCCGCCAAAAGGCCAGCCAACGCCAAGAGGGCTTTGCGCATACTCAACCTCCTTAGGTAGGGGAGCCTAGCGGCCAGGGGCCCTCGGGTCAAGGGGTTTAGCGCGCGTTACCCCCCCATTCGGGCAAAAAGCCCCCTAGGGCAGGTCCTGCTCCTCCAGGGGGCGCAAGGGGAAGGTGAGGCAGAGGACGAGGGGGCCTGGGGCTCTTAGGTCCACCTCCTCCAGGGGCCCACCCTCCGGCGAGGCGAGCCGGGCCCCTTGGGCGTAGGGCCCCTCGATGCCCAGGCGGTAGCGCCCCGGGGGAAGGAGGCCCCCTTCGCCGTTTTGCAGGAGGAGGGTGGCGGCCTCCCCCCTCAGCCGGACCTGAACGCCCCGGAGAAGGCGGTCGGGGTCCACCCCGGGAAGGCCGAAGGTTTCCCCGGGGCCTGGGGTGGGGGGGCAGTAGCGGAGGCTCAGGGCCACGGAAAGGGCGGGAAGGGCCTTGAGGGCGAGGGTCTTGTCCTCCCTCAGCTCCACCTCCACCTCCTTCACCACCCGGTCCCCTTGGAGGAAGCCAAGCCCCTCCGGGGCCCTCAGGCGGTAGACCCCAGGGGGGAGGCGGAGGGCCCCGGCGCCCCCGGAGAGGGGAAGGAGGAAGGGGCCCGAGGGGCCCGATAGGGCGAGGTGGGAGGCCTCGGCTCCCTCCACCCGCACCCCGAGGGTAGGCCAGGAAAGGGGGTAAAGGGGCAGGTCAAAGGCCAGGGCCCCCGAGAGGCCAAAGCGCTGGAGGCCTCCCCCGGCGAAGCCCAGGGAGGCCCGGAGGCTTAAGGGGGCAAGGCTCGCCCCGAAGGTAAGGCCAAGCCCCTGGGGCTCAAGGTCCAGGCTTCCCTCCAAACCCAAGGGCCCCGCCTCGGTGGGGAGGAAGGTGCGGGCCTCGAGGCCGTAGCGGAGGGCATCCCCGTCCCAAAAGAGGCGTTCCGCCAGGCGCTCCTCGCCACTTCCCAGCACGTGGAAGAGGGAAAGGCGAAGGCGGCGGCTATTCAGGCCGAAGTCCCCCCGCACCTCCACGGTCCCCAGGACCGGAACCCCAAGGTAGGCGGTGAGGGCAGGCTCCGAGGCGAAGCGCACCCCAAACCCGGCCCCGACGCCGCCTCCCAGGGCCAGGGCGCCCTGGAGGTAGCCGCCTCCCGCGCCCAACCCCCCCTGGAGGTTCCAAGGGCCCTGCCCGTAGGCCCCGGAAAGGGCCCAGTAGCCCGGGACGAGCTGGCCTAAGAGAGCAAAGCGCTCCCCCGCCCCGCCCCCCAGGAGGCTTCCCTCCAGGCGGTAATGCCAGGGGTAGCCCAGGCTCCCCGCCAGGCGAAAGCCCTGCCCGGCGTAGCTGAGGCCGGCCTGAAGCTTGCCAGAGGTGCTGGCGCCCGCCGTGAGGTTGAGCCCCTCCTGGAGGAGGTAGCGGAGGGAAACGCCGAGGGCGGGGCCCAGGGAAACCCCCAGGCCGAAAAGGGGGTCATCGTAGGCCAGGGAGGCGGACCGCGGGTCCAGGCGGTAGGCCAGGTAGCCGAGCCTCCGCCCCTCCCCGTCCAGAAGGGGGCCTTCCCCGGCAAGGGCGAAGCCCTGCCCGCTCGTCCAAAGGAGCCTCGAGGGGAGCTTGGCCCAATCGTGGAAGGGCGGAGGGGGGGCGGGTTTGGCGGGGACGCGCACGGCCAGGCTCGCCCCCCCAAGCCGCACCAGGACCTGCCCGTCCTGGCCCCCACCCCGCACCCAAAGGAGGAGGGTGCGCTCCTCCCCCGGGGCGAGGACCCCTTGGGGTTCCGCCCGCACCACGAGAAGCCCCACCCCCAGGGCCTCAGGCGGCAGGGAGAGGGGCAGGTTGCCCAGGTTGAGGGCCCGAAGGCGCACCGCCCCCACCTCTCCCAGGGCGAGCTCCGGGGCTTCCAAAAGCTCCAGGTGGGCCCGGGCCAGGGGCTTCACCCGGAAGGGGTAGACCCTCTCCCCAAGGCGCAAGGGGTACTCCCCAGGGGGCAGGTTGGGGACACGGAAGGTGAGGACGACCCCCTCCCCCAGGGGCTCAGGGGGAAGGAGGAGGGCGAAGCCCGGGGGCAGGACCGGCTCTCCCCCGCCCTCCAGAACCAGGGTAACCGCCTCCCCGGGAGCGCCCTCCAGGGGCCCAAGGGGGGCGGCCAAGGCCAGGCTCAAGCTAAGGAAGGTCCAAGCGAGCGCGAACCGCATAGGCGTAGATCCCGTCGTCCAGGATGAGCTGCACCAGGTAGCTCCCCGGGGCAAGCCGGGGCAAGGGAACCGGCACCGCCTTGGGGTTTTGGGGGAGGAAGGTGTAAGTGCCCAAGTACCCCTCGGCCACCACCCCCTTAGCCCCCACCACCTGGTAGCGGACCAGGGGGCGGTAGAGGCGGCTTCCCCGGTTTTCCCCGAGGAAAACCAGCCTTTCCCCTTCCCTCTTGGCCTCCAGGAAGCGGACCTCGGGCCTCCCCCCGTGGCTTGCCGCCACCAAGACGGCGTAGCGCTGGACCAGGTTCACCCCCACCCGCACCCCCTCCCCGGAGCCCTGGGCCCCGGAAAGGGGCTCGGGGGTGAGGAGGAGGTAGGCGTAGCGCGACCCCTCCAGGTCCGAAAGGGCCTGCACCCTGAGGCCCACCCGGGCCCTGCCCCGGGGGGGCACCACCACCTCGGGGGCCTCGAGGAAGAGGGTCCCCGCGAGGCTTTGAGGAAGGCTTCCCGGGGGCAGGAAGCCCTGGTCCTCGCGGTAGTCCGCCACCTCCACCCGCACCCTAAGGGGGTTTGGCCCCTCGTTCCTCAGGGAGAGGACGAGGCCCGCCTCGCCCCCAGGGGCGAGCTCCAGGGCCTGGACCAGGTCGTCTTCCAGGACGAGCCCCTGGGCCAGGACCGCACCAAAAACCAGAAGAAGGGGGAAAAGAGCCCTCATCGCACCTCCACGGAAAGGTTCAGGGCGTTCCGCCCCTCCTTAAACTCGGTCTGGGTGGCGAGCCGCACGTGGTAGCGGGGGTCGCCCGGGTTCTCGGGGTCGGCGAGCTCCAAAAAGAGGGCGTAGGTCCCGGGGGCCTCGGGGGCCTGGGCGCGGTAGGCGTACGCCTTCCTCTCCCCTGCGGGCGGGCCGAAGAAGCGCTCCTCCAAGGGGCGGATCACCGCGAAGCCGTCCTTGTTGCGCACGAAGACGAGGCGGAGGGCCTTGGGGTTGTAGAGGCTCCCGAAGCCCAGGTTCTCGAGGTCCAGGGTGAGGGAGAGGGGCTCGCCTAAGCGGAGGCGAACCCGGTCCACCTCCGCCCGCCTCAGGTGGAGGCGGTAGCCCAGGTCGCGCTTTAGGGCCTCTAGGAGGCTTCTCTCGCCGAAGGGGGTGGCCCTGAGCCAGGCCAGGAAGCCCGGGTGGTAGTTCAGGTTCAAGACGCTGAAGCGGAAGCGGCGAAAGCTCTCATAAACATAGCGCCCTGGGTCTTCCCCAGGGGGGACGTAAGGGCTTGGGGTGCAGGTCTCCCCGCCCATCACGGTGTAAAGGGCGTCCGCGCTCCAGTAGGCCTTCTCCCGCTCCTGCTTTTGCCCTGGGTCGTAGTAGTAGGTGCCGTAGTCGTTCTCGGAGGCCAGGAAGCAGTCGTTGTGGGCCCCCAGGCGGGCCTTCAGGGAACCCCCGTGGGCCTCGGAGGGGGTGAGGGGGGTGAAGAAGGAGGCATCGGGGTAGGTTCCGGTGGGGCCCCCCGCCTCGAGCTCCAGGAGCTTGGCCTTGGCCATGGGGTAGCGCAGGGCCACGAGCTTCCCCGGAACCTCCTCTAGAAGGGCCCGCACCAGCTCCAGGGTCTTCTGGTTAGGGAGCTTGCGGTCGTAGTTCCCCTGGCCGCAAGGGGGCTGGGACCCCTCCTGGTAGCCGGGGAGGGGGTCCATGAGGGCCTCCTCGGGGCTTGCCGAGTGCCACTCCCCCCAGGGCCCGATGAGGCCGGCCTCGAGGTAGGCGATGGCCCCGAGGTGGGCCCGGAGAACGGGACCCATCTGGCGGAGGTGGGCGAGGATCCTGGCCTCGGGAGGGTCGCAGTAGGTGGGCCCCCCTGGGCGGTTCTCCTCGGGGCGGTAGGCGAAGCGGAGGACGAGCTTGACCCCCGCCCGCTTGGCGCTTTCCAGGTCCCCTTCCAGGGTAGCCAGGAAGCTTTGGGGAAGGCGGTCCTGCCCGGCGAAGGCGTGGAGGTAGTAGGTGCGGCGGATGAGGCGCACCTCAAAGCCCCGCTCCCGGGCCTCCCTCACCTTGGCCGAGGCGTCCAGGGCGGGTTCGTCGGGGTAGTAGCTGTCCGAGGCGAAGCCCCGCTCGGGGTTCGGCACCTCGGAGGGGGTGGGGAGAAACTCCGAGACCGGCGAGGTGGCCCTAAGGGGGGTGGAAGGGGAGGCGCCGCACCCCCAAAGGAGGAAGAAAAAGGGGAGGACAAGGAGCAAACCCACCTTACTCCCCCACGGCAAGGCCTAAGGTGTAGCGGCTAGGGAGGTCCAAAAGCCGCTCCGGCCTCGCCTCTTCCCCCAAGGGAAGGCGGTAAAGCCCCCCGGGGCCCTGCCCCGAGGCGTCGGTGCTGGTCACCAGGTAGAGGGCCTCCCCCACCACGGCGAGCCCCCAGGGGTCGGGGAGCCCCTTCGCCAAAACCTGGGCGAAGCGGTCCAGGGCCTGCACCTCAGGGGAAGGGCCCCAGGCCCCCTTGGCAAGGCGCACCACCCGCCCGTCCCCGTCCTTGCTCCCGGAGAGGTAGAGGTTCCCCTTGGCGTCCAGGGCAAGCCCCCGGATGGGGTTCAGGGTCTCGGGCAGGGCGAAGGCGGCCTTGGGGTGCATCTCCTGGTCCAGGAGGAGGACCACCCCCCAGGTGGTGGCCACGAAGAGCCCCTCGGGGGCGGGGAGGAGGGTCTGGGGGTAGCCGTACCGGGAGGCAGGGAAGGGAAAGCGGGCGAGGGGCTCACTCCCCTCCTTGCCGTAGACCAGGAGGGCGGGCTCACCCCGCACCTGCCCCGACCAGTCCACGGCGCTGGAGGCCACGTAGACCCGCTCCCCGTCCGCCGCGACCCCCATGGGGTAGTGGGCCCCAAGAAGGACCCGGAGGGCCTTGCCGTCTGGCGTAAGCTCCGCCACCCGCCCCGCGGGCGCGGGGGCGTCGGGGCGGCCCACGTACTCCGCCACGTAGACCTTGCCCCCGGCGTAGGCCACGCTCCAGGGCTGCTGGAAGCCCGGCCAGCGGTCCACCACCTTGGGCCCCTCGAGGTCCAGCACCACCACGGTGCTGTCCCCGGCGTTGCCCACGTAAGCCCTCTGGGCGAGGGCCAGCCCCAGGGCCAAGGCCAAAAGGGAAAAGATTCTCACAACTGCCGTCCTCACGCTAACCACCTCCATAGAGTCTAAGGGCCTTTTCCGCGGCGTAGCGGGCCACATCCTCAGGGGGCCCCGCCAGGGCGAGGCCCTCGGCCTGAAGGCGCCGGGCGAACCCCTCGGCCACCCTCCGGCTCCGGAAGACCCCGCCCATGTAGGCGGCCCTTTTGGCCCCCACCCGGAGGGACAAGGCGAGGGCCAGGAGGGCGAGCTCCTCCGCCGCCCCCTCCAGCACCTCGAGGGCCCCCTCGTCCCCCTCCTCGGCCAGGCGGTCCACCTCTTGGGCCAGGGAGGCCACCCTGGACCTCAGGGCCCGGGGCTCGGCCTCGAGGAAGGCCAGAAGGCCGAGGAGGTCCCCCTGGCCGAACCTTTGGGGAAGCCGGAGGAGGCCGGTGGGAGGGGCCCTTCCGTCCTCGGCCCGGCTCGCCCGGTTCAGGGCGCGAAGCCCGATCCAGTAGGCGCTCCCCTCGTCGCCGAAGAGGGGGCCGTACCCCCCGGCCCGCCCCTCCCCCAAGGGGCCCCGGCCGTAGGCCATGGAGCCGGTCCCCGCCACCACCAAGACCCCTTCCCCTTCGCCGAAGGCCGCCTCAAAGGCCAGGGCCACGTCGTTTTGCAGGAGGAAGGGGCAGGGCAAAACCCCCTCCAGGGCCTCGCGGTAGGCCCGGTCCCAGGCCGCCACCTCGCCGTACCCGCCGAGGCCCGCCACCACGTAGGCCGGAGGGGGAAGCCCCTTCAGGGCCTCCCGGAACACGGCCTCCACCCCCTCCCGCCCCACGGCGGGCAGGTAGGCGGTGCCGAGGACCCGCTCCGCCACCACCCTCCCCGCCCCGTCCACCGCCACGAAGCGGGTCTTGGTGCCCCCGCCGTCCGCCCCCAGGAAGATCACGCCTCCACCACCTCCACCTCCTTAAGGAGGGCCTCCACCTCCTCCCGGTCCACCCTCCCCCCGCCCCGGCCCACGTTGGCCCCGGCCGCGGCCACGGCGAAGGCCAGGGCCTTTGGCAGGGGCTCTCCCCGCTCCCGGGCGAGGAGGAAGGCCCCAAGAAGGGTGTCCCCGGAACCCACGGGGTTCCCCTCCCGCCTCGGGCCGCGGGCGAGAAAGGCCCCTTCCGGGCCCGCATAGAGCGCCCCCGCCTCCCCCAAGGAGGCCAGCACCCCCACCCCGTAGCGGCGGTGGAGGGCCCGGGCCGCCCGGAGGGGTGGCCCTGGGAGGAGGGCGGCGAGCTCCTTGCGGTTGGGCTTGACCAGGTCCACCCCGAGCTCCAGGGCCTTGGGGAAGGCCTGGAGGGAGTCCACGGCGAAGGGCCGGAAAGCCTCTAGGAGGGCCTCCGGGGGAAGCCCCTTGGGCAGGCTTCCCGAAAGCACCCTCACCCCCCCTTCCGCGGCCAGGCGGGCCGCGGCCTCGAGGAAGCCCTCGGGCACCGGGGGGCAGGGCTCGTAGACCTCCGTGACCCCCTTGGGGTCGGCGAGGACGTGGCAGGCCCGCCCCCCTGTGCCGGGGAGGGGCCTTAGGGGAAGCCCCTCCTCCCGGGCAAGCCCCAAAAGGGCCTCCCCCCATACCCCGCCCAGGGGGGCCACGGCCAGGGCCTCGCCCCCAAGGCGCACCACCGCCCGGACCAGGTTGAGCCCCTTGCCCCCGGCCAGGGCCTCCACCCGGGCCACCCGGTGGAGGGCCCCCCGTCTGAGGGGCCTTTCCAGGTGGAGGACGCGGTCCAGGCAGGGGCAGGGGGTGAGGGCCAGGATCATAGGCGCACGGCGTAGGTGAGGTGCCGCGGGCGGTCGGGGTCTAAGCCCCGCTCCCGGGCGAGCCGGTGGGCGAAGAGCTGGATCCTCACCAGGGAAAGGGGAAGGTCCAGGACCCCCCCCGGGAGGACCACCACCCGGGCCCCAAGCCCGGAAAGCTCCTCCAGGAGGGGCTCCTCCATGGGGTGGCTCTTAAGGAGGAAGACCACGGTGCCCTCGGAAACCAGGCTCTTCGGCCCGTGGCGGAACTCCAGGCTCTGGAAGGCCTCGGCCCAGACCAGGGCCGTTTCCTTGAGCTTCAGGGCCGCCTCCTGGGCCACCCCCCAGGCCGCTCCCACCCCCAGGAAGAAGTAGGCCTCTCCCCGGGGGAAGTCCCCGGGAGCCTCCAAGACCCCGGCCAGGCGCCCGGGAAGGCCGCGAAGCCCCTCCTCCCCCGTGAGGGCCCGCAGGACGTAGACCAGGGCGCTGGAAAAGGACCGAGTCTGGACGATGGCCTCTTCCTCCGCCCGGGAAAGGACCACCACCTGGGCGAAGAGGTGGTGCCCAGGGCCCGAATCGCGGGTGGTGAGGAGCCAGGCGGGAAGGCCCAAGGCCCGCACCGCCTGCAAAAGCTCCGTGGTCTCGCCCGAGCGGGAGATGCCCACCACCTGCTCCCATCCCCTAAGCCCCTCGGGGAAGAGCATGGCCTCCCCGGAGGGGAGGGCGAGGGCATCCTTTCCCCTTTGGCGGGCCAGGTGGGCCGCCACCTGGGCCAGAAAGTAGCTGGACCCCGAGCCCAGGAAGAGGGTGGGGCCTTTGGGAAGCCCCACCCGGTCCGCCAAGTCCAAGGCCTCGCGCCAGGCCTCCCCACTTGCCAGGATCTCTTCCAGCATGCCCATGCTTCACTCCTCCGTGATCCACCCCGCTACCCCGCCCAGAGGGGCGAAGAAGCCGAGGGCCTTGCGGCCCCACTTGCCCTTTTCCGCCAGCACGTACACCGCCTTGGCCCGCCCCGCCAGGGCCCTCGCCACCTGGGCCTCGGGCTCGTCCCGCATGAAAAACCCCTCCTCGTTCACCGCGGTGGCCCCCACGAAGAGGAGGTCCAGGGGCGGGACGCGCCGGGCGCTCTCCACCGCCAAGGGGCCCACCAGCTCGTAGGAATAGGTGTTGAGCTCCCCCTCCAGGACGTGGACCCGGGTCTTGGGGTAGGAATAAAGCTCCACGGCGATGTTCACCGCGTTGGTCACCACCTCCAGGGCCCGGTAGCGGAGGAGGCGGCTGAAGAGGGTGCAGGTGGAGCCCCCGGAAAGCCCGATGCGCATCCCCTCCCGCACCAGAGCGAGGGCCTTCTCGGCGATGCGGCGCTTGGCCTCAACCCCCTCTTCCAGCTTCCCCGCCATCTCCCCCACGTAGCGCACGGCGGCGAAGAGGGCCGCCCCGCCCCGCCTCCGCTCCACGAGGCCCTTGGCCTCGAGGCGCGCCAGGGCCCGCCGCACCGTGGACGGGTGGAGGCCGAGCTCCCGGGCCAGGTCCAGCACCCTCACCCTCTCGCGGGCCTGGACCAGGGAGAGCACCCGGGCGTCCGCCACCTTCCTCGGCACGCCCTCAGGGTAAGCGAACGGGACCCCGGCCTCGCCGGGTTAACGCTCGCATGCCCTCCATTCGCGCAAATCAAGGGCGGGGGTGGCCCGGGCGGAGGTAGGCTAACCCCGTGGAAGCGAAGGAGGCGGTGGAAACGGCCTGGCGGCGGGGAGAGGCCCTCCTCGCGGTGAACGGGGTGAACCTGGAGACCGCCCAGGCGGTGGTCCGGGGGGCGGAGCAGGCGGGGAGGCCCATCTTTCTCATGTTCTCGCAAAACAGCGTGGGCTACGCCGGCCTGGAGGAGCTCGCCGCGCTGGGCCAGGCCCTCAAGCGGAAGGCCCAGGTGCCCGTTTACCTGCACCTGGACCACGCGGGGAGCCTGGACCTCTTGGAGGCGGCCTTCGCCTTGGGGTTTGACTCCGCCATGGTGGAGGAGGGGCCCCTCCCCTACCTGGAAGCCGCCCGGAAGATCGCGGGGGAGCGCCCCCTGGAGGTGGAGCTCGAGGTGGTGCCCAAGGGGGAGCGAAGGGGGGAAGCGCGGCCTCTTGAAGCCCTCCTGGAGCTTGTAAGGCGGGTGAAGCCCGACTGGGTGGCGGTGGACCTGGGCACGGAGCACAAGCGCCTGGAGGCGAGGCCCCTAAGGCTGGAAAGGCTCAGGGCCCTCTCCCCCCTGAATAGGCCCTTCGTCCTCCACGGGGCCTCCAGCGCCAAGCCCCAGGACCTGAAGGCGGCCCTAAAGCTCGGGGTGGCCAAGGTCAACCTGGCCACCCGGGCCTTCCAGGCCTTCACCGAGGGGCTCAAAGGGGCCCTCGGGGAAGGCCCCGACCCCAGGCGCTACCTGGGCCCCGCCCGGGAGGCCATGGCGGAGTTCGTGGCCCGCTTCTACCTGGACCTCGCGGGGTAATGCTTTGGGGGTCGCTTCGGCGAAAGCGGGGGCGAGGCCCTTATACCCCTTTGGCGTGAACCCATCGCCCTAAGCCAAGGCCATAAGGCCTCTGTGGGCCTTCTTTACCCGGGGCCCCCATGCTGGCTTGCGCCAGCATGGGGTGGTATTAAGTGCCCGCACCTCGGCTTTGCAACACGGGATGCCCGAGCTTTGGCTGTGGGAAAGCTCTTTTGGGGCCCCCACCGCGGCTTTTGCCGCGGTGGGGTACTTAGAAGGGCTCCACCACCTGCCCCGCCCGCACGTCCCGCCCCCCCGTGGCCCGCCCCAAGACGTTCACCTCCCCCCGGGCGTAGAGGTAGGCGAGGAGGGCGAAGGCCAGGGGCTCCCGCACCTTGGGGTTCTCCATGACCACGACCGGGAGGGCCTCGGAGAGAAGGCGCACCAGGACCCGGTTTCTGGCCCCGCCCCCCGCAAGGAGGACCCGGTCCACGGGGCCCACGAAGCGCCGGTAGGCCAGGAGGACGCTTTCTGCGGTGAAGGCGAGGAGGGTCTTGAGGAGGGCGGCGGGGTCCTCGGGCTTACCTTCTAGGGCCTCTAGGCGCCACACCTCCCGGCCCGTGGTCTTGGGCGGGGGCCTTTGGAAGTAGGGGTGGGCGAGCCAGGCCCTCAGGGCCTCCTGGTCCACCTCTCCCCCCTCCGCCAGGTCCACCGCCTCCTCCGGGGCGAGACCCAGGGCCGAGGCCGCCTCGTCAAAGAGGCAGACCCCGGGGCCGGTGTCAAAGGCGAGGAGGCTTTGGGGGTCACGGCCGAGGAAGGCGGTGAGGTTGGAGATGCCCCCCAGGTTGTGCACGCTCACCCGCTTCCCCTCCTCCCCGAAGAGGAGGAGGTCGGGGTAGGCCACCAGG
Source organism: Thermus sp. (assembly GCF_039793865.1). GTDB lineage: Bacteria > Deinococcota > Deinococci > Deinococcales > Thermaceae > Thermus. The sequence continues at coordinate 21,226 of NZ_JBAMMI010000051.1, forward strand.
GGGGCCCCCTCCCCGCCCGCCGCCAGGTCCACCGCCCGGAAGCCGAAGACCACGGGGACCCCCAAGGCCCCCGCCAGGTAGCTCGCCTCCCCGAGCTGGAAGGTGGCCTCAGGGGGCTCGTGCCACACCGTCTGGCCGGAAAGCCCCACGAGCTCCGCCTGGCCCAGGAAGGGGCGGGCGGCCTCGGCGTAGAAGCGGCCGAGGTCGTGGTGGAGGAGGGCGAGCTCCCGGGTCCTTGCCCCCCGCATAGCCCTAAGGACCCGCTCCCGAAGGGGCTTTGGGTAGGGCACCTCCAGATGGACCAAGACCCGGTGGCCGAGGTCCGAAGCCCCGCCCCAAAACTCGGCCAGGACCAGGTCCACCCCGTCGGCGCTGGTCCCGGACATGAGCCCGAGCACCCTCATGTGAGCTCCACCAAAAGCTCGTACCGGTCCCCCCGGTAGCGGCTTTTCACCAGCTCCACGGGCCTCCCGTCGGCGAGGAAGCTCAGCCGTTCCAGGTAGAGGAGGGGGGTGCCGGGCTCCACCCCGAGGAGGCGGTCCTCCTCCCGGGCGGGGAGGGCCCGCAGGCGCTGGAGGGCCCGCACGGGGCGGAGGCCCCGCGCCTCCAGGGCCCGGTAGAGGGAGCCCTGGGGCAGGGCCTCGAGGGCCCAAAGGGGGAGGACCGCCCGCTCCAGGGCGATGGGCTCCCCGTCCCCAAGCCTTAGGCGCTCCAGGCGCCAAACCTCCTCGGAAGGGGAGAGGCGCAGGTGGAAGGCCTCCTCGGGGGTGGCGGGCCCCTTCTCCGCCTTGAGGAGGCGGGTTTCGGGCACGACCCCCAGGGCCTCCATCTCCTCGGTGAAGCCGAGGAGCCGGGCGCGGAAGGTGGCCCTCCGGGCCACGTAGGTGCCGCTCCCCCGCCGCCTAAGGAGAAGCCCCTCCTCCTCCAGAAGGGCCAGGGCCCGGCGCAGGGTGTCCCGGGAGACCCCAAGCCCCTGGGCCAGGGCCCGCTCCGGGGGAAGGCTTGGGCCGTACTCCCCCCTAAGGAGGGCGAGCTTGAGCCGCTCCGCCAGGGCCAGGTACTTGGGTCCCCCTTCCCCCGGGACCATCCCCCTAAGCATACCACTTGCCTACCAATCCCCCACCCGTTTAAACTTAGGGGCATGCGGGCCAGGGGCATCCTGGAGGAGGCGGTGGCCCGGGGCGTGGTGCCCGGGGCGGCCTTCGGCGTGGTCCACGCCGACGGGCGCCGGGAGAGCTTCCACCTGGGCTTCGCCCAGCTCGTGCCCGAGCCCGTGCCCCTCGAGGCCGGCTTTTACTTTGACCTGGCGAGCCTCACCAAGCCCCTCTTCACCCTCAAGGAAACCCTTAAGGCGGTGGAGGAGGGCCTCTTGGACCTGGACGACCCCCTCTCCCTCCACCTCCCCGACCTCCTCTGGCTCAAGGACCACCCCCTGAAGGCCAAGACGGTGCGGGAACTCCTCGCCCACACCGCGGGGCTTCCCGCCTGGGAGGCGGTGTACACCTGGGGCCAGGGGGAGGCCCTCAAGGCCCGCCTCCTCCAGCACCCCTGGCCCCTGGGGGAGCCGGTGTACTCCGATATCGGCTACATGCTCCTGGGCCTCCTCCTGGAGAGGGTGCGGAAAAGGCCCCTAGGGGCCTTCCCCCTCCCCGAGGGGCTCACCCCGAGCCCTCCCCCCGAAAAGACGGCGGCCACGGAGCAATGCCCCTGGCGGGGGCGGGCGCTCCGGGGCGAGGTGCACGACGAGAACGCCCACGCCCTGGGGGGGCTTGCGGGGCACGCGGGCCTCTTCGGCACCCTGGAGGGGGTCTTGGGGGAGCTTCAGGCCATCCTGGAGGGGCGCTGGCTCTCCCGGGCGGCCCTGGAGGAGATGCTCAGGCCCCACGGGGAGCGCCTCCTCTCCTGGGAGAGGAAGCGCCCCGGCTGGCACGGGGGGAGCCTGGCCTCGGAGCGGGCCTTCGGGCACACGGGCTTCACCGGGGTGGCGGCCTTCGTGGACCCCGAGCGGGGCTACGCCTGGGCCCTCCTCACCAACGCCGTCCACCCCACCCGGCACCGGCCCCCCATCGCTCCCCTCAGGCGGGCCCTGGGCAACGCCTTGGCGGCGGAGGTGGCATGACGGAGGAAGCGGCGGTTCGCTACCGGGACCTGGACCTCTGGCCTCCTAGGGAGGTCCTGGAGGCCCTCTACGAGGGCCAGCTCAGGGCCTTGGCCGCGGTGCACCGGGCCCTCCCCCACCTGGAGGGGGCGGCCAGGGAGGCGGCGGAAAGGCTCAAGGGGGGCGGGAGCCTGGCCTATGCCGGGGCGGGGACGAGCGGGAGGCTTGCGGCGATGGACGGGGTGGAGCTTTGGCCCACCTTCGGCTTCTCAAGGGTGCGCTTCCTCCTCGCAGGGGGGGAGGCGGGGCTCACTCAGGCGGTGGAGGAGGCGGAGGACCGGGAGGAGGAGGGCTTCAGGCTTGGCCAGGGCCTCGAGGCCAAGGACGTCCTGGTGGCGGTGGCGGCGAGCGGCCGCACCCCCTTCACCCTGGGGGCCCTCCGGGGGGCCAAGGCCCGGGGCGCCCTCACCGTGGCCCTGGCCAACAACCCGGGCGCCCCCCTCCTCCAGGAGGCCCACCACCCCGTCCTCCTGGACACCGGGCCCGAGGTCATCGCCGGGAGCACGAGGCTTGGGGCGGGCACGGCCCAGAAGGCGGCCCTCAACCTCTTCTCCACCCTGGTCATGGTCCTCCTGGGCCGCACCTACGGCAACCTCATGGCCCGGATGCGGGTGGAAAACGCCAAGCTCAGAGCGCGGGGTGCGGCCATGGTGCGGGCCATGGTGGGCCTTGGGGAGGAGGAGGCCAAAGCCCTCCTCGCCCGCTACCCCGAGCCCGCCCTGGCGGCCCTCGCGGCCCTCGGGAAGACGGGCGAGGAGGCGGAAAGGCTTCTTGAGGCGCGGGGCGTGCGCGGCGCCCTGGAGGAGGCGAGGAGGTGAGGCTCTTGGCCCTGACCCTCGGGCTCGGCCTGGCGGCGGCCCAGGCGGGAAGCTTTTTGGTGGTGAGCTTCAAGGGAGAAGAGGTGCCCTCCGAGCTCCTCAAGCGGGTGCGCCCCGCCGGGGTCATCCTCTACCCCAACAACCTGCGCAAGGACCCCCAGGGCCTGGTGCGGAGGCTCAAGGCCCTGGACCCCAACCTGGTGGTGATGGTGGACCAGGAGGGGGGCCCCTTCACCTCCTACCGGGAGGGGGTGGTGCGCTTTCCCTCGGCCATGGCCCTCTCGGCGAGCGGGGATGAAGGGCTGGTGGAGCGGGTGGGCTGGGCCCTCGGGTGCCAGGTGCGGCGCCTGGGGGCCGACGTGAACCTGGCCCCGGTCCTGGACGTGAACGTGAACCCGGAAAACCCCATCATCGGCCTCCGCTCCTTCGGCGCCGACCCGGAGCGGGTGGCCCGCATGGGCCTGGCCTTCGCCCGGGGCGTGCTCCGCTCGGGGGCTAAGCCCGTGGGCAAGCACTTCCCCGGCCACGGGGACACCGCCACCGACTCCCACCTGGACCTGCCCGTGGTGGCCAAGCCCCGGGAGGCCCTGGAGAAGGTGGAGCTTCTCCCCTTCCGCCGCTACGTGGAGGCGGGGATGCCCGCCCTCATGACCGCCCACATCCTCTTCCCCGCCCTAGACCCGAAGCTTCCCGCCACCCTCTCCCAGCGCATCCTCACCGGCCTCCTCCGGGGGGAGATGGGCTTTAGGGGGGCGGTCCTGACGGACGACATGGCCATGGCGGCCATCAAGCGCAACTTCGGGGCCAAGGAGGCCGCCCTCCTCGCGGTGAAGGCGGGGGCGGACCTCCTTCTCCTGGAGCCCAATCCGGAGACCGCCCTCGAGGTCCACGCTCACCTCGCCCAGGCCCTGGGCAAGGAGGTCCCCAAGGCCCGGGCGGAAGAGGCCAGGCGGCGGGCCCTCGCCCTCCTCGCCCAAGGGGGCGCCTGCCCCTTCACCCCCAAGGAGGAGGAGGCCCTGGCCCTGGAGGCGGCCCGGCGGGGGGTGGTCCGGCTCTTCGGGGAGCTTCCCCTCCCGGGCCCCGGGACCCTGGTGGTGGGGCTAAGGGTGACGGACCGCTACGGGGCCGAGCCCACCCTGGCCGACCTCGCCCCCACCTACCTCCCGGGGAGCCAGGGCCTAAACCTCTCCGAGGACCCCTCTCCCGAGGAGGTGGCGCGGGCAGTAGAAAGGGCCCGGGCCGCCGAGCGGGTGGTGCTTTCCACCTACCACTGGCTCGGGGCCTTCAAGGCCGGGCAGAAGGCCCTCTTCCGGGAGCTTCGCGCTTTGGGCAAGCCCCTTTACGTGGTGGCCCTGGGCAACCCCGACGACCTCCGCTTCCTCCCGGGGAGGCCCCAGGGCTACCTGGCCACGCACGGCTACCGCGCGGTCCAGGTGCGGGCCGCGTTGGAAGCCCTGGCGGGGGTCTACACCCCCACCGGGCAGTGGGTGTTCGGAGGTGAACCATGAGGAAGTTTTTCGGCGCGCTTCTTCTCCTTTTGGGACTGGCCTCGGCCCAGAAGCTGGTCCTGGCCAGCTGGGGGAGCCAGGAGGAGATCCAGGCCTACCAGCAGGTCCTCCGGCTCTTCCAGGAGCGGAACCCGGGGATCCAGGTGGAGTACATCAACATCCCCTCCAACGAGTACCTGGCCAAGATCACCGCCATGATCGCGGCGGGCACGCCCCCGGACGTGTTCTTCATCAACAACATTGACTTTCCCGGGATGGCCTCGAGGGGGGTCCTAAAGCCCCTGGACCCCTTCCTGAAGCGGGACCGCTACCCCACGGAGGACATCTTCCCGGGCATCCTCAAGGCCTTCCAGTGGGAGGGGGCCCAGTACGGCCTGCCGCGGGACGTTTCCAACCTGGTGGTCTTCTACAACCGCAACCTCCTGCGCAAGGCGGGCCTGCCCGACCCCAAGCCCGACTGGACCTGGGACGACTTCCTGCGCTACGCCAAGGCCCTCACCGTGGAGAAGGACGACCGCAGGGTCCAGTGGGGGGTCTCCTTCCAGACCTTCTACCTCTTCTGGGAGCCCTGGGTCTGGTCGGCGGGGGGCCGCTTCTACAGCCCCGACCACAGCAAGTTCCTGCTGAATAGCCCCGCCTCCCTGGAGGGGCTCCAGTTCTACCTGGACCTGCGCTACAAGCACCACGTGGCCCCCACCCCCGAGGAAGCCCAGGACCGGGGGGCCTTCACCATGTTCCTGAACGGCCAGACGGGGATGATCGTGGACGGGCGCTGGCGGGTGCCCACCCTGAAGGCCCGGGCCAAGTTTGACTTTGACGTGGTGCCCTTCCCCCGGGGCAAGGCGGGGAGCATCGTGGACATCGACGGGTCGGGCTGGGTGATGGCCGCGGGCACCAAGAACCCCGAGGCCGCCTGGAAGCTCCTCGCCTTCCTGGCAGGCCCCGAGGCCAGCCGGCTCTTCACCAAGACCGGCCTCATCATCCCCGCCCGGGGCGTGGACGTGAAGAACGTGGACAAGAGCCTGCAGACCCTCAAGGACTTCTTCGTCCCGCCGCCTCCCAGGAACCAGCAGTACTTCCTCACCGTGAACCGCACCGCCCGGCCCACGGAGACCTTTGAGCGCTGGAACGAGGCCCTCCAGCTCATCAACAAGGCCCTGGAGCCCGTCTGGCAGGGCAAGGCCGAGCTCAAGGCCGCCCTGGACGGCGTGGCGCCCCAGGTGCAGAAGATCCTGGACGAGGTGCAGGCCTCGAGGAAGCGCTAGCCCCAAAGGCTAGGAGGCCCCGTGCGCGCCTACCTCCGCTTCCCCCTCCTCTTCCTCCTGCCCTCCTTGGCGGGCTTCCTGGCCTTCAACCTGGGGCCCATCCTCACGAGCCTCCTCCTCTCCTTCGTGGCCTACGACGGCCTCCGTCCCCTCAACCTGGCCACGATCCGGGAGGGGTGGGTGGGCCTGGAGAACTACAAGCGGCTCCTCGCCGACCCCACCTTCCACAAGGCCTTCTGGAACACCCTCTTCTACGTGGCGGTGGCGGTGCCCCTGGAGATCGTCTTGGCCCTTCTCCTGGCCCTGGGCCTGAACCGCCCCTGGCGGGGGGTGCGGTTCCTCCGCACCCTCTACCTCCTCCCCACCGTGACCAGCGTGGTGGCGGTGGGGCTCCTCTGGCGCTGGGTGCTGAACCCCACCGTGGGCCCCGTGAACCTCTTTCTCCGCTTCCTCGGGGAGAAGCTCTCCGCCCTCTTCCACCTCTTCGGCCTCGAGCCCCCCGCCCTCCTGGTCTGGCTGGCCAAGGAGGGCCCGGGGTGGCTCTCCGACCCCAACTGGGCCATGTGGGGGGTCATCCTGGCCTCGGTGTGGGCGGGGGTGGGCCTCCGGATGCTCATCTTCCTGGCCGGGCTCCAGAACATCAACCGGGAGTACCTGGAGGCGGCGAGCCTGGACGGGGCCAATGGCCTCCAGCGCTTCTTTTACGTGGTCCTCCCCCTCCTCTCCCCCACCCTCTTCCTCAACACCCTCCTCGCCATGATCGGGGGCTTCCAGGTCTTCGGCCTGGTCTACACCATGACCGGGGGCGGCCCCCTGGACAGCACCAACGTCCTCATGCTCTACCTCTACCGCAAGGCCTTCGGCGTCTTCCCCTTTGAGATGGGCTACGCCTCGGCCATCGCCTGGGTCCTCTTCCTCCTCCTCTTCGCCCTCACCTACCTGCAGTGGACCCTGAGGCGGCGCTGGGTTCTGGAGGAAGCATGAAGCTCCTGGCAAGGCTCTGGGACGGCCTGGTCTTTCTCCTCCTCCTCCTTGGGGGCCTCACCATGCTCGTCCCTTTCTTCTGGATGGTGTCCACCAGCCTCAAGGCCCCGGGGTCGGTGTTTGACCTGCCGGTGGAGATCTGGCCCAAGGAGCTCCACCTGGAAAACTACCAGCGGGTGCTCACCGCCGTGCCCTTCAGCCGCTGGTACCTGAACTCCCTGGTGGTGGCCCTGGGCCTCACCCTCCTCAACCTCACCAGCGGGGCCATGGCGGGCTACGCCTTCGCCCGCTTCCGCTTCCGGGGGCGGGGGGCCCTCTTCCTCCTCTTCCTCGCCACCCTGATGATCCCGGTGCACGTCCTCATCATCCCGCTTTTCATCCTCATGCGGAACCTGGGCTGGGTGGACACCTACTACGCCCTCATCCTCCCCGGCCTCTTTGACGCCTTCGCCATCTTCCTCATGCGCCAGCACTTCCTGCACCTTCCCAAGGAGCTTGAGGAGGCGGCCATCGTGGACGGGGCCACCCCCTGGCAGGTCTACTGGAAGGTGGCCCTGCCCCTCGCCGCCCCCGCCCTCGCCACCTTGGGCACCTTCACCTTCCTGGCGGGGTGGAACAGCTTCCTCTGGCCCCTCATCGCCACCAACTCCTTGGAGATGCGCACCCTCACCGTGGGGCTCGCCGTCTTCCAGGGGCAGTTCTCCACGGAGTGGACGGTGCTCATGGCGGGCCTCACCCTGGGGACCATCCCCCCCATCCTCGTCTTCCTCCTGGCCCAGCGCTACTTCATCCAGGGGCTCACCCTGGGAAGCCTGAAGGGGTAGTATGCCGTACGCAAGGAGGCGATCAGGGATGAAAAAGCTTTTAGGGATCCTCTTCCTGGCCTTCCTCCCCGTCCTGGCCCAGGACCGGACCCAGGTCCTGGTCTACGGGGGGGACTTCACCGACCTCATCACCTTAGACCCGCAGGTGGTCTACGAGTTCAGCGGGGTGCTCATCGCCGACAACCTCTACGAGACCCTGGTGCGCTTTGAGGGAAGCGACCTCTCCACCCTTAGGCCGGGCCTCGCGGAAAGCTGGAAGGTGGACCGGGGCAAGGACGACTGGATCCTCACCTTCAAGCTCCGCAAGGGAAGCCGCTTCTCCACGGGGCGGGAGGTGACGGCCAAGGACGTGGTCTTCAGCTTTGACCGCGCCCTGGCCCTGAAGGGCCCCGGCTCCTTCCTCTACACCGAGATCGCCCAGCTCAAGCCCGGGGCCTACCGGGCCCTGGACCCCTACACCGTGGAGGTGCGCATCCCCAAGTCCGCCTCGCCCCAGTCCTTCCTCTCCATCCTCACCTTCACCATCGGCGGGGTGGTGGACTCGGAGGAGGTGCAGAAGAACGCCAAGGGGGGCGACTACGGCAAGGACTTCCTGAGCAATAGCTCCGCGGGCTCCGGGCCCTACCGCCTGGTGCGCTGGGACCGGGGGAGCCAGGTGATCCTCGAGGCCAACCCCTACGCCCGGGTGAAGCCCAAGATCCCCCGGGTGATCCTGCGCTACATCCAGGAGCCCGCCGTGCTCCGCACCGCCCTGGAGTCCGGGGAGATCGACATCGCCGAGGGGCTCACCCCCGAGGCCCTAAAGGCCCTCGCGGGCAACCCCCGGTTCAAGGTGGTCCGGGCCGAGACCCTCAGGCTCCAGTACCTGGGCATGAACATGAAGCCCGGAAGCCCCTTCGCCAACCCCAAGGTGCGGGAGGCGGTGCGCTACGCCGTGAACCAGGACGAGCTCATCCAGGGCCTCCTCCAAGGGAACGCCCTCAAGATCCAGACCCTCATCCCCAAGGGGCTCTTCGGCTACAATCCGGCCACGCCCTACACCTACGACCCCGCCCGGGCCAGGAAGCTTCTCGCCGAGGCGGGCTACCCCCAGGGGCTGGAGTTTGAGCTTTTGGTGAGCACGGGGATCTGCGGGGGCGGCGTGCCCTGCCCCGACGTGGCGGCCAAGCTCCAGGCGGACATGGCCAAGGCGGGCCTCCAGGCCAAGATCCGGGCCATCGCCAACGCCGAACTCCTCAAGACCTACCGGGCCCAGAACCACCAGATGGTCCTCGCGGGCTGGAGCCCGGACTTCCCGGACCCCGACGGCAACGCCACCCCTTGGGCGGACTATAGCGCCCGCTCCCTGGCCTACCGGAACAGCTACCAGGACGAGGTGGCGGCCAAGCTGGCCCGGCAGGCGGCCCTGGAGACCGATCCCAACAAGCGCAAGGCCCTCTACAAGCTCCTCACCGAGCGGGTCCTCCGCGAGGGGCCCTACGCGGTCCTCTACCAGCCCGTCCAGCCCATCGCCCTCTCGGCCAAGGTGGAGGGCTTCCTGAAGAACCCCATGATGTCCTCCCCCCTCTGGCAGGTGAGCAAGCAGCCCTAAAGCCGGGGCAGGCATGGCCGCCTACGCCGTAAAGCGCCTCTTCTACGCCTTATTCGTGGGTCTGGGGATCACCTTCGTCACCTTCTTCGTCTCCCAGGTGATCCCCATAGACCCCGCGGCGGCGGCCCTGGGGGAGAACGCCCGGGAGGAACAGATCCGGGAGTTTCGGGAGCGCTACGGCCTGGACCGGCCCCTCCTCGTTCAGTACGGCCTTTACCTGAAGCGGCTCCTTCAGCTGGACCTGGGCCGCTCCCTGCGCACCGGGAGGCCGGTGGCCGAGGACTTAAAGGAGTTCTTCCCCGCCACCCTCGAGCTCGCCCTAAGCGCCTTCCTGGTGGCCCTGGTCCTGGGGCTACCCGCAGGGGTCTGGGCCGCCCTGAGGCAGAACCGCCCCCCCGACCTCCTAATCCGGCTCCTCGCCCTCCTCCTGGGCTCCACCCCGGTCTTCTTCCTCGCCATCTTCCTTCTGGACCTCCTCCACCGGAAGATGGGCCTCCTCCCGGGGCCGGGGCGGCTTGACCCCTTCCTTATTCCTCCCCCGGTGGTGACGGGCATGGTGACCCTGGACGCCCTCCTCGCCCGGGACTGGACCGCCTTCCGGGACGCCCTCGCCCACCTCGTCCTCCCGGCCTTCGTCTTGGGCTCGGCCTCGGCGGCCCTCCTCGCCCGCATGACCCGGGCGGCCATGCTGGAGGTCCTCTCCCAGGACTACATCCGCACCACCTGGGCCAAGGGGCTTTCCGAGAGGCAGGTGGTCCTCCGCCACGCCCTCAAGAACGCCGCCCTCCCCGTCCTCACCCTCCTGGGGGGGCTTCTCGGAGGGCTCCTCTCCGGGGCGGTGCTCACGGAGACCATCTTCTCCTGGCCCGGGCTTGGGCGCTACGTCACCCAGTCCGCCACCAGCCTGGACCTCCCCGCGGTGATGGGGGTCACCCTCCTCGTGGGGGTGGTCTACTCCCTCCTGAACCTCTTGGTGGACCTCCTCTACGCCCTCCTGGACCCGAGGATCCGCTATGCCTAAGCTCCTCCGCCGCTTCCTCAGAAACCCGGGGGCGGTCCTGGGGGTTGGACTCCTCGCCGCCCTCCTCCTCACCGCGGCCTTCGGCCCGGCCTTGGTGGGGGACCCCTTGGCGCAAAACCTCGCGGAAAGGCTCAAGCCCCCAAGCCCAGCCCACCCCCTGGGCACGGACCAGCTCGGCCGGGACGTGCTCTCCCGGGTGGTCCACGGGGCCCGGATCAGCCTCGGGGTGGGGTTCGGGGTGGTCCTCCTGGCCTCGGCCCTGGGCGTGGGGGTGGGCCTTCTCGCCGGGGGGCTCGGCGGGGCGTGGGACAACCTCCTCATGCGCCTCACCGACATCTTCTTCGCCTTCCCCTCCTTGATCCTGGCCATGGCCATCGCCGCCGCCTTGGGGCCCAACCTGGCGAACACCGTCTTGGCCGTGGCCCTGGTCACCTGGCCCATCTACGCCAGGCTCGTGCGGGCCCAGGCCCTGGCCCTGAGGGAAAGGGAGTTCGTGGAGGCGGCGCGGGCTTTGGGCGCGGGGCAGGGGCGGGTCCTCCTCAGGCACCTCCTCCCCAACAGCCTCACCCCCGTCCTGGTGCAGGCGAGCTACGAGGTGGGAGGGGCCATCCTCACCGCCGCGGGGCTCTCCTTCATCGGCTTCGGGGCCCAGCCCCCCACCCCCGAGTGGGGGGCCATGGTGGCCGAGACCCGCAACTACATGGCCGAGGCCCCCTGGGCCGCCACCGCCCCGGCGGTGGCCATCCTCCTCACCGTCTTGGCCTTCAACCTCCTGGGGGACGGGCTCAGGGACGTCCTGGACCCGAGGGGGCGGTGATCCCGGAAAAGCCCACGAACGCCCAAGAAGCCGCCTCGCTCCGGCCTACCAAGGGAGCACGATGCTGAACCCGAGCTTTCTCCAAGCGGTGCGGGAGGCCCTGAAGGCCTACCCCACCCCCTTTTACGCCTACGACTGGACCCGGATCCGGACCCAGGCGGAAAGCCTTATGGAGGCCTTCCCCAGCGCCCGGATCTTCTACGCCCTCAAGGCCAACCCCCGCCTGGGCCTCCTACGCCGCCTGCGCGCCCTGGGCCTCGGGGCGGAGGCCGTCTCCCTGGGGGAGGTCCTCCGGGCCTACCGGGCAGGGTTTGGCCCCGAGGAGGTCCTCTGGAACGGCCCGGTGAAGACGGAGGAGGCCCTTAGGGCCCTCCAGAAGATGGCCCCCTGGGTGGTCCTGGACTCCGAGGGGGACCTGAGGCGGGTTTCCCGCCTCCTCCCGGGGGCACGGGTCCTCCTCCGGGTAAACCCGGACCTCCCCGTGGCCACCCACCCCCACCTGGCCACGGGCCGGGGGGAGAGCCAGTTCGGGGTCCTGCCGGAGGAGGTGCCGAGGCTCCTCGCCCTGGCCCGGGCGCTCGGCCTGAGCCTCAGGGGCCTCCACCTGCACCTGGGCTCCAAGCTGGAAGCCCTCGAGGACTTCCTCGCCGGGTACCGGGTGCTGGAGGCGCTCTTCCCCCAGGTGGGCCCGGTGGAGGTCCTGGACCTGGGCGGGGGCTTCGGCCTCCGCTTGGACCTCCGGGCCTTGAGGGAGCCCGTGGAGGCCCTGGCCCGCCGCTACGGGGCCCAGGTCTTCTTGGAGCCCGGGCGCTACCTGGTGGCCGAGGCCGGGGTCTTCGTGGTCCGGGTGGTGGGGCGGAAGCGCACCCGGAGGAACTACCTCCTCCTAGACGGGGGCATGACGAGCTTCCTCCGGCCCGTCCTCTACGGGGCGGTCCACCCCGTCCTTCCCCTCTACGAGGGGGAGGAGGAAGAGGAGTACGACCTGGCGGGCCCGGCCTGCGAGGCGGGGGACGTGCTCCTTAGGGGGGTGCGCCTCCCGAGGCCAAAGGAGGGGGACGCCCTGGCCTTCTTGGAGGCCGGGGCCTACGGGGCCAGCATGGCCCTAAGCTACCTGGATACCCCCAAGCCCCTGGAGCTTTTGTGGACGGGAGAGGGGTGGGAGGTCCTGCGGAGGAAAGAGCCCTTGGAGGCCCTTTGGGCGGAGGAGGCCTAGACCTCCCTGAGAAGGCCGAAGAGGGGCCTGTGGTGGGGCAGGCGCTCGGGGTGCCACTGCACCCCGAGGTAGAGGGGGTGCCCCTCCAGGACCACGGCCTCCACCAGACCGTCGGGGGCCTGGGCCACGGGCCTAAGCCCCTCCCCCAGCCTCTTCAGGCCCTGGTGGTGGTAGGAGTTCACCCGGAACCTTCGGGGGAAGAGGCGGTCTAAGGGGCTTTCCCCTAGGAGCTCCACCCCGTGTCCCAGGGCCCCCCAGGCGGGAGGGCTTTTCTGGTAGTGCTGGAGGGGAAAACCCGCCCGGCCCAGGTCCTGGTGGAGGCTCCCTCCCAGGGCCACGTTGAGGACCTGGATCCCCCGGCACACCCCGAGGAGGGGAAGCCCCTTTTCCGCGGCGTAGCGGGCCAGGAAGACCTCGAGGCCGTCCCGCTCAGGGTCCACCTCCCCAAGCTCGGGAAGGGGCTCCTCCCCGTAGAGGGTGGGGTCCACGTCCCCGCCTCCCGGCAGGATTACGCCGTCCAGGTGCCGAAGAAGCCTCTCCAAGGCGGCCTCGGGCTGAGGGGGGATCAGGACGTAGGCCAGGCCCTGGGAGGCCAGGGCCTCGAGGTAGGCCTCGAGGAGGCCGAAGAGGGCGCCGCCCTCGGAGGTCTTGCGCTGGGTGGCCACGCCGATAAGGCGCATGGAGGAATTCTACCCCTGAGGGCGGCCCTTGACAACTTCGCTCAAAATCGCTTAAATATGAGCAACTATGCCTCTGGCGGCCGAGCGAAGGGATCGGCTTCTCGCCCTCCTTAGGAACCACGGGGCCCTCAGCACCCGGGAGCTCGCCGAGCGCCTCGGGGTTTCCGAGGCCACGGTGCGCCGGGACCTGGCCCTTTTGGCCCAGCGGGGCCTTCTCCGGCGGGAACACGGGGGGGCCCTGCTCCCCGAGGCCGAGCCCCCCTACGCCGAGAAGCTCCAGCGGAACCAGGGGGCCAAGGAGGCCATCGCCCAAAGGGCGGCGGCCCTGGTGCCCGACGGGGCCACGGTGGTCCTGGACTCGGGGACCACGGCCTTGGCCCTGGCCCGGCTCCTGGCGGGGAGGCCCCTCCGGGCGGTGGCCCTGGACCTCCCCGTGGCCCAGGCCCTGGCCCAGGGGCGGACGGAGGTCCTCTTGCCTGGGGGAAGCGTGCGCAACGGCTTTTTCAGCTTGGTAGGCTCCTGGACGGAGGAGCTTTTGGGCAGGCTCAGGGCCGACCTCTTCTTCCTGGGGGCGGACGCCTTTGACCTCGAGGGGGTCACCAACCACACCTTTGAGGAGGCGGCGGTGAAGCGGAAGGCCATGGAGGTGAGCCGGAAAACCGTCCTCCTCACCGACGGAAGCAAGTGGGGGAAGAGGGCCCCGGCCTTCGTGGCCCCCCTGGAGGCCTTGGACCTGGTGGTGACCGACCTGAAGGACCCCGCCCTCCGGGAGCGGGTGCGGGTGGAGGTGGTGGATGGAGCGCTTTGAGGCCCTCTTCGGCAGGAAACCCGTGATCGCCATGGTGCACCTCAAGGCCCTCCCGGGGACGCCCCTTTACGACGGGGACCTGGAGGGCCTCGTAGAGGCAGCCCGAAGGGACCTCCTCGCCCTCCAGGAGGCCGGGGTGGACGCGGTGATGTTCGGCAACGAAAACGACCGCCCCTACGAGCTCTCCGTGGACCGGGCGAGCGTGGCGGCCATGGCCTACGTCATCGGGCGCCTTAAGCCCCTGATCCGGGTGCCCTTCGGGGTGGACGTCCTCTGGGACCCCCTGGCCACCATGGCCCTGGCCGCGGCCACCGGGGCCCGGTTCGCCCGGGAGATCTTCACCGGGCTCTACGGCTCGGACATGGGCCTCTGGGAGGGCCGGGCCGCCGAGGCCCTCCGCTACCGGAAGCGCCTCCTCCGGGACGACCTCTTCCTCCTCTACAACGTCTCCGCCGAGTTCGCCTCGCCCCTGGACTCGAGGCCCCTTCCCGAGCGGGCGAAGAGCGCCGTCTTCTCAAGCCTCGCGGACGCCGTCTTGGTCTCGGGCCCCATGACGGGGGAGGGGGTGGCCCTGGAGCACCTCCGGGCGGTGAAGGAGGCCCTGCCCCAGGTGCCCGTCCTCGCCAACACCGGGGTGCGCCACGAGACGGTGGCGGCCATCCTCGAGGTGGCGGACGGGGTCATCGTGGGCACGGCCCTGAAGCGGGACGGGATTACCTGGAACGAGGTGGACCCCGAGCGGGCCCGAAGCTTCATGGAAATCGTTCGGGGGTTTAGGGGGTAGGCGTGGTCCTGGGCGTGGACGTGGGCACCACCGCGGTGAAGGTCCTCCTCCTGGACAAGGAGGCGCGGCCTCTCCGGGCGGCGGAGCGCCCCCACCCCCTCCTCTCCCCCCACCCCGGCTTCGCCGAGGAGGACCCCGAGGCCTGGTGGCGGGGGGCGGTGGAGGGAATCCGGGAGGTCCTTCAGGGCCTGGATCCCAAGGAGGTGCGGGCCCTCGGGGTCTCGGGGATGGTCCCCGCGGTGGTGCTCCACGACGGGGAGGGCAGGCCCCTGGCCCCGGCCCCCCTCCAGAACGACGCCCGGGCGGTGGAGGAGATCCGGGAGCTTAGGGAGCGCTTCGGGGACGAGTGGCTCTTCGCCCGTACCGGGGCCACCTGGAACCAGCAGGTGGTGGCCCCCAAGCTCCTCTGGTTCCGCCGCCACCGCCCCGAGGTCTGGGCGAGGGCCCGCTGGGTCTCGGGCTCCTACGAGCACGTGGCCTTCCGCCTCACGGGGGCCCGGTACCAGGAGGCCAACTGGGCCCTGGAGTCCGGGCTTTGGGACCCGAGGGAGGGGGCCTGGCTGAAGGAGGTGCTGGAGGCGGTGGGGGCCCAGGAGGGCCTCCTCGGCCCGGTGCGCTGGCCCGGGGAGGTGGTGGGGGGGCTCACCCGGGAGGCGGCGGAGGCCACCGGGCTTCCCCCGGGCCTCCCGGTGATCGCGGGAAGCGCCGACCACATCGCCGCCGCCCTGGCGGCGGGCCTCGTGGCGCCCGGCGAGGCGGTGCTGAAGCTCGGGGGGGCGGGGGACTTCCTCTACGCCCTAGACCGCTTCGCCCCCCTAAAGGAGCTCTTCATTGACTTCCACGACGTCCCGGGGCTTTTCGTCCTCAACGGGTGCATGGCCACCACGGGAAGCCTCCTCCGCTGGTTCCGGGACGCCTTCCGCCCCGGGATGGGCTTCGCCGGGCTGGACCTCGAGGCCGAAGGGGTCCCGGCGGGGAGCGAGGGGCTCCTGGTTCTCCCCTACTTCCTGGGGGAGAAGACCCCCATCCACGACCCGGAGGCCCGGGGCACGGTGGTGGGGCTCACCCTGGCCCACACCCCGGCCCACCTCTGGCGGGCCCTCCTGGAGGGGGTGGCCTACGCCTACCGCCACCACGTGGAGGTGCTGGAGAGGGGAGGGTACCGGGTGGAGCGCTACTTCGTCATGGACGGGGGGGCGAGGAGCCCCCTTTGGCGGAGGATCCTGGCGAGCGTCCTCGAGGCCCCCCTGGCCCACCTGGCGGGGGGAGAGCGGGGGAGCGCCTACGGGGTGGCCTTCCTGGCGGGGGTGGCCGCGGGGCTTTGGGGCTTCCAAGACCTCAAGCGGGAGGTGGCGGGCCTCACCGAGCCCGAGCCCAGGTGGGTGCCCGCTTACCGGGCCCTCTATCCCCTCTACCGAGAGGTCTACTTGCGCCTGAAAGACCTTTACCCCAGGCTCGGAGGTGGTTATGCCTAACGCCTTGGTCACGGGAGCGGGAACGGGAATCGGCAAGGCCATCGCCGAGAGGCTCGCCCGGGATGGCTTTAAGGTCTGGGTCACGGACCTGGACCCGGAGGCGGCCCGCAAGGTGGCCGAGCCCTTCGGCATGCCCCACCTGGGGCTGGACGTGACGGACCGCAAGGCCCTGGAGGAAGCCCGGGAGCGGGTCTACGCCGAGGACGGCCGCCTGGACGTCCTGGTGGCCAACGCCGGGGTGTCCACCATGAACCGCTTCCTGGACCTCACGGAGGAGGAGTGGGACTTCAACTTCCGGGTGAACGCCAAGGGGACCTTCCTCACCCTCCAGACCTTCGCCCGGGCCATGGTGGCCCAGGACCTCATGCCGGGGCGGGAGCTCCGGGGCAAGATCATCGCCACCGCCTCCATGGCCGCGAGGCAGGCCGCCCCCCTCCTCGCCCACTACTCCGCCAGCAAGTTCGCCGTCCTCGGCCTGGTGCAGGCGGCGGCCAAGGAGCTCGCCCCCTACAAGGTCACGGTGAACGCGGTGAACCCCGGCTTCGTGCGCACCTCCATGCAGGAGCGGGAGGTCCTCTGGGAGGCGAGGCTTAGGGAGATGGACCCGGAGGAGGTGCGGAAGGAGTACGTCCAGAAGACCCCCCTGGGCCGCCTGGAAACCCCCGAGGACGTGGCCAAGGCGGTGGCCTTCCTGGCGGGGCCGGACTCGGACTTCATCACCGGGGAGGCCCTGGAGGTGAACGGTGGCGCCTGGATCTTCTAGGGGGCTTCGCCTTTTGGCGAGCGCCCTCCTCTTCGCCTTCTCCCTGGCCTTCCTCCTTCCCCTCCTCTGGACCTTAAGGAGCGCTCTACTCCCCGAGGGGCTCGCCTACGCCCTGCCCCCGGTCTTCGGCCCCCTCACCCTGGAGAACTTCCGCCAGGTCCTCTTGGGACCCCTGGGAAGGGGGTTCCTCAATAGCCTCCTGGTGGCCTCCTGGGTGGTCCTCCTCGGGCTTCCCCTCGCCGCGGGGCTCGGCTACGCCCTGGCCCGGTACCGCTTTGGGGGCCACCCCTTGCGCTTCGCCGTATTGGCCACCCAGATGCTCCCCCCCATCGTCCTCGCCCTCCCCCTCTTCGCCCTCCTCCGGGCCCTGGGCCTTTCGGGCTCCCTGAAGGCCATGGTCCTCGCCCACCTGGCCTTCGCCCTCCCCTTCATGGCCTGGCTCCTCATGGGGTTCTTCCAGGGCTTCCCCAGGGAGCTGGAGGAGGCGGCCTTGGTGGACGGGGCCACGCCCT
>NZ_JBAMMI010000052.1:0-5808 GCF_039793865.1 Thermus sp.
GCCGCGGTGGGGTACTTAGCCCTCTTGGCTCCGCTCCACGGGAAGGGTCTCCCTCAGGATGGCCCGCACCCTTTCCCCGGGGATGGTCTCCTCCCGGAGGAGCTCCTCGGCGATGCGGTGCATGGCCTCGGCGTGCTCCAGGAGGACCTGGCGGGCTTTGGCGTAGGCCTCGTCCAGGATCTTGCGGATGTCCTCGTCAATAAGGCGGGCGGTTTCCTCGGAGTGGTCCTTCTTCTTGGCGATCTCCTCGCCCAGGAAGATGGGCCCCGAGTCCGAGCCCCAGGCGACGTTTTTGAAGTGCTCCCCCATGCCCCAGTCCAGGACCATGCGCTTGGCGATCCCCGTGGCCCGCTTGAAGTCGTCCTGGGCCCCGGTGGTGACGGTCCCGGTGAAGAGCTCCTCCGCCGCCCGGCCCGCCATGAGCACGGAAAGCTCGTCCATGAGGTGCTCCCGCGAGACCAGGACCCTTTCCTCGGGCTTGCTCCAGCGGGCCCCCAGGGCCATCCCCCGGGGGACGATGGAGACCTTCTCCGTCTTGTCGGCGTGGGGCAGCACCTCCCCCACCACGGCGTGCCCCGCCTCGTGGTAGGCCACGGCCCGGCGCTCCTCCTCGGAGAGCTTCAGGGCAGGCCGCTCCAGGCCGAGGACGATCTTGTCCAGGGCCTTGAGGAAGTGCTCCTTGCGGATCCTTTTTTCCCCGTCCCTGGCGGCGAGGAGGGCGGCCTCGTTCACCAGGTTTTTGAGGTCCGCCCCGGAAAACCCCGGGGTGAGGTGGGCGAGCTCCAAGGCGTCCACGTCCTCGGCGATGGGTTTGTTCCTCATGTGGACGAGGAGAATCTCCTTGCGCTCCTCTAAGGAGGGGAGGCCCACCACCACCTGGCGGTCAAAGCGCCCGGGGCGGAGGAGGGCCGGGTCCAGGATGTCGGGGCGGTTGGTGGCGGCAAGGACGATGACGGAGGTGTCCTTCTCAAACCCGTCCATCTCCGAGAGGATCTGGTTCAAGGTCTGCTCCCTCTCGTCGTGGCCGCCCCCGATCCCTGCCCCCCGCTTCCTGCCGATGGAGTCCAGCTCGTCAATGAAGATGATGCTGGGGGCGTTCCTGCGGGCGTCCTCAAAGAGGCTCCGCACCCGGCTCGCTCCCACCCCCACGAACATCTCCATGAACTCGCTGGCGGAAACGGAGAAGAAGGGCACCCCCGCCTCCCCGGCCACCGCCCGGGCGAGGAGGGTCTTGCCGGTGCCGGGTGGGCCCACGAGGAGCACCCCCTTGGGGATCTCGGCCCCCAGCTCCAGGTACTTCTTGGGGTTTTTGAGGAAGTCCACCACCTCCATGAGCTCCCGCTTGGCCTCCTCGTGGCCCGCCACGTCCTTGAAGGTGGTGCTGACCCGCCTCTCCTTGCCGTAGAGCCGGGCCCGGCTCTGGCCGAACTGCATCACCTGGCCTGCCCCCCCTTGGGCCCGCATGAAGAAGAACCAGAAGAAGAGGACGAGGATCAGGGTGGGGCCCACGTAGAGGAGGAGCTGGGGCCAGAAGGAGGGGGGCTTGGTGACCACCTTGACCCCGTTCGCCTCGAGGAAGCGGAGGAGCTCGGGGTCCTGGACCTGGGCGGGGGGCAGGGGCACCTGGAAGCGCCTCGCCACCTGGCTTCCCCCCTGGGGGGTGGGGAAGCGCTCGGGTTCCTTGAGGAGGCCCAGGATGCGGGTTTCCTCCAGGGTGACCTCCGCCACCTTGCCCTGGCGCACCAGCTCCCGAAAGCCCGTGTAGGAGAGGGTGGGGGCCGGGGGCCCGGTGAAGGCGGTGTAGGCCAGGTAGCCGAGGAGAAGCAAGAGCACCAGGGTGAAGGGGTTGATTCGCTGCGGCAACATCTACCTCCCTTGCCCTATGGTAGCGCCTTACGGGTGAAAGGACTGAGGCCTGTGGTATCCTCTAGCGGCGATGAGGGGGGTCCTCGAGGCCCTGCACCAGGGGGATTACGACACCGCCATTGAGCGCCTCACCCGCAAGGCCCTCTTCGGGCGGAAGGAGGAGGCCAAGGAGGCCCTTCTCCTCCTCGCCGAGGTCCACAGCCTCTATGGGGTGGAAGGCCTGGAAAAGGCCTACCGGGCCTTAGAGGAGGCCTATGAGCTCGGGGGGCTGGAGTACCACCCCCTCTACCGCGCCCTTTTGGGGGAGCTTCTCGCCCTGGAGGGGCGGCCCGAGCGGGAGGTCCTCCCCCTCTTCCTCCCCACGGAAGACCCCCGGGCCCGCTACCACCAGGCCCAGGCCCTCTTCTACCTGGGGAGGTTTGAGGAGGTCCTGGCCACCCTGAGGCCGGGCCTCCCCGCCTTCCTCGCCTGGCGGGCGGAAGGGCTGAGGGGGCGGGCCCTGGAGCGCCTGGGCCGCCACGAGGAGGCCGCCTTGGCCTACGAGCGGGGGGCGGAGCTCGCCTTGGGCCTGGAGCGCTACTGGCTCCTCCTGGACGCCGCCGCCATGTGGCTGGAGGCGGGGGAGGGGGAAAGGGCCCTCCTCGCCCTGGAGGAGGCCGAGGCCGCGGTGGGAGAAGAGGGCCCCGAAGACGAGGCCACCCGCCACTACCTCCTGGCCCGGGCCCACCTCCTCCTGGGGAACCCCAACCGGGCCCTGGAGGAGGCGAGGCGCGCCCTGGAGCTTGAGGAGGAGGGCGGCCACAAAGCCTACGGCACCCCCATGGTGGCGGGGCAGGCCCTTTTGCAGCTCGGCCGCTACGAGGAGGCCATGGCCGCCTACCGGGAGGCCCTGGCCCGGGCCGAGGAGGGGGAGCGCCCCTACGTGCTCCACGAGATGGGGGTGGCGGCCCTGGACCACGGGGCCTACCTCGAGGCCGAAGGCTACCTCCGCGAGCTTCTGCGGGAGGAGGGCTATCCTTACCGGGCCCAGGCCCTGGCCGACCTGGCCGAGGCCCTGTACCGCCAGGGGCGCTACGCCGAGGCGGAGGAGGCGGCCAAGGAGGCCATGCGCCAGGGGGCCGAGGCCTCGGGGGAGCTGATCCTCGGCCACATCGCCTACGACCTCATGCACCTGGAGGACGCCCTCCTCCACTACCGGAGGGCGGCGGAGCGGGCCGAGGAGGGGAGCCGGGAGTGGGTGGGGGCCCAGGAGATGGTGGTGGACACCCTGGCCCAGCTCGGCTACCGCTCCCCGGAGGAGATCCTGGCCCGCACCGAGGCGGTCCTGCCCCACGTCCACCCCGCCGACGAGTGGCACCAGACCCTCCTGGCCTACCGGGAGCGGGCGGAGGCCCTCCTCCGGGAAGGCCGGCGGCCTAACTAGCCCCCTTGCGCAAGGGGGCGAGGGCCCTAAGCACTTCCTGGGACCTTAGGGGCTTTGGGAGGTGGAGCACCCGTAAGGGGCGGAAGAGGAGGCCTGGCGGGGTTTCGCTCACCACGTAGAGGGAGGCGAGGCGCCCTTCCGGGGTGCTCCGCACCCTTCGCGCCGCCTCCAGGGCCCGCTCCCCTTGCAGGATCACCCCCTTGGGCCGCTCCTTGAGGAGGCGCAAGAGGCCCTCGAGGTCCTTGGCCAGGAGCACCCGGAAGCGGTGGGCCTCCAGGAGGTAGAGGAGAAGCCTTCGCACCACCCCGCTTTCCGCCAGGACCGCCACCAGGGGGTCCTCGGCGAGGAGGGTGGAGGGGCGGAGGAGGCCCCGGCTTTTCATCTCGTGGAGGAGGTGGTAGACCTCCTCCTCGGGAAGGCCCGACATGAGGGCCACGCTCCGGGCCCGCCGCACCCCGTCCAAAAGCTCCAGCACGCTCCAGGCCTCCGGGGAGAGGGGGTGGCGGGTGGGGTCCTCGGCCAGGTGCAGGACCTCGTCCGGGTCCACCTGGCCCCGCCGCCACTCGTCCAGGCGGCGGGCGGCCTCCATGAGGGCCCAGCCCGTGTCCAGGGTCTGGGGCAGGGCCACCTGGCTTCCCTCCACCAGGGGCTCGGCGAGGACCTCCCCCTCCTTTTCCCCCAAAAGGGTGGCCAGGGCCTCGAGGACCTGGGCGGTGAGGGCCTCTCTGAGTTCCTCCTCCCCGATGAGGCCGAGCTCCAGGGCGAGAGCCCCAAGGGGGGTGCCGGGGTTCTCCTGCCCTTGGCGCTCCACCAGTTCCTGCACCTCCTCCAGGGTGAGGTGCCCTAGGCGCACCAGGTACTCCCCGAGGTGCGGCCCGGGCTCGGTGCGGGCGTAGAGGATGCGCCCCGAAAGGAGGTGTACCCGGCCGTAGACCCTGCCCTGGAAGCTCACCACCGCGTTTTTGCGGCCCGCCTCCAGGGCCTTCAGGAGCTCGCCCAGGTCCAGCTCCTCCAGGGTGGCCCGGATCATAGGAGGGGTTCTAAGGGAAGGGGGAGGCCCAGGTGGCGGTAAGCCAACTCCGTGGCCACCCGGCCCCTGGGGGTGCGCTTGAGGAGGCCCTGCTGGATCAGGTAGGGCTCGTGGACCTCCTCCAGGGTGCCTGGGTCCTCGGAGAGGGCGGTGGCCAGGGTCTGGAGGCCCACCGGCCCGCCGCCGAAGCGCCCGATGAGGACCTCGAGGATCTCCCGGTCCCGCTTTTCCAACCCGAGCTCGTCCAGGCCCAAGGCCTCCAGGGCCTCCAGGGCCCGCTCCCGGGTGATGACCTCCTCCCCAGCCACCTGGGCGAAGTCCCGCACCCGGCGGAAAAGCCGCTTGGCGATCCGCATGGTGCCCCGGCTCCTCCTCGCGATCTCCCGGGCGGCCTCCTCGGTGACGCCTACCCCCAAAAGCCTGGCGTCCCGCCTGATGCCCTCGGCCAGCTCTTCCAGGGAGTAGTAGTCCAGGTGCTCCACGATCCCGAAGCGGCTCCTTAAGGGCGCGGTGATGAGGCCGGGGCGGGTGGTGGCCCCGATGAGGGTGAAGCGGGGAAGCTCAAGCCGGATGGTCCTCGCCGCCGGTCCCTGGCCCACCACGATGTCCATGGCGAAGTCCTCCATGGCCGGGTAAAGGTGCTCCTCCGCCTGGCGGCTTAGGCGGTGGATCTCGTCAATGAAGAGGATGTCCCCCTCCTCCAGGGAGTTGGCCAGGATGGCGGCCAGGTCCCCCGGCTTCTCAATGGCGGGCCCGGAGGTAACCCGGAGGTTCACCCCAAGCTCGTAGGCGATGACGTGGGCCAAAGTGGTCTTGCCGAGGCCCGGGGGACCGAAGAGGAGGAGGTGCTCCAGGGGCTCACCCCGGGCCTTGGCGGCCTCGAGGTAGACCCTGAGCTTGTTCTTCAGGCGCTCCTGGCCGATGTACTCGTCCAGGCTCCTGGGCCTTAAGGCGAGGTCCGAGGGCGCGTCCACGCCCTTTCATGATAGCCTTTTCCCGTGAGGAAGACGGTCAAGGACTTCCGGGAGGCCAAGGGAAAGCGGCTCGTCTATCTCACCGCCTACGACTACCCCACGGCCCGTCTGGCCGAGGCCGCCGGGGTGGACGCCATTTTGGTGGGGGATTCTTTGGGAATGGTGGTCCTGGGCTACCCCTCCACGGTGCCCGTGACCCTGGAGGAGATGCTCCACCACACCAAGGCCGCCCGCAGGGGGGCCCCGGAGACCTTCCTCGTGGCCGACCTTCCCTACCTCGCCTACGCCACCCCGGACCGGGCCCTTGCGGCTTCCGAGCGGCTCCTTAAGGGCGGGGCCCTATACCGACGCCCAGGTCCTGGTCTTCCACGACGTGGTGGGGCTCTACGGGGAGTTCAAGCCCCGTTTCGCGAAGCGCTACCTGGAGGGGGGAAGGCTTTTCCAGGAGGCCCTAGCCCGCTACGCCGAGGAGGTGCGGCAGGGGGTTTTCCCGGGCCCGGAGCACAGCTTCTAAG
>NZ_JBAMMI010000053.1:0-5623 GCF_039793865.1 Thermus sp.
TAGCACCGCCCTTACCGCCTCCACCACCCGCTCCAGGTCCTCCCTTTCAATGACCAAAGGCGGCAGGAAGCGGATCACCGTGGGGCCCGCCTGCAGGGTGAGGACGCGGTGCTCCTTCTCCAGCCTTTGGATGTAGGGGGCCGCCTTTTCCTTGAGCTCCAGGCCCACCATGAGGCCCAGGCCCCGCACCTCCCGGATCTTGGGGGAGGGAATCTCCCTAAGCCTTTCCATGAACCAGGGCCCAAGCTCCGCCGCCCTTTCCCAGAGCCTGGTGCGCTCCAGGTAGCGGATGGCGGCTACCCCGGCGGCCATGGCCAAGGGGTTCCCCCCAAAGGTGGTGCCGTGCCCGCCCTTGGGCATGCTCCGCGCCACCTCCTCCCGCATCACCGCGGCCCCCAAGGGCACCCCGCCCCCCAGGGCCTTGGCCAGGGTGAGGATGTCAGGGACGATGCCGAAGTGCTCAAAGGCGAAGCGGCGGCCCGTGCGGCCCATCCCGGTCTGGATCTCGTCCAGGATGAGGAGGGCGCCCTTTTCCTGGGTGATCTCCCGGGCGGCCTCTAAGAACTCCGGCGTGGCCGGGCGCACGCCCCCCTCCCCTTGCACGGGCTCGAGGATCACCGCCGCCGTCTCCTCGTCCACGGCCCGCCTCAGGGCCTCCACGTCGTTGTAGGGGACGAACTCCACGGGCCCCACCAGGGGCAAAAAAGGCTCCCGGTACTTGGGCTCCCAGGTGACGGAGAGGCTTCCCATGGTCCTCCCCGAGAAGCCCCGCATGGCGGCCACGAACTTCTTCCTGCCCGTGTGGGCCCGGGCGAACTTGAGGGCGGCCTCGTTGGCCTCGGTGCCGGAGTTCACCGGGAAGACCCGGTTGAGCTCCGGGGGGAGGATGGCGGTGAGGGTGCGGTAGAACTCCCCCCGCATGGGGGTGGGGAGGGTCTGGGGCATGGCCATGAGGGTCTCGGCCTGCCGCTTCACCGCCTCCACCACCTCGGGGTTGCCGTGGCCCAGGTTGGCCACCCCGTACCCGCCCACGCAGTCTATGTACTCGTTCCCCTCGGCGTCCCAGACCTTCGCGCCCTGGCCCCGGACGAGGAGGAGGTCGTGCTTGGTGTAGACCCCGGTGTCCAGGGTCTTCTCCGCCTCCAAGAGGGCCCGCCAGCCTTCCTTCACCGCGCGTTCCACCTGCCACCTCCCATAAAGAAAAGCCCCGGGGGCCGCCCGGGAAGCGCCGCTTCCCAGGCCCCTTCAGGTTTTCCCCCGGGACCTCATGTCCTTAAGGCTAGGGCCATCGCCCCGGGGTGTCAACCTTGGTAGCATGGAGCCATGGCAAGGTGGGTGGCGCTTTTTGCCCTTCTCTCCCTGGCCCAGGCCCAGTTCTTTTTCGGCCTTAGCGCGGTGGACCGGAGCGTCTTCAGCTTGGGTGGAGCCCTTTTTGGCGGGGTGTGGGGGCGGGTGGGGGTGGACCACAACCTGGAATACAGCGCCCACCTCTACCTGCGCCGGGGGGGGACCGTGAACCTCTTGTTCCCCTTGTTCCCCCTTTGGGGCTCGCCTGGGGCTTACTACCTGGGCCTGGGGGTGGAGGGGGGGCCGGTGCGCCCTTCGGCGCTTTTGGGCCTCGAGGCCTTCCTGGGGGAGTCCTTCGCCCTCTTCCTGGAAGGCCTGGCTCCCCTCTACGGCCTGCGCCCGCGTGGGGGCCACTTCGGCCTCGGCCTCCGCTACTACCCCTCGGGGCGGGAGGCCTTCACCCCCTCCCTTGACCCCCAAGGCCGCTTCCGCCTCTATGTGCCCGTCCCCACGGGCCGGCCTCTGACCCCGGCCCTGGCCTACGAGGGGGAGGGCTACGCCCTCTGGCTTGGAGGGTGGGCTTTTTGGGTCTTCGGCGCCCTCTTTCCCGCCCTGGGGGCCCAGGCCTACCTGGGGGACGCCTTCTTGGGCCTGGGGGTGGGCTACCTTGCGGGAGACGCCTGGATGGCCTTTCCCTACCTGGGCTACCGCTTTCCCCTGGGGGAGGGGGTGGAGGGCCAGGTCCGGTTGCAGGCGCCCTTCCGCCTCTCGGCAAGTAGGGGGGCGGGGGACGTGTTCGGCTTCTTGGGCAATCTCCTGGGCTTTTCCCTGGCCTTCGCTCTTTAAAATGGCCCCGTGCGCGCCTACGTGGGCCTGGGGAGCAACCTGGGGGACCGGGCGGGCTACCTCCTTCTTGGGCTTTCCGCCCTCTCCCGGCTGCCAAAGACCCGCCTCCTCCGGCTTTCCCCCGTCTACGAGACCGAGCCCATAGGGCCGCCCCAGCCCCGCTACCTCAACATGGTGGCGGAGCTAGAAACCGGGCTTCCGCCCCGGGTCCTCCTCTCCGAGATGCTCCGCATAGAGAAGGCCCTGGGCCGGGAGCGGAAAGAGCGCTTTGGCCCGAGGACCCTGGACCTGGACCTCCTCCTCTACGGGGACCTGGTCCTGCGGGAAGAGGGCCTGGAGCTTCCCCACCCCAGGCTCCACGAGCGGGCCTTCGTGCTGGTGCCCCTCGCCGACCTCCTTCCCGAGGGGCGCCACCCCCTCCTCGGCCTCACCTTCGCCGAGCTCCTCCAGGGTCTAGACCCCTCAGGGGTGCGCCCCTTTGTGCTATAGTGGGGGCATCGCGGCAGGACCGCGCGAGGAGAAAGAAAGTGGAGCTAGAAGCGGGAAGCATCGTAGAGGGCCGCGTGGTGCGGGTGACGGACTTCGGCGCTTTCGTGGAGCTTCCGGGCGGGGAGCAGGGTCTGGTGCACATCTCCCAGATCGCCCACGAGTTCGTGCGCAACGTCCGGGACTTCCTCAACGAGGGGGACATCGTCCAGGTCATGGTGAAGGGGCGCGACCCCAAGGGGCGCCTGGACCTCTCCATCAAGGACCTGACCCCGGCCCCCGAGGGGGGGCCACCCCCGAGGCCCAAGCGCCTCCCCAAGCAGTCCCCCGAGTTTGAGAACAAGCTCAAGAGCTTCCTCCGGGGCACGGGGGGTTTTGGCGGGGGCAAGGGGAAGAAGGGCGGCAAGAAGAAGCGCTAGGCCGCCGCGTGCTTCCCGGGGGTGTGCGCCCCCGGGGGTTTGCCGTAAAGTGGTGGGGTATGGGGAAGCCCGTTGAGGTGACCGACGCCAACTTTGATGCGACCCTGGGGGGTCACCCCCTGGTCCTGGTGGACTTCTGGGCCGAGTGGTGCGCGCCCTGCCGCATGATCGCCCCCATCCTGGAGGAGCTCGCCAAGGAGTACGAGGGGAAGCTCTTGGTGGCTAAGCTGGACGTGGACGAGAACCCCAAGACGGCCATGCGCTTTAGGGTCATGAGCATCCCCACGGTGATCCTCTTCAAGAACGGCCAGCCGGTGGAGGTCCTGGTGGGGGCCCAACCCAAGCGCAACTTCCAGGCCAAGCTGGAGAAGCACCTGCCTCCCAGCGCATGAGGATCGCCCTGGACGCCATGGGGGGGGACCACGTCCCCGAGGCGACCGTCTTGGGGGCCCTCTGGGCGGCCCGGGAGGGGGTGGAGGTGGTCCTGGTGGGGGACGAGCCCGCCTTGAGGGCCGAGCTCGCCCGGCACCGGGCGGATCTGCCCATCGTCCACGCCCCGGACCGCATCCTCATGGAGGACCAGGCCACCGAGGTGCGCCGCCGCCCCCAAAGCTCCATCGTGGTGGCTATGGGCCTCCTCAAGCGGGAAGAGGTGCGGGCGGTGGTCTCCATGGGCCACACCGGGGCCACCATGGCCGCGGCCCTCTTCACCCTGGGCCGGGTGAAGGGGGTAGAAAGGCCCGCCCTCCTAGTGGAGTTCCCGAGCCAAAGGGGACGCACCTTCCTCCTGGACGGGGGGGCCAACGCCGACTGCCGCCCTTCCTTCCTTCTCCAGTTCGCCGCCATGGGCCTCGCCTACGCCGAGGCGAGCGGCGTCCCTGGGCCCAAGGTGGGCCTCCTCTCCATCGGGGAGGAGGAGGGCAAGGGGAACGCCCTGGTCCTCGAGGCCTACCCCCTCCTTAAGGAGGCTTTGGGTTCCCGCTTTTACGGCAACGTGGAGGGACGGGACATCTTCCTGGGCACCGCGGAGGTGGTGGTGACCGACGGCTTCACGGGCAACGTGGTCCTGAAGCTCGCCGAAGGGGAGGCCAAGGTCCTCCTCGCCTGGATCAAGGAGGCCCTGACCTCTTCCCCTTTGGCCCGGCTGGGGGCCCTCCTGGTCCGAGGGGCCCTGCGGGGGGTGCGGGAGCGGGTGGACCCCGCCCAGTACGGCGCCATGCCCCTCCTCGGCGTCGAAGGGGCGGTCTTCATCGGCCACGGCTCCGCCGACGCCCTGGCGGTGAAAAACGCCCTCCTCAGGGCGAAAGCCCTGGTGGAGGCGGGCCTCATGAACCGGGTGCGGCAAAACCTGGCCGCCCTACACGTCTAGGATCACCTGGGCCTTCCACAAGCCCCTCTCCTGGACTACGGAAAGCCCGTGGTAGGTGGCGCTTTTCACCTCTCCCTGGAAGCCGAAGGCCTCCCGGGAGGGCTCGCCCAGGAGGGTGGCCTCGAGGCGGAAGCCCCCTTCCTTTGGGAAGATGCGCACCCGGGCCTTTGCGGGCACGAAGCCCTTGGTCTGGATCAGGTAGACGAGCTCGTTCAGGTAGCGCACGAGGAGGGTTTCCAGGTCCTCGGCCTCCAGGACCACCCTGCGCCGCCTCCGGCCCCTTTGGGGAGGATTTTGGAACATCAGCCGGAGGAGCCCCTCCAAGGCCCCCTGGAAGAGGCCCTCGAGGCTTTCCGCCTCCAGCGCGAAGCCCACGTCGGCGGTGTGGTTCAAAAACCTCACCACCAAGGCGCCTCCTTCACCCCATTTGCCCCGGGGAGGTGGAAGGTTTCCGTCCAGAGGCGCTCCGGGTACCGCTCCATGAAGTCCAAGACCGAGAGGGCCTGGGTCCTGTGCTGGGCCAGGGCCCGAAGCTTCCGCGCCAGGGCCCACTCGGGGAGGCGCAACCGGTGGGTGGTGGGCAAGGGGCCTTGGGGGCGAACGAAGTAAACCACCTGGGCCAAACCCTCCGCCGCCTCCTTTGCGTAGCGGCTCGCCGCCACGTGGTCGGGGTGGCCGTTGATGCCGTCCGGGGGAAAGGTGAGGACGTAGCGGGGCCTTAGGGCGAGAAGCCGGTCGCGGACGGCCAGGACCGCCTCGGGGTGGTCCGATAGCCCCTCGCCGCTGGCCTTTCCCCTGGGCCCCGCCCCCCTCTCCGGGGGAAGGGCGTTGGGGAAGGCGAGGGCCTCGAGGAAGTCCACCCTCAGAATCTCCGCCGCCCTCTTCAGTTCCGAAAGACGCACCTCGGGCAGGACCTCGGGGGGGCAGAGGCCCAGGGTCCTCCCGGCCTCCCCCCGGGTGAGGGTGAGGATCCCGGTCCTAAGCCCGGCTTCCTTGGCGAGAAGAAGGGCACCCCCCGCTCCGAAGGTCTCGTCGTCGGGGTGGGCCACCACCACCAGGAGGTCCACCATGCCCCCATCTTGACAGAAGGAACCCTCCCTGGTACATTCAATGTTGCGCCGGTTGGACCGGCGGGGGATCTTGAAAGCGCGGGAAAAGGCTAAGCCAAGCACCCATTGCCCTTAGGGGCGTTTTTGTTGGAGAGTTTGATCCTGGC
>NZ_JBAMMI010000054.1:0-5274 GCF_039793865.1 Thermus sp.
TCTAGCGGAGGGCCGGCTTCGGTTTTGTGAGAGAAAACCTGGATCCATGCCAGCTTGCGCCAGGGCTTAGAGCAGGACCAGGGCCTCCCGCAGGTCCCGCACCTCCAGGTGGGCGGGGTAGCGGGGGTCGGGCCTGCGGAAGCCCCGGTCCACCCAAACCGCCCGCACCCCCGCGAGGAGGGCCCCTTGGATGTCCCGCTCGGGGTTATCCCCCACCATCACCGCCTCCTCCGGCCCCACCCCGAAGGCGGCGAGGGCCATGCGGAAGAGCCTGGGGTCGGGCTTGCCCAGGCCCACCTCCCCGGAGACCAGGGTGAGGGCGAAGGCCCCCCCAAGCCCCGCCCCGAAGAGCTTCTCCCGCTGGAGGTCGGGCACCCCGTTGCTGAGGAGGACGAGGGCCGCCCCCTTGGCCCTCAGGGCCTCCAAGAACTCCGGCACCTCGGGGAAGAGGGGGTAGCGCCGCCTTTCCCGGAAGAAGGCGAAGGCGAGCTCCCGCGCCCGCCCGGCGGGCCCCCCGGCCTCCTCCAGGGCCTCCCGGAAGACCCTTTCCCGGAAGGGCCAGGCCCACCCCGCCAGGGCCTCGAGGCCCGGGGTGGAGTAGCGGGCCCAGAGGGCCTCCAGGGCCGAGTGGCCGATGCCCTCGGCCCAGGGGTAGAAGGGGGCCTCCTGGAAGAGGGCGAGGGCCCTCGCCCGCACGGCGGGCTCAAGCCCCTCCGCCCCCACCTCCCGCCCCAGGGCCTCCAGGACC
The DNA here is from genome assembly GCF_039793865.1 of Thermus sp. Taxonomy (GTDB): domain Bacteria; phylum Deinococcota; class Deinococci; order Deinococcales; family Thermaceae; genus Thermus. The sequence continues at coordinate 749 of NZ_JBAMMI010000054.1, forward strand.
TCCCGGGTCACGGCGTGGTCCTGGAGGAGGGTGTCGTCCAGGTCCAAAAGCCAAAGCCGCGCGGCCACTACCCCTCCCGCACCAGGACGGGGTTCTCCCCGGGGTCAAAGAGGAGGAGGTGGTCCTTCGCCTCCAGGAAGGCCAGGCCGTACTTGGCGAGGCGGAGCTTCTCGTGGGGAAGGCTCTCCACCCGGAAGACCAGGCGCCCCTCCTCCAGGGCGAGCCGGGCGAAGCCCTGGCCCTCGGGCCTGGGCCTCTGCGGGCCCCGCTCCACCCCGCCCGCCCCGGGGCGGAGGAGGAGGAGGGGGCCCTCTTTGGGGGAGAGGAGGGCCTCCCCGGGGAGAAGCTCCTCCAGGGCGAGGCCCAGGGCCTGGTAGAAGCTCACCCCCTGGCCCAGGTCCGGCAGGTAGACCAAGAGGGTCTCGCTCATAAGCCCCGGAGAAAGCGGCGCAAATCCGCCTCGTCCTCCACCACCTGGAGGAGGGAGAGGTCCTCGGGGGCGATCTCCCCGTGGGCCTTGAGGAGGCCAAGCCAGTAGGGGTCCACGGCCAAGGGCCGCCCCAGGCCCCGCCTGAGGTAGAGGAGGTTCCAGGCGAGGAGAAGCTCCGCCAGGGTCCCCACCCCCCCGGGCAGGGCCAAATACCCCGCCCCCAGGTCCAGAAGGCGCCCGATGCGCTCGGGAAGGGTGGCGGCGGGAAGCTCCAGGTCCACGAAGGGGTTTGGGGCCTTTCGCTCGGGGAAAAGGGCGGGGGCCGTCACCCCCACCACCAGGCCCCCCTTGGCCTTCACCCCCCGGGCCAGGGCCTCCATCCCCCCCTGGTACCCGCCGCAGGCCAGGCCGAACCCCTCCTCGGCCACCACCTCCCCGTAGCGCACCAGCCTGGCGTAAAGGGGATCTTCAGGGGAGAGGCGGGAGGAGACGAAGGCGGAGAGGAGGCGCATCTAGCGGCAACGCACCACCAGGACGGGGACGGAGACCCGGTGCAAGACCCCTTCCGTCACCGAGCCCAGGAGGAGCTTGTCCAGCCCCGTGCGCCCGTGGGTGCCCATGACGAGGAGATCAAAGCCCCGGGCGGCCTCCACGATGGTGGGGATGGGGACCCCCTCCTTCACCTCCCCCGTGGCCTCCACCCCCTTCTCCCGGGCCAGGGCCAGGGCCTTCCCGATGGCCTCCTCCCCCGCCTTCTTCAGGTCTTCCAGGAGCTCCAGGCCGTAAGGAACGCTTTCCGGAGCGATCCAGATGGCCTGGGCGGGGTTCTCCAGGACGTAGAGGAAGTGGACCTTGGCGGAAAGGGCCTTGGCCAGCCCAAGGCCGTGCTCCAGGGCCTGGAAGCTGCAGGGGCTCCCGTCGGTGGGCATGAGGATGCTCTTGTACATCGGCACCTCCTTGGCCCCCATCATACGCCTTAGACTCGGGCCATGTGGGTCTACGGCAGGAACCCGGTCCTCGAGGCCCTCAGGCTGGGCCAGGCGCGGCGGGTGCTGGTGGCCAAGGGGGTGGAGGGCTGGCTCCTTAGGGAGCTTGAGCGCCTGGGAGCGGACTACACCCTGGTGCCCCGCATTGAGCTGGACGCCCTCCTCAGGACCACCCACCACCAGGGGGTGGCGGCGGAGGTGGAGGAACCCCCCTACGCCACCCTGGAAGACGCCCTCCGCCTGGCCGAGGCGAGGAAAGAGCCTCCCCTTCTCGTGGCCCTGGACGGGATCACCGACCCCAGGAACTACGGGGCCATGATAAGGAGCGCCCTGGCCCTCGGGGCCCACGGGGTGGTCTCGGAGGAGCGGCGCGCCGCCCCCCTCTCGCCCCTGGCCCTGAAGGCGAGCGCCGGGGCCGCCCTGAAGCTCCCCCTGGTCAAGGTGAAAAACCTCCCCCGGGCCCTAAGGGACCTCAAGGAGCGGGGCCTTTGGGCCTACGGCCTGGACGTGCGGGGGGAGAAAGCCTCTTGGGAGCTGGACTTCAAGCGGCCCCTCGTCCTGGTGGTGGGCTCGGAGGGGGAGGGGATGCGGAGGCTCGTGCGGGAGGCCTGCGACGAGCTCTTCCGCATCCCCATCCGTAAGGAGGCCGAGTCCCTGAACGCCTCCGTGGCCCTGGGCATCGCCCTCTACCAGGCGGGCCTCGCCCGGGGTGTAGGATAGGGGCGTGGACTGGGTCCGGCTCCTCTCCCGCCTCCTCCAGGCGGAAAGCCTCCCGGGGCAGGAGGGGGAGGCGGCGGGCCTCCTCCTGGAGGCCCTGAAGGGGATGGGCCTCGAGGCCCGCCTGGACGAGGCGGGGAACGTGGAGGCCCTCCTCGGGGAAAGGGAGCCCGAGGTGGTCCTCGCCGGGCACCTGGACGTGGTGCCCCCAGGGGACCCCGCCCGCTGGCCCCACCCCCAGGGGGCCGTGGCCGAGGGGGCGGTGTGGGGCCGGGGGGCGGTGGACATGAAGGGCCCCCTGGTGGCCATGCTCCTCGCCCTGGAGGCCCTGAAGGAAAGGCCCCTCCGGGGCCGGGTGCGCTTCTTGGCCGTGGTGCAGGAGGAGGTGGGGGGGCTGGGGAGCCGCTACGCCGCGGAAAGGCTTTCCCCCCTGGCCTTCCTCCTGGGAGAGCCCTCCTCCAGGAGGCTCATGCGGGGGCACCGGGGCCGGGCAGAGGTGTGGGCGGACTTTGAGGGGGAGGAGGCCCACGCCGCCCTCTCCGGGCCGGAAAACCCCCTCTTTGACCTGGCGGAGTACCTCCTCGCCCTAAGGGAGCTTCCCCTGCCCCAAGGGGTCAAGCTCACCCCCACCCGGGTGGACACCTACCCCGGGGCCCGGAACCAGACCCCGGGGGTGGCGCGGCTCTACCTGGACCTGCGCTACGAGCCCGAGGCCGACTTAGACGGGCTTCTCGCCGCTTTGCGCACCCTGGGGCGGGCCTCGGTCTACGTGCCCGAGGAGGAAAGGGCCTCGGGGGAGGTGCGGATGACCCTCCCCGCCCTCTGGCCCCCCTACCGCCTCCCGGGGGACCACCCCCTTCTCCTCGCCGCCCTCCGGGCCCTGGGGCAGGAGGAGGCGGGCTTCTGGCCCTTCACCACCGACGCCCCCTACCTGGGGGCCAAGGCCCCGGTGCTGGGCTATGGCCCCGGGGACCCAGGCTTAGCCCACACCCCCAAGGAACACATCCCCCTCGCCGAGGTGGAGGCCGCGGGGAGGGAGTACGCCCTGCTCGTGGAGGCCCTATGGAGCGCCGCCTAGTGGCCGGAACCCCCTACCGCAAGCTCCTCACCGCCCCCAGGGCCGTGGCCGAGGGGCTTAAGGCCCGCCTGGAGGCGAGGGGCATCCCCGCCCTCGTGGAAACCCCCTTCGCGGGTCTCCCCGAGGCCGCTTTAGGCACCTACATGGGGGACGTGGCCCTCTTGGTGCCCGAGGCCCTCTTGGGCGAGGCCGAGGCCCTTTTGGAGGAGGGGATCCCGTGATCGTGGTGGGCCTGGACCTGGGGGGCACCAAGATCGCCGCCGGGGCCTTTGACGGAAAGAGGCTCCTCTCCCACGTGATCCTCCCCACCCCCAAGGAGGGGGGGGAGGCGGTGGTGCGGGCCCTGGCGGAGGCGGCCGAGAAGGCGGAGGAGGAGGCGGGGGTGAGGGCCGAGGCCCTCGGCCTCGGCACCCCGGGGCCCCTGGACTTCCGGGAGGGGGTGATCCGCTTCACCCCCAACATCCCAGGAGTTCGGAACTTCCCCATCCGCCGCCTCCTGGAGGAGGCCACGGGAAGGCCCGTCCACCTGGAAAACGACGCCAACGCCGCCGCTCTGGCCGAGCACCACCTGGGGGCGGGGCGGGGGGAGGCGAGCTCCCTCTACCTCACCGTGTCCACGGGGATTGGAGGGGGCGTGGTCCTGGGGGGAAGGGTGCTAAGGGGGGAGCGGGGCCAGGGGGGGGAGTTCGGCCACATCACCCTCCTCCCCGGGGGACCCCCTTGCGGCTGCGGGCTGGAGGGGTGCCTCGAGGCCCTGGCCGCGGGGCGCGCCTTAGAGCGGGACGCCAGCTACGCCTACCACCGGGCCGTGGACACCCGGGAGCTTTTCCGCCTCTTCCAGGAGGGGGAGCCCAAGGCCAGGCGCCTCCTCCTCCAGGCCGCCCGCTACGTGGGGATGGGCCTCGCCAGCCTGGTGAAGGCCTTTGACCCCGGGGTGGTGGTGGTGGGCGGAGGGCTCGCCCTAAACGCCCCGGAAGGGTACTGGGAGGCCCTCCTGGAGGCCTACCACGGCTACCTTAAGGGCTGGGAGGCCCCCCCCCTGCGGAAGGCCCTCCTGGGGGCCGAAGCGGGGCTTCTCGGGGCCGCCCTCACGGCCTTCTTGGAGGTGAAGCATGGAGGTGGGTAAGGTCCTCGTCTACACAGGGCTTTTCCTGCTCCTCCTTGGGGCGCTACTCCTCTACTTCCCCAAGCTCTTCGCCTGGTTCGGCCACCTGCCGGGGGACATCCGCATTGAGCGGGAGGGCCTAAGGGTGTACATCCCCCTGGCCTCGAGCCTCCTCCTCTCCCTGCTCCTCAGCCTTCTCCTCCACCTAAT
>NZ_JBAMMI010000055.1:0-4976 GCF_039793865.1 Thermus sp.
TCTAAGTGCCCGCACCTTGGCTTTGCTACATGGGATACCCGAGCTTGGGCTGTGGGAAAGCTCTTTTGGGGCCCCCACCGCGGCTTTTGCCGCAGTGGGGTACTTAACCCGCCCGGGCGGTTCCCTTGACGGCTTAGTGAGAATGCGTCATCATTCGTAGTATGATCGCCCTGGAGATCCGCCGCCTTTCCGTGCGCTTTGGGGAGTTCCAGGCCCTGGAGGAGGTCCAGCTCTCCGTTCCCGAAGGGGCCTTCGTGGCCATCGTGGGGCCTAACGGGGCGGGGAAGAGCACCCTCTTGAAGGCGGTGCTGGGCCTGGTGCCCTACCGGGGGGAGGTCCTCGTCTTCGGCCGTCCTGCGGGCCAGGCCGACCCTCTTTGGTTCGGCTACGTGCCCCAGATCAAGACCTTTGACCGCTCCTTCCCCGCCCTGGCCCTGGAGCTCGTGGCCACGGGGCTATGGCGGCGCTGGCCCTTCCGCCTGGGGGCGAGGGAGCGGGAAAGGGCCACGGCGGCCCTGGAGCGGGTGGGGGCTTTGGAGCTCGCTCACCGTCCCCTGGGGCGGCTTTCCGGGGGGCAGCTCCAGCGGGTCTACCTGGCCCGGGCCCTGATCCGCAGGCCCCGGCTTCTCCTCCTGGACGAGCCCGCCACCGGGGTGGACCGGGTGGGGGAGGAGGACCTCTACCGCTACCTCGAGGCCTACCAGAGGGAATCCGGGGCCACAGTCCTCATGATCACCCACGACTGGGAGGCGGCCCACCACGCCAGCCACGTCCTGGTCCTGAACCGCCGGGTGGTGGGCTTCGGCCCTCCCGAGCGGGCCCTTTCCGAGGAGTGCCTGCGCCAGGCCTTCGGCCACGTGGGCCACGCCCACGGCCTCTTCGTGGAGGGCGGCCGTGCTTGAGGCCCTGGCCTACCCTTTCTTCCAGCGCGCCCTCTTCGCCGGGCTCCTTGTGGCCCTCCTTTCGGGCTTCCTCTCCCCCTTCGTGGTGCAAAGGCGCCTCTCCTTCCTGGGGGACGGCTTGGCCCACGCCGCTTTCGCCGGGGTGGCCCTGGGGCTTTTCCTAAGGGGGGAGCCCCTCTGGCTTGCCCTGCCCTTCACCGTCCTCGTGGCCCTGGCCATCACCTGGGTCAAGGAGCGCACCGAGCTTTCCGAAGACACGGCCATCGGGGTCTTCTTCGCCCTTTCCGTGGCCCTGGGGGCCGTCTTCCTCGCCAAGGCCAAGGGGTACGTGGGGGACGCCATGGGGTACCTCTTCGGCTCCCTCCTCGCCGTGGGGCCCGCCGACCTCCTGGCGGTGGGCTTTATGGTCCTCCTGGCCCTTTTCCTCCTGCCCCTATGGGGGCCTCTGGCCTACGCCACCTTTGACCGGGAGCTGGCCCTGGCCGACCGGGTGCCCGTGGCGCTCCACGACTACCTCCTTTCGGCGTTCTTGGCGGTGAGCCTGGTGCTTTCGGTGAAGGTGGTGGGGATCCTCCTGGTAGCGGCCTTTTTGGTCATCCCCGGGGCGGCGGCTAGGCTCATGGCCCGCACCTTTGCCCAGATGACCCTTCTCTCCCTCCTCCTGGCCCTCCTTTCCACCCTGGGGGGGCTTTTCCTCTCCCTCCTCCTGGACTGGCCCAGCGGGGCCAGCGTGGTCCTCTTCCAGGCCTTTCTCTTCGGCCTCGCCCTGGTAAAAGCCGGATTTTCGGGCGGGAAATAGGGGTATAATGGGGCCATGTGGGTTTCCACGAAGGCCCAGTACGGGCTTCGCGCCCTGGTGGAGATCGGCCTCCGCGCTCCCGAGGCCGTCCCCCTGAAGGAGGTGGCCGAGGCCCAAGGCATCAGCCAGCACTACCTGGAGCAGATCGCCGCCCAGCTCCGCCGCGCTGGGTTCGTCCGCTCCGTGCGGGGGGCCAGGGGGGGGTACCGCCTGGCCCGCCCTCCCGAGCGGGTGACCGCCCTGGAGGTGGTGGAGGCCCTGGAGGGAAGCCTGGCCCCGGTTTCCTGCATAGAGGACCCCGAGTCCTGCGCCAAGGTGGGGCAGTGCTCCACGGAACTCCTCTGGAAGCGGGTGGACCTGGCGGTGCGCCAGGTCCTGGGCGGTACCACCCTCCGGGACCTCATTGAGGAGCGGAGGCTTCTTGAGGCCAAGCGCCTCATTCAGCTGGAGGCCAGTTGAAGGTCTACCTGGACTATGCCGCCACCACGCCCTTAGACCCCGAGGTGCGGGAGGCCATGCGGGAGGTGGAGGGGATCTTCGGCAACCCCGCGAGCATCCACCGCTTCGGCCAGGAGGCCCGGAAGGTCCTGGAGGAGGCCCGGGAAAAGGTGGCCGCCCTCCTCGGGGCTGGGCCTCGGGAGGTGGTCTTCACCGCCTCGGGCTCCGAGGCCGACGCCCTGGCCCTCCTGGGGGTGGCCCTGGCCCGGGGCCGGGGCCACCTGGTGAGCACCGAGGTGGAGCACTCCGCCGTCCTTGGGGCCTCGAGGCTTCTGGAGAGGCTAGGCTTTTCCGTGACCCGCCTCCAGCCCGACCGCCACGGCCTTATATACCCGGAACAGGTGCGGGAGGCCCTGCGGGAGGACACCTTCTTGGTGAGCGTCATGGCCGCCAACAACGAGCTCGGCACCCTCTACCCGGTGCGGGAGATCGCGGAGGTGGCCCACGCCCACGGGGTCCTCTTCCACACGGACGCCGTGCAGGCGGTGGGCCAGGTGCCCTTCCGCATGGACCAGGTGGGGGCCGACCTGGTCTCCTTGAGCGCCCACAAGTTCTACGGGCCCAAGGGGGTGGGGGCCCTCCTGGTGCGCCAGGGGGTGGAGCTTTTCCCCCTGGTGCCGGGCAAGCAGGAGGGGGGGAGGCGGGGGGGCACCCAGAGCCCCGTCCTGGCCCACGGACTGGCGGTGGCCCTGGAGAAGGCCTTGCGGCTCCTCCCCGAGGAGGTCCCCAGGCTCCTCGCCCTAAGGAGGCGCCTCGAGGCCGGCCTCCTCGCCGTGGAGGGGGTGGAGCTCAACGGCCACCCCGAAAGAAGGCTTCCCAAGCTGGTGAACGTCACGGTGAAGGGGGCCGACGGGGAGGCCCTGCTCCTCACCATGGACCTCCTGGGGGTGGCGGTTTCCTCGGGGTCGGCTTGCTCGGCGGGGAGCCTCGAGCCCTCCCACGTCCTCCTCGCCATCGGCCGCTCCCCCAAGGAGGCCCGGGCTTCCCTTCGCTTCTCCTGGGCCGCTTCACCACGGAGGAGGAGGTGGACCGGGCGGTGGAGGCCTTCCGGGAGGCGGTGGCCCGGGCCCGCTAAGCGCCCCGCCGGGTGAACTCCTCCCGAAGCTCCCGCCTCAAAATCTTCCCCACCCCGGACTTGGGGAGGCTTTCGCGGAACTCCAGGATGCGGGGGACCTTGTAGGCGGCGAGGTTTTGGCGGCAGAAGGCTTCAATGTCCTTCTCGCTCACCTTCCCCCGGTACTCGGGCTTGAGGACCAGGAAGGCGGCCACGGTCTCGCCCCGGTAGGGGTCGGGGACGCCCACCACGGCGGCTTCCTGGACGGCCTCGTGCTGGTAGAGGACCTCCTCCACCTCCCGGGGGTAGATGTTGTAGCCCCCGGCGATGATCAGGTCCTTCTTGCGGTCCACGATGTAGAAGTAGCCCTCCTCGTCCATGCGGGCCAGGTCCCCGGTGAAGAGCCACCCCTCCTTTAGGGTTCGCTCCGTTTCCTCGGGGCGGTTCCAGTAGCCCTTCATGACGTTGGGGCCCTTGACGATGAGCTCCCCCACCTCGCCGATGGGGACCTCCTTGCCCTCCTCGTCCACCACCTTGGCGTCCACGCTGGGGAGGGGCAGGCCGATGGAGCCCTTTTTGGCCTTTCCCAGGACGGGGTTGCAGTGGGTGACGGGGCTTGCCTCGGAGAGCCCGTAGCCCTCAATGAGCCTCGCCCCGGTGATCTCCTCAAAGCGCTTGGCCACCTCCACGGGGAGGGGCGCGGCCCCCGAGATGCAGATGCGGATGCTCTTCACGTCCCGCTTCTCTATGCCGGGGAAGTGGTTGAAGGCCACGTAGAGGGTGGGCACCCCGGGGAAGTGGGTGACCCGGTGCTTCTCTATGGCCTCCACGATGGCCTTGATCTCCGGCCTCGGGAGGAGCACGAGCTTGTAGCCGGCGTAGAGGCCGTAGTTCATGGCCACGGTCATGCCGTAGACGTGGAAGAAGGGCAGGGCCCCGAGCATCACCCCCTTGCCCACGAGGTCCTTGGAGGTGGGGTCCCAGGCGTCGATCTGCAGGACGTTGACCACGAGGTTTTTGTGGGTGAGCACGGCCCCCTTGGCGAGGCCCGTGGTGCCCCCGGTGTACTGGAGGAGGGCCGGGGCCTCGGGGTCTATGGGGTGGGGCTCGGCGGGAGGGCGCTTGAGGAGCTCGGTGAAGGCGTGGAACCCCTTCCGCTTGGGGAAGCCCAGGGGAAGTTTGTCCCTTTTCGCCTTCAGGGGGTAGAGGAGGTTCTTGGGGAAGGGGAGGAAGTCCTTGATCCCCGCGACCACCACCCGCTTCACCGGGACCTCCTTCTCCACCTCCAGGAAGCGGGGGAGGAGGTGGTCCAGGATCACCAAGGTCTCCGCCCCCGCGTCCAGAAGCTGGTGGCGGAGTTCCCTTGGGGTATAAAGGGGGTTGACGTTCACCCCCACGCCCCCGGCGAGGAGGGTGCCGTAGAAGGCGATGACGAACTGGGGGGTGTTGGGGAGCATGATGGCCACCCGGTCCCCAGGGCGCACCCCCAGGTCCTCGAGCCCCTTTGCGAAGCGGCGGACCAGGGTCCATAGCTCCCGATAGCTCAGATACTTTCCTAAAAACTCCAAGGCTGTCCTCTCGGGGAAGCGGCGGGCGCTTTCCTCCAGAAAGCGCCAAAGGGGGATGGGAGGCACCTCCACTTCGGTGGGGACACCGGGGTCGTAATGGGCCAGCCAGGGTTTCGCGCTTACCTGCATTCTCCCCCTCCTTGCCCTCTAAGTTA
>NZ_JBAMMI010000056.1:0-4957 GCF_039793865.1 Thermus sp.
ATAAAGAAACCCCCGGGGCCTGGCCCCGGGGTGGAGTGAGGCCTCCTTAGAGGGAGCGGCGGAGGAGGTCCTCCCAGGCGGGGTTCAGGGGAACGGTGCCGAGTTCCTTGACGGTGGTCTGCTTCCCGTCCTTCACCGCCACCTGCCAAAGCCGCACCACCTTGGCGTTCAGGTCGGCGGTGACGGCGTAAAGGTTCCCCTTGGCCGCGAGGTAGCGCCCCACCTCGGCGTCTTCCTGGGCCGCCTTACCCACGAAGCCCGGGGCCCAGATGCGGAGGTGGAAGAAGAGGGCCCCGGGGTAGTTGGCCTTGGCCAAGGACCTGAGGGACTCCAGGGTGAGGCCGTAGTTGGTCTCCGGGGTGGCCTGGCCGCCGAAGATGAGGGCCACGGCCTCCTCCTTGGGGGTGAGGGGAGGCACTTCGGCGGGGCTCGGCAGGACCGTGACCGCCATGCGCCGCTTGCCCTCTGCGTCCAGGTAGCCCGCCCCCATGGCCCCCACCAGGGCGGCGCAGATGGAGGTGTTGTTGGTGAGGACGTGGACGCTCTTCAGGCCCAGGACCTCGGCCATGGCCTTACCGAAGGCCTGCCCGGTATAGCCCCTTAGAACCAGGTGCTCTCCCAGGGTAAGGCCCTGAGCCTGGGCGCCGCCAAGGGCCGAAACCGCCGCCAGGAGCAACCAGCCGGTGCGCTGCCTCATGGTCCACCTCCCAGAAAGGACTTGCGTCCCGCTCCAAGCATACCCTACATGGGTTGGGTATGGCAAGCGGTGGGTCCACCTCGTGCCGGGTAAGCCCCCGTGGGGGCTTCGGGAAAGGCGCCTTTGGGGTTCCTTCGCCTTTCTCCTGGCCAAGGCTTCACCCCAAAAGGGCCCCCTGGCCTTCCAAGGCCCCCTGAAGGCGTTTGAGGAAGGCGAGGGAGGCCTCGAGGCCCTCCCGCACCTCCAGCACCAGGGGCCGGTCCAGGAAGGGGCCGAGCCAGGCCCCGTGGTCCAGCACCCCCTGGCCCAGGCCCCAGTGGCGGTCGTAGATCCCGTCGGTGTCGTTCAGGTGGAGGTGCTCAGGGAGCAAGGCGAGCCAGGGGGCGGGGTCCGGGGTGCGGCTGAAGACCCGGGCGTGGGCGGCGTCAAAGCAGAAGCCCAAAGCGCCCCCGTGGGCCTCCAGTACGGGGGTTAGGGCCTCGGGGTTGGGCTCGTGGGTGTTCTCCAGGAGGAGGCGCACCCCCAAGGCGCGGGCCCGGCGCACCAGGGGGCCCAGGGCCTCGGCGAGGGGCTCGGCCCGGGAGAGGGCCTCCTCCGGGGTCCGCCCGTGGGGGATGCCGGAGTGCAGGACGGCCCGGTCCGCCCCAAGCTCCGCCGCCCGGTCCAGCCCGAAGAGGAGGCGCCTCAGGGTGAGGCCCCGGACCTCGGGGTCCGGGGAGAGCAGGTCCAGGTTCCAGAAGGGGAGGTGGGCGGAGAGGGGCACCGGGGGGCGGGCCTGGAAGAGGCCGTCCTCTTCCAGGAGGGCCGGGTCCAGGTAGACCTCGGCCCCAAGACCCAGGGCGTCTAGGCGGGGGAGGGCCTCCTCGGTCCGCGACAGGGGCAGGGCAAGCCGCACGTCCATGTCCAGCCCTCATCGTGGCCGGGGAGTGTCAGAGCCTGGTCAACCCGTAGGCCTTATCGCTTCTGCTTCCTCGGAGGCCGTGGGGCAGGAGCAAGTTTTGCGCTACCCAATGGGCTCCTTCTCCGGGGTGGGCGGAAGGGAGCACCGGGAGTTTGCAGTCTAGAGCACACCTTCGCCGTCGCAAAGGACACATGTCCCTGCCCTCCCCCCCAAAATCACCCTTGTAGGGCTTGCCCCGGTCCTTCATTGGTCATACCCCCAGGGGCTGAGCCCTAGAAAGGAGGTCATCGTGTATCCGGTTTGGGAAGGGTTCCTCTTCCACTCCGCCTTCCTGGTGGCCATCGTGGCCGTGGCCCACGTCATATTCTCCCACGTCACCGTGGCCGCCACCTGGTTCAACTGGTGGGTGGAGCGCAAGGCGCTCTTGGAAGATAAGCCGTACCTCATGGACTACCTCAAGGCCTCGGCCCTAAGGCTTCTCATGCTGGCCTACACCTTGGGGGCCATGTTTGGGGTGGGCATCTGGTTCTCCGTCACCGCCAGCAACCCCCGGGGCATCTCCACCCTCATCCACAACTTCGTCTTCTACTGGGCCTCGGAGTGGTTCTGGTTCATCATCGACGTCTTCGGCATCGCCGTCTACTACTACACCTTCGGCCGGGTGAACCCCAGAACGCACGCCCGCATCGGCCTCATCCTGGCCCTGGCGGCCAGCGGCACCTTGGCCATTATCGTGGGCATCCTAGGCTTCAAGCTGACCCCGGGAGCCTGGATGCAGAGCGGCTTGAGCCTGGACGGCTTCTACAACCCCACCTTCTGGCCCATGCTCTTCGCCCGCTTCGGCCTCATGTTCGCCCTCACGGCCCTATACGCCCTCCTGGTGGCGGGAAGCCTGCCCAAGGACCACCCGGCCAGGAAGGAGGTGGTGCCCCTGGCGGGGCGTGTTGGTCTGGTGGGGCTCCTGGTGGGCGTGGGGCTGGTTCTCCTCTGGTACATGCCCAGCCTGCCCGAGCACGCCAAGACGCTCCTTAGGGTGCCGCAGGCCATCCAGCCGGTGTTCTTTGCCGAGATGGCGGTGGGGGTCCTGGCCACCTTCCTGCTCCTGGTTCTAGCCCTGGTCCGGCCTAACCTGGCGGCCCATCCCGTGTTGGCCTACGGCGCCCTGGCCCTGGCTTTCCTGGGCCTCTTCGGCACCGAAAGGACGCGGGAGGTCCTCCGCAAGCCCGACGTCATCTACGGCTACATGGCCTCTAACCAGATCCGGTACGTGGACCTCCCCGCCAGGGGGTTGAAGGCCGAGGAACCCCTTCTCAACCAGGAGGGGGTGCTCAAGCACCTGCCCTTCGCCGTGGCCCCGGGGGCCAAGGCGGCGGCCTCGGCGGGAGGCGGGGGGGTGGACCCGGTGAAGGCGGGCCGGTCCCTGGTGGCCTTGGAGTGCTCCAGCTGCCACACCGTGAGCCGCCAGACCGCCTTCCTCGGGGGGATGCGTCCTCTCGCGGTCATGTTTGCCCGGCGGGGAATGACGAGCAAGGAACAGATCCGCGCCTACCTCGAGGCCATAGGCGGCTTCCCCTTCATGCATCCCGTGGTGGGCACGCCGGAGGAACGGGACTTCATGGCGGCTTACCTGGAAAAGTTCGTGCGTGAATACTACGGTGCTAAGGCGCAAGGAGGTGGTCAATGAAGCCGGAAGCCTTTCTCGCCATGCGCGACCCTCTGGGGAGCCCGGTGCACCCGGGGCTGGTGGAAATCCTCCTGGTGGTCACTTACGTGCTACACATCTTCTTCGTCACCACGGCCATAGGGAGCCTTATCCTGGGGCTTTACGGTCTTCGGCGTCCCGAGGAGAACTGGCAGAGGCTCGCCCGGGTGGCCGTGCGTCTCGCCGTCCAGGCCACGGGCCTCGGCATCACCATGGGCATCGCCCCCCTCCTCTTTGTGCAGGTGATCTACGACCCCGCTTGGTACAGCGCCACCACCCTGATGGGCTTATGGACCACCCTCTTCATCCCCGTGGTGGCCCTGGGCTACCTCCTGCTCTACGTCCTCTACCTCAGGGGCAACGTGGCGGGGGTGGGTTACGTGAGCCTGGCGCTCCTCCTCCTGGCGGGCTTCACCATGCACAGCCTGTCCAGCGCGGGCCTCTACCCCTCGCGCTTCCTGGAGTGGTACGCCCCGGGAGGGGTAGCGGACACGAGCGGTACCCGCTTCCACGGCTATAACCTCTCCCGCTTCGCCGCTCTGCTCTTCGGGCAGGCCGCCCTATCCCTAGGAGTGATGCTTCACCTCTTCGCCTGGTACTTCCGCAGGCGCGAGGACGTGCCCGCCACCTTCCTCGCCTTCGTGGAACGCATAGGACAGGGTGCCCTGCGCCTGGGAGGCATCCTCTTCGCGGGCTTCGGCCTGCTCTGGGCCTTTACCCAGGGAAGGGAGCTGGGCTTCGCCCTGCTTTTGGCCCTGATGGCCTTGGTGGTGGGGGGGTTTTTTTACCTCCACGCCTCCCGGGCCACCAAGGAGGGGGCTTTGGGTACCTTGGGCCTCTACTTGGGGGCCCTCCTCCTGGTGGGGCTGGTGCGGGAGGCCATGCGGGCGGGCGCCTGGGGGCGCCTAGGGTACAGCGTCTGGGCCTACCCCTTCGTCTGGGACTGGGGCTCCATTCTCTACTTCGTGGTCACCGCCCTGGCGGCCATTCCCGTCACCGTCTACCTGGCCCAGGTCCTCTACGCCTCGGGTGCCGGGCCTAAGGGGGGCGACCCCACCTCCCGGGTGGAGCGCTTTGGCGACCTAGGGGTGAGGCTCCTCGTGGGGTGGTTTGCCTTCTACTTCGCCGTGGGGCTTTACGTGGTCCTGCGCAACCTGTGATACGATTCCCCGCGCTGGTCCGCGCCAGCGCGGGGATACCGTAAAAACGATCCCGTAAGGGCTACACGCCTGGGCTTGAATCCATCGGGCCCAGGTGGCCTACGTTTTAGAGGCTGTTGGGCTCTCTTGCCCTGGCCCAGGCGGTGGTGGGGGTTTACCCCCTTCCCCCCACGCCCGTTCGGGCGCTCAACCCCCATCTCACCCCCGGGGAGGTGGAGCGGGCCCTGAGGGCGGGCTGGCCCACGGAGGCACTACCCTCCTTGGGTTCGGGCCTGGCTTACCTTGGGGGCGGGCGCTTCGTGGGCCTCACCGACCGGGGCCCAAACGGGGACTGCCCGGACGGCCGGGGCAAGTGGTTCCCCCTGCCGCGCTTCGCCCCGGCCCTGGTCTCGAGGCGGGGGCCCTGAAGCTTGAACGGGCGCTCCCCCTAAAGAACCCCCTACCTCAAAACTTGCACCTCCCGCATACCCCGCATAAACCTTCACCCCCTCCCCCCG
>NZ_JBAMMI010000057.1:0-33740 GCF_039793865.1 Thermus sp.
CGAATCCAGGCAGTAGAAAGCAAGCTGGAAGAGCGCATTGAAAATCTTCGCCAGGAGGTGAAGGCCGAGATCAACACCGCCTTCAACAAGGCCATGCTCCTCTTCACCGCCATCGGGGCGGTCCTGGCCCTCCTCACCCTCTTCCGCTGAGCCGTCTGAGTAAAATGGGTCCCGTGATCCGCTGGATGGTTCTCGCCCTGGCCTTGTGGGGCCCGGTCCTGGCCCAGGACTGGGGGCTCACCCGAAGCCAGACGCTGACGACGGGCGGGGCCAAGGCCTGGCGCTACACCCTAAGCCCGAGGGGCGGGGAGGCCCGGGCCCTCTGGGAAGCCCTCTCCCTCCAGTACCGGGACCACCTCAAGGCGGGGTACCGGGTGGACCTCGGGGGGTGGCGGCTCTACTTCCTCGGGGGGAAGCTCCGCCTGGAGAGGCACTGCCAGGCGGTGAACCCCGCCTGCTTCACCTTCGGGGCCCTGCCCGCAGACAAGGCCCGGCAGGACCGCTTCCTGATGGAGCTCGCCGCCCTCCTGGACCGGGCCCTGGGGGAGGCGGCCCAGACCGGGGGCGCGGTCACCTTAAGCCGGCTTTTCCGGGTGGAGCTTAAGCGGAACCAGGCCCCGCCCTACCCGGCGGCCCCCTCGGGCTGGAAGCCCTGAAGCTGGGGTATCCTCTTTTCCATGCAGCGGGGGCTGGCCTGGTTCATCCTCCTGGGCGCCGCCTTGGCGGGCCCGTGCGCGGAACGGCCCTACACCCTGGAAAGCGAAGAGGGCCTCCTGGGTGGGGAAAACCTGAGCTACGATGGCGAGGTCCTGGTCCTCGAGGGGAGGGCCTGCCTGGAGCGGGAGGGGCTTTACCTGGAGGCCCCCCTCCTCCGCTACCGGGAGGGAGAGGGGTTTCAGGCCAAGGAGCTGCGGGGCGAGGCCCAGGGGTGGCGCCTCGAGGCCGAAAGGCTCGAGGGGAAGACCCTTTACGGGGCGCGCCTGGAAAGGGGGCGGCTTAAGGCCAGGGCCGAGCGCCTCCTCCTGGAAACCCCTCCCCTAGGCCAAGGGGTGGAGCTGGAAAGCCCCGCCTACCGGGTGCGGGCGGAGGAGGCCCGGTTCACCCGGGAGGAGGCCCGGTTAAAGGGCTTCCTCGCCACACCCTGCCCATGCGGGGAGGAGGCGCGCCTACGGATGGTGGAGGCCCGCTTTGACCCAAAGACGGGGGAGCTTCTGGGAGAGGCCTCCTTGGGGCTTTGGGGCCTGGAGATCCCCTTGGGAGAGGCCCGGGCCAACGCCAACCGAAGGCCCGAACTCAAAAGCCCTCTCGTCTTCTCGGGAAGCGAAAGCGGGGGCCTTACCCTGGGCCTACAGGACTTCCCCCTCCCCAAGCCCGGCGAGGAGATCGGGCGGTGGGAAAGGCGCCTCACCCTGCTCGCCACCGGGCTGAACACCCCCAAGGAGGCCCTTCAGCTCGGCCTCCGGGAAGGGGGAAGGGGCGCGGAGGCGCGCCTCGGCTACGCCGCGGGGGTAAAGGCGTACTGGGACGACCTCTTCTTCTCCTCTACCCCCACTCCCCCCGATACCAACACCCCCCGCCTCGAGGCCCGCTACGCCCCCACCTTTCGGGTGGAAGGCCTCACCCTAAGCCCCTTCCTGCGCTACGCCGAGACGGGGAGGAGCCAGGGCTGGACCCTAGGGGTGGAGGGGAGCTACCGCCAAACCCTCAGGGAAGGCCCCCTTAGCCTCACCCTCTCCCCCACCCTCCTCGCCGCCTTCTACCCCAGGACCCCCTACGCCCCCTATCTGGCGCTGGGGGGAAGTGTGGAGGGGGGCTTCCAGGAGGGGGCGCTGGCCCTGCGGCTGGGGTACGCCGGAAGGCTTGAACCCTTGGAGAAGACTCCGCCCTTCATCTATGAGAACCGGGACGAGTTCCAGAGGCTATTCCTGGAAGGCCGCCTGGGACCCTTCTCCCTACGCTACACCCTGGAAAACCCCCTAGGCTACCGGCTGGACCGGCTGGAGGCGGAGTACCGGGAGGAGGCCCTGGGCACCCTCCGCCTGGCCTACGTGCGGGGAAGCTTCGGCGAGCTCCGCCTGGCCTACGCCCCGCCCCTGCCCGACCGGGCCTGCTGCCAGGCCCTCTGGGCGGCTCTGGAAGGGGGGGTGGGCGAGGGGGGCCTGAGCCGCTACGGCCTCACCCTCCGCTACTACGATGGGTGCTTCGCCTACGAGGTGAGGGCGCAAAATGTCCTCAAGGGGCAGTACGGCGAGGCCACCGGGCTCAGCTTCTCCTTCGGCCTGAGCCTGCGCTAAAATGGGGACATGCCGGAAGACCGCCTCCTGGAGCGCCTGGAAAAGCTGGAGGGCATCGTGGAGGCCACGGTCCAGGTGCTTCCGCCCCTGGTCCAGGACCTCTCCCGGCGGATCGACGGCCTCCGGGAAGAGGTGCGCGGCGTGGAGGCCAGGCTGGAAGCCCGCATCCAGCAGGTGGAGGCCAAGCTGGAAAGCCGGATCCAGCAAGTGGAAACTAAGCTGGACGAGCGGGTCCAGCAGGTCAAAACCGAACTGGAAGACCACATCCAGCGCACCGAAACCAAGCTGGAAGGCCAAATCCGGCAAGTCAAGGGCGAGTTGGAAGCACGCATCCTGCAGGCAGAGGCCAAGCTGGAGGAACGCGCCCAGGCCCTAGAGGGCAAGCTGGAAGGCCTCCGGCAGGAGGTCAAGGCCGAGATCAACACCGCCTTCAACAAGGCCATGCTCCTCTTCACCGCCATAGGGGCGGTCCTGGCCCTCCTCACCCTCTTCCGCTAGGGGGGCTCCACCTTGAGCCCGAGGAGAAAGAGGTTCCGGTCCTCGGGAGGCTGGTAAAGGTCGTTGGGAAACGCCAGGGCGAGCATCCCGCGCCCAGAGGTCCTGACCTTGACCTCCCTCACCCCCAGCACCTCCCCCTGCCAGAGGACCCGCTTCCCCTCCACCACCATGGCCCAGGGGCCGTGGCCGCCCGCAGGGGTGCCCTGAAGAAGGAAGACCACCTGGGCTTTTCGGCAAAGGGGGATCTCCACCGCCCCGTTGGCGTAGAGCTCCGCCCTTTGGGGCAAGGGGGCGGGCCTGCAGGGGGCCTCCTCCAGGGGAAGGAGGGTAAAGGCTCCCCGGAGGCCGAAGAGGGCCACCCCGAGCCCCAGGACCAGGGCCAGCGCGCCCAGGAAGGCCCTCACCGCACCACCTCCTCCTCCAAGAGGTAGCGGGGCTTTAGGGCCAGGCGGTGGGCGGAGAAGAGGAGAATCCGCAGGCGGTAGCGCCCCGGGGAGAGGCCCTCGGGCAGGGGGAAGGCGATGGGGTTGGCCCCGTCCCACTCCCAGCCGAGCCGCTGGCAGCCCTTCTGGCAGAGGTAGACCTGGACCCGGTAGCCGGAAGCCCCCTCGAGGCGCAAAAGCCCCACCCCCTCCCCCGGGGGCACCGCCAGGTAGGCGAGGGCCGGGGGCGGGGTGGGGGGACGGGTGGCCAGGTAGAGGAAAGGGGGGCTCCAGAGGACCGACACCGCCCCGGCGAGGACGAGGGCGAGAGGAAGGCGCACGCCCCGGGCCAGGGCCATGCCCCCGAGGAGGAAGAAGACCTCGCCCCTAAAGGGGCTTGGCACGCTGAAGGGGTTGTCCACCATGCCCATGGCCAGGTAGGCGAGGAGGAGGGAGAAGAGGAACCCCTCGCCAAAGGCCGCGGCCAGGAACCCTCCGGAAAGGAGGAGAAGCCCGAGGGCCCCGAAAAGGCCCCCTTCCCCCAGGGCCTGGAGGAGGTGGTTGTGGGCGAAGGTCCAAAGCCCGCCCAAGGGCACGAGCCAGGAGGGGCAGGAAAGCCCCCGGGCCTCGAGGAGGGGGAAGAGGAAGCAGTTCCCGAGAAGGGTGCCCTTCAGGTAGTCCCCCAGGAGGTAGGGCCCGACCCCGGTCCAGGGGTGGGCCTGGAAGACCTCGTAGGCCCGGAGCCAAAGGACCTCCCGCCCCGAGAGGTGGGCCTCCAGGAAGCGCCCCGCCACGGGGTTATCCAGGAAGGCGGCCAGGAAGAGGAGGAGCCCGGCCACCCCCAGGGCCCACCCCCCCCGGGCCCGGAAGAGGAGCCCCCCCGCCCCCCCGAGGAAGAGGGCCAGCATCCCCCCCCGGCTCCCGGAGAGGAGGAGAACCCCCCCTCCAAGAAGCCCGAGGAGGAGGCGAAGGGGAAGGGGGTAGCGGAGGTAGAGGGCGAGGAAGACCCCCAGGGCCCCCATGAGGCCAAGGCCCACGGGGCTGTGAAAGGGGTGCATGAGGCGCACCGTCCAGGCCCGGTCCCCGAAGGCCAGGTAGGTGGCGAGGAAGGCGGTTGAGTAAAGGAAAAGGAGGCCGTACCCGAGGGGCCTCAGGCCCACCCCCCGCCGCGCCAGGGCCACCCCAGCCCCCACCAGCCCCAGGACGTAGAGGGCCCGCCCTAGGGCGAGAGGGAAGGCCAGGGGCTCGGGGGCGAAAAGGGCGGGCAGGAGAAGGGAAAGGGCGTAGGCGGCAAGGAGGCCCCTGGCCAAAGGGGAAAGCCCCTTGAGCCAAGGGAGGAAGAGGGGGGCGAGGAGGGCGAGGGGGGGAAAGAGGGGAGCTATGGCGAGGCCCAGGGCGAGGACGCGCACGGCCTCAACTCTACCAAACCCCGCCCTCAGCGGTCCCTAAGAAACCTGCGGTAAAGTGCTGGGGTATGAGGGGCCTCGTCCTTTGGTTCGCCCTCGGGCTGGCGCTGGCTGCCCGCTTCGCCGCCTTCAGCGTGGAGCCCTTCGGGCCAGAGCGCCTGGACCTGGAAACCGGGATCACCACCCTACCCCAGGGAGGGGTCCTCACCGACAACGAAAACGGCCTCCGCCTCAAGGGAAGCTACATAGAGTACAAGGAAGGAAGCTTCGTGCGGGCCAGGAAGGTGGAGCTCCTCTCGCAAAAGGAAACCTTCCTGGCGGAGAGCCTGGAGCACGACATCCCGAAGCAGGAGGCGCGCTTCGCGGGGCTTGCCTTCAGCAATCCCGACTTCAAAAACCTCCGGGCGGAGCGGGCCCTGGCCCTCTTCGCCGAGGACGTGGTCATCCTAAAAGGAAGCGTTCGGGCGGAAAGCCCGAGGCTCCAGGCCGAGACCCTGGTGGCCGACCTGAAGGCCAGGGAGGCCCTGGTCCTGGGGAGCTTCCTCTACCAAGAGGGGAAGGCCACCCTGAAGGGCCAGGGGGCCTCGGCCCGGCTGTACCTCCGCTTCGTAGGGGGTAAGGTCCAGGCCAGCACCAAGCTTCCGCCCCAGGCGGGACGCCTCGAGGCCTACGCCAAGCGCCTCCCATGACCCTCTACCGCCACCTTCTCAAGGAGGGCCTCCCCCTTTTCCTCCTCGCCCTCCTCTTCCTCACCGCCGTCTTCCTCTTCGGCTTCTTCTACGCCGGGGCCAGGTGGCTTGAGGGGGTCCCCATCCCCAAGATCCTCCGCTGGCTCTCCTACCACGTGCCCGGGGTCTTGGTGCAGGTCTTCCCCATCGCCTTGGTCACGGCCACCGTCCTCCTCTTCGGAAGGCTCGCCGCCGAGGGGGCCCAGTTCGCCCTCCTCTCCGCCGGTATCCCCCTCTTTCGGGCGGCCCTGCCCCTCCTCCTCCTCGGGGCCCTCCTCTCCCTCATCGCCCTCTACCTCCAGGAGTACGTGGTCCCCGAGGCCAACAACCGGGTGCGGGTGGCCTGGTGGGACGAGATCCACACCCAAGGGGCGGGCCTCTTCCGCTTAAAGGGGATGCAGATCCCCATAGGCCAGGGCAAGAGCCTCTACTTCCAGGACTTTGACCCGGAGGCCAAGGAGATGGTGGGGGTGCGGATCACCGCCTTCCAGGGGGAGGTGGGGACCTTCCTCTTCGCCGAGCGGGGCACCTGGGAGGACAAGACCCTCACCCTCAGGAACTACCGCTACTACCAGGTGGACTTCGGCCAGGTGCCGGGGCTGGAAACCGCCCCTGACCTCCTCGCCCAGGTGCGCCGGGTCTTCCGGGCGGTGAGCCAGGGGAAGACCCTGGAGGTGGCCTCGGACCTCTCCCGGGCCCGGGCCATCGCCGACTACGCCGACACCTTCAGCTTCGGCCAGGATAGCCTCTCGGCGGCCTGGAGGAAGCTCAAGGACCCCTTTTTGCCCCCCTTGGAGAAGTGGCGGGCGCGGCTCGAGCTCCACTCCAAGCTCGCCCTGCCCCTTTCCAACCTGGTCCTGGTCCTCCTCGCGGCGGCCATGGCCCTCCGCTACGGGAAGAGCGCGGGGCTCGCCCTGGGGATGAGCGTGGTCCTTTCCCTGGCCTACTACGGGGCCTTCTTCCTGGGGCGCTCCCTGGCCGGGGTGGGGGCCATCCCCCCGGAGCTTGGGGCCTGGGGGGCCAACCTCCTCTTCCTGCTCCTGGGGCTGCGGGCCCTGAGGTAAACTCGGGGCATGACCCGGCGCGGGCTCCAGGCCAAGGTTCCTGTCCTCTGCCGCTGGGGCCTCTCCCCCAGCCTGGTCGGGCGGTGACGGGGCTCCGCCTCGGCCTCGTGGCCTACCCCGGGCTTGGGGGTAGCGGCATCGTGGCCACGGAGCTGGCGGAGAGGCTCGCCCGGATGGGGCACCGGGTCCACCTCTTCGCCACGGAAAGGCCCTTCCGCCTCTTTCGGGATAGCCCCGTGGTCTACGTGCCCGTGGACCTCCCCTACTACCCCGTCTTCCCCGGGCCCCTCTACACCCTCTCCCTGGCGGGCACCCTGGAGCGGGAGGCCAAGCGGCTCGGCCTGGACCTGGTGCACACCCACTACGCCATCCCCCACGCGGCGGCGGCCTACCTGGGCCTCGGGGAGGCCTTCCCCCTGGCCCACACCCTCCACGGGACGGACGTCTCTGTGCTGGGCATGGACCCCGCCTTCCACGGGCCCACCAGGCGGGCCCTTCTTGCGGCCCGGGCCACCACGGCGGTGAGCCGGGCCCTGGCCAAGGAGGCGGAAAAGGCCTTCGGGGTACGGCCCAGGGTCATCCCGAACGCCGTGGACCCGGAGCGCTTTTACCCGAGGCCGGAGAGAAAACGCCTCTACGCGGAGGAAGGAGAGTTCCTCCTGGTCCACGCCTCCAACTTCCGCCCCATCAAGCGGGTGCCGGACCTGGTGCGGGCCTTCGCCAAGGCGCGGCGGAAGCTCCCCGCGAGGCTTCTCCTCCTGGGCAAAGGCCCCGAGGAGGCCGAGGCCAGGCGGGTGGCGGAGGAGCTCGGGGTGGCTCCCTGGGTCAGCTTCCACCCCCCCACCCCTCACCCGGAGGAGGTGCTGGGGGCGGGGGACCTCTTCCTCCTGGCCTCAGAGGAGGAGTCCTTCGGCCAGGCGGCCCTCGAGGCCCTGTCCTCAGGGGTGCCCGTGGTGGCCACGGCGGTGGGCGGGGTACCGGAGCTCGTGACCCCGGAGGTGGGAAGGCTCGTGGAGCTTGGCGACCTCGAGGGCTTCGCCGAGGCGGTGGTGGAGCTCCTCACGAGCCCCGAGCTTCCCGCCCTGCGCAGGCGGGCCCGGGAATACGCCGCCGAGCGCTTCCACCCCGAGCGCATCACGGCGGAGTACCTGGAGGTCTACCGGGAGGCCCTAGGCTAAAGGCAAAAGGCCTTTTTGGGGCTTCTTGGGCCCCCGCTCTGGCTTTACTTAGGCGTGGGCCACGAGCTCCCGCTTCTTGCGGGCGGGGCGCTTCTTGGGTTCCTTGGCGCGGGCCTCGAGGGCCTTCAGGCCCCCCACCAGGGCCAGGTCCAAAACCTCGTCCAGGTGCTCCACGAAGTGGAAGGTCATGTTCTGCCTTAGGGGCTTAGGGATATCAGAGAGGTCGGGCTCGTTCTGCTTGGGCAGGATCACCTCCCGGATCCCGGCCCGCCTCGCCCCGAGGACCTTCTCCTTCACCCCGCCGATGGGGAGGACCCTTCCCGTGAGGGTGATCTCCCCGGTCATGGCGATGTCGTGCCGCACCGGCACCTCGGTGAGGGCGGAGACCAAGGCGCTCACGATGGCCACCCCGGCGGAGGGGCCCTCCTTGGGGATGGCCCCGGCGGGGACGTGGATGTGGATGTCGGACTTGTCAAACTTCTCCAGGGGGATGCCGAAGCGCCCCGCGTTCTTCTTGGCGTAGGAAAGCGCCGCCCGGGCCGACTCCTTCATCACGTCGCCGAGCTGCCCCGTGAGGATGAGGTTGCCCTTGCCGGGCATCACCGAGACCTCCACGAACATGATGTCCCCGCCCACGGGGGTGTAGTACATCCCCGTGGCCACCCCCACCTGGGGCTCCCGGGCCTCGGTCTCGGGGAGGTGGCGGGGCGGGCCGAGGTAGCGCTCCAGGTCGCGCTCGGTGATGCGCACGCGCTTCCTGCCCTCCTCCAGGATCTGCCGGGCCGCCTTCCTGAGAAGCGCCCCGATCTCCCGCTCCAGCTGCCGCACCCCCGCCTCCCGGGTGTAGTGGGTGATGAGGCGCATGAGGGCGGCCTCGGTCACCACCACCTGGTCCGGGTCCAGGCCGTTTTCCCTTAGCTGCCTCGGCAGGAGGTAGCGCTTAGCGATCTCCAGCTTCTCCTGCTCGGTGTAGCTGGTGAACTCAATGGCCTCCATCCGGTCCATGAGGGGGGCCGGGATGTTCTGGGGGAAGTTGGCGGTGCAGATGAACATCACCTCGCTGAGGTCAAAGGGCACCCCCAGGTAGTGGTCCACGAACTCCTTGTTTTGGGCGGGGTCCAGGACCTCGAGGAGGGCCGCCGCCGGGTCCCCCTGGTAGGAGATGCCGAGCTTGTCCACCTCGTCCAGGAGGAAGACGGGGTTCTTGGTCCCGGCCTGCCTCAGGCCCTGGATGATCCGGCCCGGCATGGCCCCGATGTAGGTGCGGCGGTGGCCCCTAATGTCCGACTCGTCCCGCGCGCCGCCCAAGGAGACCCGCACGTACTTCCGCCCCAGGGCCTCGGCGATGCTCTTGGCGATGGAGGTCTTCCCCACCCCCGGGGGCCCCACGAAGAGGAGGATGGGGCCCTTGTTCACCTCGTCGGCGGGGATCTCCCCGCGCCTCGCCCTTTCCGCCTTGAGCTTGCGCACCGCCAGGTACTCCAGGACCCGGTCCTTCACCTTCTCCAGGCCGTAGTGGTCCCGCTCCAGGATCTCCTTGGCCCGCTTCAGGTCCAGGTTGTCCTCGGTGCGGGTGTTCCAGGGAAGGTTCACGATCCAGTCCAGGTAGGTGCGGATGACGCTGGCCTCGGCGGAGTCCGGGTGCATGCGGGCGAAGCGGTTGAGCTCCCTTTCCGCTTCCTGCCGCACCACGGGGGGAAGGTCCAGCTCGGCGAGCTTCCGCCGGAACTCCTCCACCTCCTCCGCCCCCTCCTCCCCGTGGAGCTCCCGCTGGATGGCCTTCATCTGCTCCCGGAGGAAGTACTCCCGCTGGTTGCGGTCTATCTCCTCCTTGACCTGCTGCTGGATGCGCCGCTGGGTTTCGATGAGCTCCAGCTCCGCCTCCAAAAGGACCAAGACGTGCTTAAGCCGCTCGGCCACGTTGGCCGTCTCCAGGACCTTTTGCTTGTCCTCGAGGCGGAAGTCCATGTGGAAGGCGATGTAGTCGGCGAGCTGGGAGGGGTCCTCCAGGTTCAGGACGAACTGGGCCACCTCGGGGGGCAGGTACTTCCCCTCCTTGAGGAGGGCCTGGAACTTGTCCTTCACCTCCCGCACCAGGGCCTTCACCGTGATGGGGTCCCCGGGCTCGTCGGAGACCACCTCCCCCTTGGCCTCGAGGTGGTCCCCCAGGTCCAGCCACTCCACCACCCGCACCCGGGCGAAGGCCTGCACCAGGACCTGGACGGAGCCGTCCGGGTTCTTGCGCATCTTCAGGATGTTGCAGGCCGTGCCCACCTCGTAGAGGTCCGAGGGCCTGGGGTTTTCCACCTCCTTGTCCCTCTGGCTCACGATGAGGAGCACCCGCTCGCGGGCCAGGGCCTCGTCAATGGCCCGGATGGAGATGGGCCGGCCCGCGTCTATGGGCATGACCATGGTGGGGTAGATGACCGAACCCCTCACGGGGCAGACGGGCAGGGTTTCCGGCAGCATGGCTGTCCTCCTCTCTTTGGCGTCTTGGCCTTCGTCCATAGCCTAAGCCTACCTATGTCAAGTTTACTGCGAATCCCCTGTTTTACGCAAAGGGCCTTGGCCCAAAGCCCTTATGCTAAGGGGCGTGAAGCCCCTCCAGACCCTCCTTCTCCTCCTCTTCCTCGGCCTCGCCCTGGGGCAGAAGAGCGGGGGCGGGGTGGGGGGCAGGCCCTACGTGCCCTCGCCCCCGCCTCCCATGAGCCCAGGGCCCGCCCCCGCCTATCCCCTACCCTACCCTACCCCGGGCCCGGTGTACGTGTACCCCGGGGGCGGGGGAAGCCTGGGGGTAGCGCCCGTCCTGGTCTTCTTCGGCCTCGCCCTGGTGGCCTTCCTCATGGTGCGGGGACTGCAAAGGGTGGGGGAGGCGGGGGCTTCGGCCAGCGTGGGGCGGCTCAGGCTCGCCCTCCTGGTGCGCCCGGAGGTGCAAAGAGCCCTCCGCCGCCTCGCCGAGGAGGCGGACACCACCACCGCCAAGGGCCTCGCGGACCTCTTAGACGAGGTGGTCCTTCTCCTCCTGCGGGAAGCCCCCGCCTGGCGCTTCGGAAGCTACGAGGCCGAGGAGGGAAGCGAGGAAGAGGTCCTGGCCCGGTTTGACGCCTGGATGCTGGAGGACCGGAGCACTTACCGGGAGACCTTCCGCCACTTTGAGGGGAAGAGGGTGGAAGCCCCCTACACCCCCAAGGTGGAGCCCGGGGGGCGCTACCTGGTGGCCTCCCTCCTCCTCGCGGTGCGGGGAAGCCTGCCCAAGCCCGGCGCCCTGGACCGGGAGGGAGCGAGGCAAGTCCTCCTGGCCTTCGCCGGGAGCACCCCCTTCACCCTCCTCGCCTTCCACCTGGCCTGGACCCCGGAGAAGGAGGGGGAGGGCCTCACGGAGGAGGAGCTCCTCGCCCTCTTTCCGAAGCTGGATAAGCTCTAAGCCCCTTGGCGCCCGCCCTGACCTGCGAGAGGGGGATGCCCTGGGGGGCCTAGAGGATAGAGTAAAGGCGTGGTACGGGTAGGACGAAGAAGCGCCACCTTTTACCCGCCGGAAGGGGCCGCCGCCCTCATCGGCGACTTCACCGACTGGGAGAGGAGCCCCATCCCCCTCTCGGGGCCCCTCACCCTGGAGTTCCCTGAAGGGGCCTACGTGGAGTACGCCTTCCTGGACCGGGAGGGAAGGCCCTTCCCTGACCCCGACAACCCCGAGAAGGCGGAAAACCCCTGGTGGAGCTACCCGAGGGCCATAAGGCTTCCCGGCTTCCGCTACGAGGCCCCCCCGGAGCCCAAGGAGGAGCCCAGGGTGGCCCGGCACCGCCTGGGGGAGAGGCGCTTTTACGTGGCGGAGACGGGGCCCTCCCCAAAGGCTACCCTGGTGGCCCAGGACGGGGTGGCCTTCTACCGCACCGCGGGGTTGCACAAGGTGGCGCGGGCCCTTTTGGAGGCGGGGGAAGTCCCGCCGGTGCGCCTCCTCTTCGTGGAGCCCATAGACCGAAGCGCCGAGTACCGCTTCAGCGAGGCCTACGAGAGGGAGTTCCACCGGGTGCTGGAGGAGGTGGAAGGGGCCCACGGCCCCCTGGGAGAGGTGGTCTTGGTGGGGGCCTCCTTGGGGGGGCTTTTCTCCTTGTGGCAGGCCTGGAGGCATCCGGAGCGCTTCAAGAAGGTCCTCGCCCTCTCCCCCGCCCTCAAGGCCCACCCCGGGGGGAAGGACGCCTACCGGGACGAGGAATGGCTCCTCCTTCGCTACGCCGAGGCGGAGCGCCTTCCCCGGGTCTACCTGGAGGTGGGGCTTCTGGAATGGCTTTTGGGCCCTAACCGCCGCTTCGCCGCCCTCCTCGCCGACAGGAAGGCCCCCCACGCCTACCGGGAAAGGCCCTCGGGGCACAACTGGGTCACCTGGAAGCAGGCCCTGGCCCCGGGGCTTCGCTACCTCCTGGGGGAAGGGTGAGCGGGGAAGCCTTCCTCACCCTCCTCTCGGTGGCCGCCCTCGAGGCCCTCCTCTCCGGGGACAACGCCCTGGTCCTGGCGGTGATGGTGCGGCCCCTCCCCCCGCGCCTCCGGGCCCGGGCCCTCCTCTACGGCCTATTGGGGGCCTACCTCCTTAGGGGCCTCGCCCTCCTCTTCGCCGTCCTTCTCATAAGGCTCTGGTGGGCCCAGGTGCTGGGGGGGCTCTACCTCGTCTACCTCATGGTCCAGCACT
Organism: Thermus sp.; assembly: GCF_039793865.1. Taxonomy (GTDB): domain Bacteria; phylum Deinococcota; class Deinococci; order Deinococcales; family Thermaceae; genus Thermus. Next base: position 12,275 of record NZ_JBAMMI010000057.1, read on the forward strand.
TCCGAAGCCCCCTCGAGGCCAGACCTCTCCCGGAGGCCACGGCCAGCGAGTTCTGGCGGGTGGTGGTCCTCATCAACCTGGTGGACCTGGCCTTCGCCGTGGACTCCATCCTGGCGGTGGTGGCCTTCTCCAAGGACTTCCTCCTGGTGTTTCTCGGGGTGGCCCTGGGCATCCTCTTCATCCGCCTCCTGGCGGGCTCGGTGGTGGCCCTGATGGAGCGCTTTCCCGGGCTGGAAAAGGTGGCCTACGCCCTGGTGGGCTGGGCCGGGGTCAAGCTCTTCCTGGAGGGCACCCACACCCTCGCCCACCTCCTCCACCGCCCCGAGCTCGCCCTCGCCCTCCCCAAGGCGGTCTTCTGGGGAGGCACCTTCCTCATCCTCCTCGTGGGGAGCGCCCTCGCCTTTCGCAAGGATGCCTAAGGACTGGGACGCCTTTTACCGAGAAGCCCAGGAAGGCCGCCCCCCGGCCTTCGTGGTGCGGGCCTTTGGCCCCTTCCTCCCCAAGGGCCCTATTCTGGACCTGGCGGGGGGATTGGGGCGGAACGCCCGTTACTTCCTGCAAAGGGGTCACCCCGTGGTCCTGGTGGAACGGAGCCCCGAAGCCCTAAGGAGGCTCGCGGGCATCCCGGGGCTTTCCCTCGTGGCGATGGACCTCGAGGCCGAGGACGCCCCGAAGCGCCTTCCCAGGGGCCCCTTCGCCGGGGTCCTCATGGCCTACTACGTGAACCGCCCCCTCCTTAAGGCCCTTCCCTCCCTCCTCCTCCCCGGGGGGTTCCTCCTGGTGGAGGGCTTCTCCCGGAAGGAGGCCTTGAGGCGGGGAAGGCCCTCTAGCCCCTTCTACTGGGAGCCCGAGGAGCTCCTCACCCCTCCCCCGGGCCTTTCCTTGAGGGCCTTTGGGGAAGGGTGGATGGGAGGGTATAGGGTCTACGCCGTCTACACTAGGCCTTGAGGCCCCGGGCCACGAGCTCGGCGATATCTAGGACCTCCGGAGGGTTAGGGTCCTGGGCGGTTTCCACGTTCATCATGGCCATGCAGAAGGGGCACCCGGTGGCGATGACCTCGGCCCCCGTGTCCTTAAGCTCCTTGTAGCGGTTCTCGGAGACCCGCATGGCCCCGGGCTCCTCCTCCTTCCAGAACTGGGCCCCGCCCGCCCCGCAGCAGAAGCTCCTCTCCCGGTTCCGGGGAGGCTCGGTGAGGACGAGACCCACCCCCTTGAGCACCTCGCGCGGGGCCTCGTAGACCCCGTTGTGGCGGCCCAGGTAGCAGGGGTCGTGGAAGACCGCCTTGCGGGTCTCCTCCCCCACCCGGATCCGGCCCTCGCGCAGGAGCTCGGCGAGGAACTCCGTGTGGTGGACCACCCGGTACTGGCCGCCGAAGTCCTTGTACTCGTTCTTCAGGGTGTGGAAGCAGTGGGGGCAGGTGGTGACGATGGTCTTGGGGGCCACCTGGTTTAAGGTCTCCACGTTCTCCGTGGCGAGCTGGAAGAAGAGGTACTCGTTGCCGGCCCGCCTCGCCGCGTCCCCGGTGCACTTCTCCCGCCTGCCCAGGACCGCCCAGTCTAACCCGCTGGCGTTCAGGATCTCCACCATGCTCCGGGCGATCCTCTGGGCCCTGGGGTCGTAGCTTGCGGCGCACCCCACCCAGTAGAGGACCTCGGGGTGGGGCTTCTCCTCCACCGTGGGGACCCTAAGCCCTTCCGCCCAGTCCAGGCGCTTGTCCTGGCCGATGCCCCAGGGGTTGCCGGAGCGCTCCATCCCCCGGAAGGCGTTGTTGAGCTGGGCCGGAAACTCCCCCTCCATGAGGACCTTGGCCCGGCGCACGTCCAGGACGTGGAGCATGGGCTCGTTGCCCACGGGGCAGACCTCCACGCAGGCCAGGCAGGTGGTGCAGGCCCAGAGGGCCTCCTCGTTCAGGGCGAAGTCCATGAGGGGCCTCGGGCTCTCCTGCCCCTCGGCGAAGTCCTTCAAGATGCCGTTCAACTCGTACCGCTCGGAGATGAGGATGGCGGCCGGGCTTAGGGCCTTCCCCGTGGTGTAGGCGGGGCAGGCCTCCTGGCAGCGGTTGCACATGATGCAGGCGTAGGCGTCAAGAAGCCGCTTCCAGGAGAGGTCCTCCAGCTTCTCCGCCCCGAACTTCTCCTCCTCCTTCTCCAGGTCCAGGGGCAGGAGGGCCCCCGGCACCTCCTTGCGGAAGGCCAGGTTGATGGGGGCCATGAAGAGGTGGATGTGCTTGGAGCGGGGGAAGTAGGGGAGGAAGAGGAGGATGGAGCCCAGGGCGCCCCACCAGAAGAGGTGCTCGCCCAAGGTGAGGGCCGAGGGGGAGAGGCCGGAAAGCGCCCCGCCTAGGGCGCTCGCCACGGGCTGGAAGGGGTCCTGGCCCTCCTTGGCGAGCTGGAAGGCCTTGGAGAGGAGGCGGCTTCCCACGTGGAAGGCGATGAAGGCCCCCACGATGGCCGAGTCCCGGGCGATGCCGGCCCTGGCCTTCTCGTGCAGGGGGACGTTGGGGTTCCAGGTGAAGTCCCTGGGGGCGAGGAGGTAGCGCCGGAGCATCAGGCCCAGGATGCCCACGAGGATCAGGAAGGTGAGGAGGTCCGCGATTAGGTTATAGGGGTTCCAAAGCCCCCCGCGGGCGTGAAGGCCGAAGAAGCCCTCCAGGAAGTCCACCAGGTTCACCAGGAGGTAGTAGACGAAGCCGTAGAAGACGAAGGCGTGGAGGAGGGAAACCAGGGGCCTCCTCTTGAACACGGTCTGCTGGGTGAGGACGAGCCAGAGGGCCCGGCCCACCCGCTCGGGCAAGCGGTCAAACCGATCCTCGGGCCGCCCCCGCCTTATGGCGAGGTAGACGCGAAGGAAGCCCGTGTAGGCGTAGTAGAGGCTTCCCAAGGCGAGGAGGAGGAAGAGGATTTTCTCGGGCAAGGTGAGCATGGACGCCACCTCCTTATACTCGGTAAAAGTTTACCCCATCTCCCTGGCCTGGCAAGGGCGTAGAATAGCCTGCCGTGGAAACGGCCGCCCTTTTGGTCCTCTCCTTCTTCGGGCTTTTGAACCTCTTCATCTTCCACCGCTTCAAAAAACCCCTCTTGCCCATGGTCTTGGTCCTCTTGGTGAGCTTCTTCGCCTTCTTCTTTTCCCCTGCCTTGGGCCTGCTCGTCTTTCTCCTGGGCCAGACCTTGGCCTTCTACCAGGCGGGGAAGAGGTAGTAGGCGCAAAGGGCCACCAAAAGGCCCAGAAGGGCCCCCACCAGGACCTCGAGGTAGGTGTGGCCCAAAAGCTCCTTCAGGGGCTCCTGGGCGAAGCCCCTTTCCACGAGCCTTTGGAGCTCCTGCACCAACTGGTTGAGGAGCTGGGCGTGGAGGCCCGCGGCCCGGCGGATGCCCGTGGCGTCGTACATAACGATGAGGGCGAAGACGGCGGCCACGGCGAAGAGGGCGCTGTCAAACCCCTCCCTAAGCCCCACACTCACCGCCAGGGCGCTCACCGTGGCGGAGTGGGAGCTCGGCATCCCCCCGGTCTCCAGGAAGCGCTCCCAATGGAAGCGGCCCTCGAGGCGGTAGTAGAGGAAAAGCTTCAGGGTCTGGGCCAGGAGGTTGGCCAGGAGGGCCGTCCAGAAGATGGCATTAGAGAGAAGCTCCATGCCGCCTCAAGAGGGCCGCCTTGAGGGTGTTCGCCATGAGCATGGCCACGGTCATGGGCCCCACCCCCCCGGGCACGGGGGTGAGGGCGGAGGCCACCTCGGCCACCTCGGGGTGGACGTCCCCGAGAAGCTTCCCCTCCACCCGGTTCACCCCCACGTCCACCACGATGGCCCCCTCCCGCACCCACTCCCTCCTCACCAGGTGGGGCCTCCCCACGGCCACCACCAGGACCTCGGCCCGCCGGGTGAGGGCGGGGAGGTCTTGGGTTTTGGAGTGGGCCAGGGTAACCGTGGCGTCCTCCCGGAGGAGGAGGCCCGCCAGGGGCTTGCCCACGATGTTGGAGCGGCCCACCACCACCACCTCCTTCCCCTTGAGGTCCACCCCGTAGTGGCGTAGGAGGCGCACCACCCCCAAGGGGGTGCAGGGGAAAAGCCCCTCGCCCCCGCTCCAGAGCCGCCCCACGTTCAAGGGGTGGAAGCCGTCCACGTCCTTCAAGGGGTGGAGGGCCTCGAGGACCCGCTCGGTGCGGATGTGGGGGGGAAGGGGAAGCTGGACCAGGACCCCGTCCACCTCGGGGTCGGCGTTGAGGAGGGCGATGCGCCTGAGAAGGGCCTCCTCCGGGAAGTCCTCGGGGTAGACCTCTACCTGGCTCCTAAGGCCCAGCTCCCTGGCCTTCTTGTCCTTGAGGCGCACGTAGGCCACCGAGGCCGGGTCCTCCCCAAGCCGGATCACCCGCAAGGAAGGGACGAAGGGGAGGGAAGCGAGCGTAGCCTTAAGCTCGGCGTACACCGCCTGGGCCACCTCGTGGCCGGAAAGAAGCCGCGCCGCCACCCTAGTCCTCCTTGGGGGCCGCCTTCACCTCCCCCTCCTGGATGCGGCGGAAGAGGCGGCCCAAAACCCCGTTCACAAAGGCCCCGGAGTGCTCGCCCCCGTAGCGCTTGGCGATCTTCACCGCCACCTCTATGAGGGGGGCGAAGGGGGTGGGCTCGTAGAGCATCTCGTAGGCGGCGAGGCGGAGCACGGTGAGGTCGGTCTTGGACATCTGGCCAAAGTTCCAACCCTCCACCGTCTCCCCCAGCACCCGGTCCACCTCCTCCTGGTAGGCCTTGTAGCCGAAAAGGAGCCTCTTGGCGAAGGCCACCCCCTCCTCGTCCAGGGGGTCCCCGTAGGGGTCGTCCTCCCCGCCCATCTCCTCCAGGGCGTGGCGCAGGGCCTCCTCCAGATCCACGCCCCCCTGGGTGTGGGCGAAGAGGGCCCGCATGGCCAGCTCCCGCGCCCGCCTACGCATGGCCCTCCGGGGGATAGGCCACCTGGGCCACGTTGACGTTCACCGCCTTGACCTTTTCCCCCGTGGCCAGGAAGAGGGACTCGGCCACCGCCCTCTGCGCCTCCCGGGCCACCTCGGGGATGCTCAGCCCGTAGTCCACGGAGAGGACGAGCTCCACGGAAAGGCCCTCCGGGGAGCGCTCCACCTTGACGGGCCTCATGCGGCGGAACACCTCGCCCAAGGAGCGGGGAGGCGCCTCCAAAAGCCGCACCCCCCGAAGGCCCGAAAGGGCGTGGACCACCAGGCCCTCGAGGGCGTGGTCGCTGATCTCGTAGTCCACCATCACACGCCCAGTCTACATCTCCATGCGCCGGGCCACGAAGTTGGTGTAGACCGCCCCCCGGCGGAAGAAGGCGTTCTGCAACACCTTCTGGTGGAAGGGAATGGTGGTCTTGAGGCCGGGTCCCTCAATGACCGTTTCCGCGAGGGCCCGCTCCATGCGCCTGATGGCCTCCTCCCGGGTGGGGGCCCAGGCGAGGATCTTGGCGATGAGGCTATCGTAGTGGGGCGGGATCTGGTAGCCAGCGTAGAGGTGGCTGTCCACCCGCACCCCCGGCCCCCCGGGGAAGAGGAGGGTCTCCACCTTGCCGATGGAGGGCCTGAAGCCCTTCTCCGGGTCCTCGGCGTTCACCCGCACCTCTATGGCGTGCCCCCGGACCTCTATGTCTTCCTGCTTCAGCCAGAGCTTTTCCCCCTGGGCGATGCGGAACTGGGCCTGGACCAGGTCTATGCCCGTGACGAGCTCCGTGACGGGATGCTCCACCTGGATGCGGGTGTTCATCTCAATGAAGTAAAAGTTCCCCTCTTTGTCCACCAGAAACTCCAGGGTGCCGGCGGATACGTACCCCACGTGCTCGGCGAGCCTTCTCGCCGCTTCGGCGATGGCCTTGCGAGTCTCGTAGGGGAGGAGGCTCGGGGCCTCTTCCAAAAGCTTCTGGTGGCGGCGCTGGATGGAGCAGTCCCGCTCCCAAAGGTGGACCACCCGCTCCCCGTCCCCCAGGACCTGGATCTCTATGTGCTTGGGCTCCTCTATGTACTTCTCCAGGTAGATGGCGGGGTTCCCGAAGGCGGCCCGGGCCTCCTCCTGGGCCTGGAGCACTGCCCGCTCCAGCTCCTCCTCGGTGTGGACCACCCGCATGCCCCTCCCCCCTCCTCCCGCGCTCGCCTTGAGGATCACGGGGTAGCCGATCTCTAAGGCCGCCCGCTTGGCCTCCTCCACGCTCCCGAGCTCGTCCGTGCCCGGCACCGTGGGCACCCCCGCCTCCCGGGCCACCTTCCTCGCCGTGGCCTTGTCTCCCAGGAGCCGCATGTTCTCCGGGGTGGGGCCGATGAAGGTGATCCCGTGTTCCCGGCACATCTCGGCGAAGGTGGCGTTTTCCGCCAGGAAGCCGTAGCCTGGGTGGATGGCGTCGGCCCCGGTGACGATGGCCGCCGAGAGGAGGTTGGGGATGTTGAGGTAGCTCTGCCCCGAGGGAGGCGGCCCGATGCAGATGGCCTCGTCGGCGAGGAGAACGGGAAGGCTCTTCTCATCGGCGGTGGAGTGGGCCACCACCGTCTTGATGCCAAGCTCCCTGGCTGCCCGGAGGATCCTCAGGGCGATCTCGCCCCGGTTGGCGATGAGGACCTTCTTCATACCGGCTGGATGAGGAAGAGGGGCTGGCCGTACTCCACGGGCTCCCCGTTCTGGACCAGTATCTTCTTCACGATGCCGGAGACCTCGGACTCAATCTCGTTCATGAGCTTCATGGCCTCGATGATGCAGAGAACCTGGCCCTTCTCCACCCGGTCCCCTTCCTTCACGTAGGGAGGGGCGTCCGGGGCCGGGGCCCGGTAGAAGGTGCCCACGATGGGGGCCCGGACCTCCACGCACCCAGAGCACTCGTCGGCCTTGGCGGGAACCTCCTCCGCCGGGGAGGGCGGGGGGGCGGGCTCGGGAGCGGGGGGCGCGGCGGGCAGGGAAGCGGGAAGGGCCACCTGGGGCACGGCCACCACCGGCGCCTCTCCCCCCCGGCGGACGGTGAGCTTGTAATCGGGGGTCTCCAGGGTAAGCTCGCTTACCCCGTGCTCCACCAAGGCCTGCAGGATCTGCTTGAGCTCTTTAGGCGTCATAGGCACACCTCGTGGGGAAAGCTTACCCTATCCAACCCTTTGGAATTTCTGTACCCGGTCAAGATCCCGAAAGCACAGGGGGAGCAGGCCACTCCCCCTTCTCTTCCACAAGCTTAGGCCCGGCCCACGTACTCCCCGGTGCGGGTGTCCACCTTGATGACCTCCCCGGGCTCCACGAAGAGGGGTACCTGGACCACGGTCCCCGTTTCCAAGGTGGCGGGCTTGGAACCGCCGGAAACCGTATCCCCCCGCACCCCGGGAGGGGTGTCCACGATCTTTAGCTCCACCACCGTGGGGGGGGAGATCTTCAGGGGCCGGCCCTCGTAAATGTCCCCCAGGACGGTCATTCCCTCCTTGAGGAAGCGGGCCGCCTCCACCCGGCTCTTGGGCACGTGGAACTGCTCGTAGGTCTCCAGGTCCATGAAGACCAGGTCCTCGCCCTCGGGGTAGAGGTACTGGAGTTCCCGGGTCTCCACGTAGATGTCCTCCAGCTTCTCCCCGGAGTTGAAGGTGCGCTCCACGGTGGCCCCGGTCTCCAGGTTCTTGAACTTGGCCACCACCTTGGCGCCGCCGCGGCCCAGTTTCTGGTGCTGGTACTCCACGCACTCCCAAAGGCCGCCGTCCATCTTCACCTTGGTGCCAGGGCGGAGATCGGTCACGCTGATCATGCTTCCTCCTGACTGGGCCCCTTTTCCAGGTCCAGGACCTGGGGCTTGAGCCCTAAAAGGTCAATATACCGGAGGTAGTCTTCCTCCCCAAGCTCCCGGCCCGCCAGGGCCACCAGCATGGCCTCCATCACGTTGGTCCCAAAGCTCCGGCCGCCAAGCCTCGGGGTGGTGGTGACGAGGCGCTTCACCCCCCGCTCCCGGAGAAAGGCCACGTCCTCCTCCGTGGTGGTGTTGGTGATCACCGTCTTGCCCCGCATGTCCTTGGGCATGTGGCGCCGGATGTAGTGCCAGTCCCCGGCCACCACGTCGGCCCAGGCGTAGTAGCGGGCGCGCCAGTCCTCCCGCACCTCCTCCTGCTTCTTCCCCGTGGGGTAGAGGAGGGAAAAGGGCAGGCGGGTGAAGAGGGGGAGGAGGAGGAAGGCGAGCTTTTGCAGGAAGGATAGGCTGTAGAGGGGGATGGGCAGGCCCAGGGCGAAGATGAAGTCCCCGTAGAGGACCTTCGCCCCCGCCTCGTCCAAGGCCTCGGCGAGGCCGAAGCGGTCCACCGCCGAGGGGAGGAGGACCCGGGTGCGGGGCCAGTCAAAGAAGGAGGCGAGCTCCCCAACCGCCCGCCGCTCCAGGGTGTGCTTGAGGCCCGAGCCGTCCACCACCGGGGTCTTCTTCGCGGCCTCCTTAAACCTCTGGGCGTCCCTTATGATATAGCGCCGCCCCCCCGCCACCAGGTAGAGGTCAATCCCGCCGAGGCCGATGGCGTCCACCTTTCCGTCCAGCTCCCGGATGAGGCAGAGGGCCGCCTGGAAGTCCCCGTCCGTCCCCCGCCTCTCCAAAAGGACGCGCTCCCCCAGAAGCTCCACCTCGGCTGCGGCGTCCCGGCGGCTACTGCCCAAGGAGACGGAAACCACGCGCTTGGTCACGGGGGGCTATTTTACACCCGAGAAGACCCCTAGGAGGAACGAGGAGGAAGAGGACCCAAGCCTGGGGCGCATGCCCCAAGGCTAGGGGGAAGGCCCCGGGCTAAATGGGGTCCGCCTCCCGGGCAAGCCACCCCGCCTGAAGCCCTTTCAGGCCGATGGCGTGGTAGACGAGCTGGGCCGCGGTCATCTCGGCGTGGAACTGGCCGTTCGGGGAGAGCTCCACGAAGTCCATCCCCACCACTTCCTTCTCGCGGAAGACGGCCTCCAGGAGGTCCACCACCTGGCGGTAGGAAAGCCCCCCGGGGAGGGGGGTGCCCACGCTGGGCATCGCCGAGGGGTCCAGGGCGTCAAAGTCCAAGGAGATGTAGACCCGCTTCCCCAGAGCAGAAAGGACCTCCTCCAGGGGAAGCCCCTCCCGGTGGATCCGGTGGGCGGGGAAGAGGGCCACCCCCTTCTCCCGGGCCAAGCGCAAGGAATCCAGGTCCATGGCCCGGACCCCTACCTGGACCAGGGGGAAGCCCTCTTGGAGAAGGCGGTAGAAGGGCGAGGCGTGGGAGTAGACCGAGCCCTGCCACTCGGGGTAGAGGTCGGCGTGGGCGTCAATGTGGAGGAGGGAAAACTCCCCCAAGGCCTCCCGGTGGGCCTGGACCAGGGGGTGGGTGATGGAGTGGTCCCCGCCCAGGGCCACCACCCACTTCCCCGCCCGGAGGTGCCTTAGGGCCTCCTCCCGGATGAGGCGGTGGCTTTCCTCGGCCATCCCCGCCACCCAGGGCACCGGCTCGGCCGCGTGGATCCCCACCTCCTCAGGGGCGGCCCCGAGCTCCAAAAGGAAAGGCTCGAGCTCCCGGCTCGCCAGGAGGATGGCCTCGGGGCCCCGCCGGGCCCCCGGAAGGAAGGAGAGGGAGAGGTCGTAGGGCACGGGCAGGACCACCACCCGGGCCTCTGCGTAAGGGGTATCCCGCTCGCCGAAAATCAGGCGCATACCCCCCAAGCCTAAGCACCTCTCCTGGATCACGCAACACGCGACCCCCGGCCCCTCGCTCGGGCGAAGCCCTAACGGTCCAGAAAGAAAAGCTCCAGGAGGCGCAGGATGGCCCGCACCCCCCGCTCAAAGTCCCGGATGCGGATGTGCTCATTGGGGCTGTGCACCCGGCTTCCCGGGTAGCCCACCCCGAGGCCCACCGCCGGGGCATGGAGGTGGTGGAGGAAAGGGTGCATGGGCCCCGAGCCCGCCATATTCGGGTAGAGCACCGCCTTCTCCCCGAAGGCCTCCTCGAGGGCCCGCCGCGCCAGGGCCACGAAGGGGTGGGCGAGGTCGGAGCGGGCCGGGCGTTCCCCCTTCTCCAGGACCACCACCTCCACGTCGTGGAAGCCCTGGGCCTCGAGGTGGCGCCGAAGAAGCCCCGGCACCTCCTCCGGGTCCTGGTCGGGCACCAGGCGGAAGTCCAGCTTGGCCCGGGCCTCCGCGGGAAGCACCGTCTTGGACCCGGGGCCCCCGTACCCCGCGTGGAAGCCGTTATAGTTGACGCAGGGCTCGGCGTAAAGGCGCTGGTTGAAGTCTAGCCCCCTCGCCCCGCCCAGGAAGTCCTTCACGCCAAAGGCCTCCCGAAGCGCCTCCGACTCGTCCGGGATCTCGGCCAAGACCTCCATCTCCAAGGGGGTGAGGGGGCGCACCCGGTCGTAGAAGCCGGGGATGAGAACCCGCCCCTCCTCGTCCCGCAAAGAGGCCAGGGCCCGGCTCAAGCGGTAGATGGGGTTTTCCACCACTGCCCCAAAGGAGGAGTGGAGGTCAAAGGCCGCGGTCCGCACCTTTAGCTCCAGGGCCACGATGCCCTTGAGCCCGGCGTAGAGGTAGGGCCTGTCCTTGGCGTCCACCCCCCCGGCCTCCCAGAGGATGGCATCCGCCCGCAACAGGTCCTTTTTGTCCGCCACGTAGGCCTCGAGGTGGGGGCTACCCACCTCTTCCTCCCCCTCCACCACGAACTTCACCCGGGGAAGGAAGCCGTGCTTCTTTTGGAAGAGTTTCAGGGCCATCACGCGGGCCACGAGCTCCCCCTTGTCGTCGTGGGCGCCCCGGCCCCACCAGGCCCCATCCCGCTCCACCAGGGCGAAGGGGTCCGTGTCCCAAAGCTCCAGGGGGTCCGGGGGCTGAACATCGTAGTGGTTGTAGAAGAGGAGGGTCCTCTCCCCTTCCCCGCCCTCCGCGTAGACCACCGGGGGGCCGTACCCCTCGTGAAGCTCAGGGGCTAGCCCCAGGCCCTCCAGGACCCCCGCCACCTTTTCCGCCCCCTCCCTTAGCGCCCTGCCCTCGGCGCTCACCGAGGGGATGGCCACGAGCTCCGCAAGAAGGGACCTGGCCTCCGCAAGAAAAGCCTCCATGATAGACTGAGCATACTATGGTGGAACCCTCCTTGGTCCTCTACGGGTCCCTCTACGAGGAGGCCCTCCGGGTGCTGGAGGAAACCCTCCGGGAAACCGGGACCCGGTACGCTCTTTTGGTAGACCGCAAAGGCTTCGTGTTGGTCCACAAGGAGGCCCTCTGGGCCCCCAAGCCGCCCCCCTTAGACTCCCTCGCTACCCTGGTGGCGGGCAACGCCGCCGCCACCCAGGCCCTGGCCAAGCTCCTGGGGGAGGCCCGCTTCCAGGAGCAGGTTCTCCAAGGGGAGCGCATGGGCCTCTACGTGGACGAAGCGGGGGAACACGCCCTCCTGCTTCTCATCTTTGACGAGAACGCCCCCTTGGGCAAGGTAAAGCTCTACGGCAAGCGGGCGGCGGAGGCCCTAGCCCGGCTCGCCGAGGAGGCCCTGGCCCACCCGCCCCACCTCACCCTGGACACGGAGTACCGCGAAAAGGCCAAGGCCCTCCTGGACGACCTCCTGAGCTAGCATGAGCACCATCAATTTCGCCAACCGCGAGATCAACTTCAAGATCGTCTACTACGGACCCGGTCTCTCCGGCAAGACCACGAACCTTAAGTGGATTTACAGCAAGGTACCCGAAGCCCGCAAAGGGGATATGGTCTCCCTGGCCACGGAGGACGAGCGCACCCTCTTCTTTGATTTCCTGCCCCTGGACCTGGGAGAGGTTAAGGGCTTCAAGACCCGCTTCCACCTCTACACCGTGCCGGGCCAGGTCTTTTACAACGCCAGCCGCAAGCTCATCCTGCGGGGCGTGGACGGCATCGTCTTCGTGGCGGACTCGGCCCCAAACCGCCTTCGGGCCAACGCCGAGAGCATGCGCAACATGCGGGAGAACCTGGCGGAATATGGCCTGAAGCTAGAAGACCTCCCCGTGGTCCTCCAGGTGAACAAGCGCGACCTCCCCGACGCCCTCCCCGTGGACATGGTTCGGGCCGTGGTGGACCCCGAGGGCCGCTTCCCGGTCTTTGAGGCCGTGGCCACCGAGGGGAAGGGGGTCTTCGAAACCTTAAAGGAGATAAGCCGCCTGGTCCTGGCCCGGGTGGGAAGCGAGGCTTAGCCTACCGCCCCTGGAAGGGGGGCGCTCCCGAACCCCAGCTTTGGGCCAGGATCTACGCCGAAAAGGCCTTGCGGGGTAGAAGCCGAAAGAGCTGGGGTCGCGGCCCTCAAGCCTACCCCCATGCCGCATTCCTTATGGGAAGAGACAAATGTACTTTTCACTTTTCCCTGAGCTTCGCTACCATGGGCACCGTGTACGGCAACCCGCCGTAGGGAGGAAGGGTATGGAAGAAAAACCGGTCGGCGCCCTGGGAGTGATACTGGTTCTTACCCTCACCATCCTGGTCTTCTGGCTGGGGGTATACGCGCTCTTCTTCGCTAGGGGGTAGGTATGGTGGACGAGCACAAGGCCCACAAGGCGATCCTGGCTTACGAGAAGGGTTGGCTGGCCTTCTCCTTGGCTATGCTTGTGGTTTTCATCGCCCTCATCGCCTACACCCTGGCCACCCACACCTCTGGGGTGATCCCCGTGGGCAAGCTGGAGCGGGTGGACCCCACCAAGGTGCGCGCCGAGGGCCCCTGGGCCGACCCCGCCCAGGCGGTGGTGCAGACCGGCCCCAACCAGTACACGGTCCACGTCCTGGCCTTCGCCTTCGGCTACCAGCCGAACCCCATTGAGGTGCCCAAGGGAGCGGAGATCGTGTTCAAGATCACGAGTCCCGACGTAATCCACGGCTTCCACGTGGAGGGCACCAGCATCAACGTGGAGGCGCTTCCGGGCGAGGTCTCCACCGTGCGCTACACCTTCAAGAAGCCCGGGGAGTACCGCATCATCTGCAACCAGTACTGCGGCTTAGGCCACCAGAACATGTTCGGCAAGATCGTGGTGAAGGAGTGAGCCATGGCGGTGCAAAGCGGTGCGATCAGCCGGATCTACGAGGCCTATCCGGAGAAGAAGGCCACCCTCTACTTCTTGGTGCTGGGCTTCCTGGCCGTCATCGTGGGAAGCCTCTTCGGCCCCTTCCAGGCCCTGAACTACGGGAACGTGGACGCCTATCCCCTTCTCAAGCGCCTCCTTCCCTTCGTCCAGTCCTACTACCAGGGCCTGACCCTGCATGGGGTCTTGAACGCCATCGTCTTCACCCAGCTCTTCGCCCAGGCGGTCATGGTCTACCTCCCCGCCAGGGAGCTGAACCTTAGGCCCAACATGGGCCTCATGTGGCTCTCCTGGTGGATGGCCCTCGTTGGGCTTGTGGTGGCCGCCCTCCCTCTCCTCGCCAACGAGGCCACCGTCCTCTACACCTTCTACCCGCCCCTCAAGGGGCACTGGGCCTTCTACCTGGGGGCGAGCGTCTTCGTCCTCTCCACCTGGGTGAGCATCTACCTCGTCCTGGACCTCTGGCGGCGCTGGAAGGCCCAGCACCCCGGCCAGGTGACCCCCCTCGTCACCTACATGGCCGTGGTCTTCTGGCTCATGTGGTTTATCGCCTCCATTGGGCTCGTGCTGGAAGCGGTGCTCTTCCTCCTCCCCTGGTCCTTCGGGCTCATCCAGGGTGTAGACCCCTTGGTCGCCCGCACCCTCTTCTGGTGGACGGGCCACCCCATCGTCTACTTCTGGCTCCTTCCCGCCTACGCCATCATCTACGCCATCCTGCCCAAGCAGGCCGGGGGGAAGCTGGTCTCCGACCCCATGGCCCGCCTCACCTTCCTCCTCTTCCTCCTCCTCTCCACCCCCGTGGGCTTCCACCACCAGTTCGCCGACCCCGGGATTGACCCCACCTGGAAGATGATCCACTCCGTCCTCACCCTCTTCGTGGCCGTGCCGAGCCTCATGACCGCCTTCACCGTGGCGGCGAGCCTGGAGTATGCAGGCAGGATGCGGGGCGGCAAGGGGCTTTTGGGCTGGATCCGGGCCCTCCCCTGGGACAACCCCGCCTTCGTGGCCCCGGTCCTGGGCCTCCTTGGCTTCATCCCCGGAGGGGCGGGGGGCATCGTGAACGCCAGCTTCACCCTGGACTACGTGGTGCACAACACCACCTGGATCCCCGGGCACTTCCACCTCCAGGTGGCGAGCCTGGTGACCCTCACCGCCATGGGCTCCCTCTACTGGCTCCTCCCCAACCTCACGGGGAAGCCCATCTCCGACGCGCAAAGGCGGCTCGGCCTGGCGGTGGTGTGGCTCTGGTTCCTCGGGATGATGCTCATGGCCCTGGGCCTCCACTGGGCGGGCCTCCTCAACGTGCCCCGGCGCGCCCACATCGCCCAGGTGCCGGACGCTTACCCCCAGGCCGCCGTTCCCATGGTGTTCAACGTCCTCGCGGGGATCGTCCTCCTGGTGGCCTTGCTCCTCTTCATCTACGGGCTTTTCAGCGTCCTTTTGGGCCGGGAGCGCCGCCCGGAGCTCGCCGAAGCCCCCGTGCCCTTCGCCGAGGTCCTCTCGGGCCCCGAAGACCGGCGGCTCGTTCTCGCCATGGACCGGATCGGGTTCTGGTTCGCCGTGGCGGTGGTCCTGGTGGTCCTGGCCTACGGGCCCACCCTGGTGCAGCTTTTCAGCAACCTTAACCCCGTGCCGGGGATGCGGCTCTGGTAAGCGCCCACGTGGTCAAGGGCCGGGGAGGGATTCCTGGCCCTTGACCTTTTTCCCAGAAGGGGAAAAGCTTTTAGGGTGGCCTTCGTCCCCGGACCCGGCCTTCCCTGGATGGTGGGGCTTTCCCTTAGCCCCTTCCTCCTCCAGTTCCTGGGCCTTGGCCTATCGGAAACGCTGGGGCAGGGGCTCTGCGGGAGCGCCCTGGGAGTGTCCGAGGCCGAGGCGGTGCGGTACGGGCTCGTAAGCGAGTACTACTTCTACGGCCAGGCCTTCCTCGTCCTCCTCGCCCTCAAGGTCACCTACGCCCTGGGGCTTTGGGTCCTCCGCCTCATGTACCCCGGGGAGGACCCTCCCTTCGCCCCCCTGGTCTGGCGGGTGGGCGTGGGGCTTTCCCTGGCCCTCCTCTTCCTCTTCCTCCTCACCCGCACCCTGCCCCTCCCCTTCCCCACGCCTCTCGGCCTCGCCTTCCTCTCCCCGGCGCCCCTGGACCCCCTTTCCCTCCTCATGGTCCTGCCGGAACCCTTCCTGCTTTGGCTCTTCTGGAGGCACCGCCCGTGAGGCCCCCGCCTTTGGTCTACCTGCTCGGGGCGGTGAGCTTCCTCATGGACGTGGCCAGCGAGATGGTCTACCCCCTTCTGCCCCTCTTTCTTGGGAGTCTTGGGGCGGGGGCCGGGGTGATCGGGCTGGTGGAGGGGGTGGCGGAGGCCACCGCCAGCCTCTTCAAGGTGGTGGGGGGAAGGCTTTCCGACCGCCTGGGCCGGAGGCGCCCTTTCCTGCTCCTGGGCTACGGCCTTCCCGCCCTCTTCCGCCCCATCCTGGCCCTGGCCACAAGCCCCTGGCAGGTCCTCCTCTACCGCTTCCTAGACCGCACGGGGAAGGGCCTGAGGACGGCTCCCCGGGACGCCCTCCTCGCCGAGAACGTCCCCAGGGAAGCCCTGGGCCGGGCCTACGGGCTCCACCGGGGCCTGGACACCCTGGGGGCCACCCTGGGACCCCTTCTGGCCTTCCTCCTTCTGCCCGCGGTGGGGATGCGGGGGGTGTTCTGGCTCTCGGCAATACCCGCCTTCTTGGCCTCTCTCCTCCTCCTGCGGCTGAGGGAGGCCCCAAGCCCCCCCAAAGCCCTCCCCCCCTTGCGCCTTGCCCGCATGGGCCCGGGCTACCGCCGCTTCCTCCTCGTCTCCGGCCTCTTCACCCTGGCCCTTTCCTCCAACGCCTTTTTGCTCCTCCGCCTCGAGGACCTCGGCCTCTCCGAGGGCCAGGTGACCCTGGCCTACACCCTCTACAACCTGGCCTACGCCCTCCTCGCCTACCCCCTGGGAAGCCTGGCGGACCGGGTGGGCCTAAGGCGGGTGGTGGCCCTAGGCTACGGCCTTTACGCCCTCACCTACCTGGGCTTCGCCCTGGCCACCTCCGCCCCCCTCGCCCTGGCCTTTCTCCTGGTCTACGCCCTGTACTCGGCGGCCTTTGAGGGGGCGAGCCGGGCCTACCTCGCCACCCTGGTCCCCGAGGGGGAGAAGGCCAGCGCCATCGGCCTCTACCACACCCTCATGGGCCTTCTCCTCCTTCCGGCGAGCCTCCTCTTTGGCCTGCTCTGGCAGGCCCTGGGACCGGGGTGGGCCTTTGGGGTAGGAGCGGGCCTGGCCCTCCTCGCCCTCCTCCTCTTCCTGGTTGACGGGAGGGTCCGGCCCCCCTATGCTGGTTAGGGTCTGGCGGGGTAGTGCCCGCCTCTGAGGAGGAAGGGGCTTAGAGCGCCTTCCCCCCTGACGGAGGAGAATATGCCCATCAGCAAGGAAGAGAAGCAGAAGGTCATCCAGGAGTTCGCCCGCTTCCCCGGGGACACGGGGAGCACCGAGGTGCAGGTGGCCCTCCTCACCCTGCGCATCAACCGCCTCTCCGAGCACCTCAAGACCCACAAGCACGACCACCACTCCCACCGCGGTCTTCTGATGATGGTGGGGCAGCGGCGGAGGCTCCTCCGCTACTTGGAGCGGGAGGACCCGGAGCGCTACCGTGCCCTGGTTGAGAAGCTTGGGCTCAGGAAGTAAACTGGGGAATAGGTCGGGGGCGGGGCCCTAGGGCTCCGCCTTTCCCTTGAGGAGCGCCATGCCGGAAGCCACGCCCAACACACCCCAGGCCCACCGCTACGAGACCGAGGTGGCCGGGCGAAAGCTCATTCTGGAAACGGGAAAGTACGCCAAGCAGGCCGCGGGTTCGGTCCTCGTGCGCTACGGGGACACGGTGGTCCTGGCCACGGCCCAGGCCTCGGAAGAGCCCGTGCAGGCCGACTTCCTCCCCCTCACCGTGGAGTTTGAGGAGCGCCACTACGCCGTGGGGAAGATCCCGGGAAGCTTCATGCGCCGGGAGGGGCGCCCGGGGGAGAAGGCCATCCTCTCGGCCCGCATGACGGACCGACCCATAAGGCCCCTCTTCCCCAAGGGGTTCCGCCACGAGGTGCAGGTGATCGTCACGGTGCTTTCCGCCGACCAGAAGAACCCCCCGGACATCCTGGGCCCCATCGCGGCGAGCGCCGCCCTCATGATCTCCGATATCCCCTGGGAGGGCCCCATCGCCGCCGTAAGGGTGGGGCTCATCGGGGGGCAGCTGGTGCTGAACCCCACCCTGCAGGAGCTGGAGGAAAGCGCCCTGGACCTGGTGGTGGCGGGAAGCCGGGAAGCCATCCTCATGGTGGAGGCCGGGGCACAGGAGGTAGAGGAGGAACTTCTGGTCCAGGCCCTGGAGTTCGCCCACCGGGAGATGCGGCCCATCCTGGACCTTCAGGAGGCCATGGCCCGGGAGCTCGCCAAGCCCAAGATGGCCTGGACCCCGCCCGAGGCCCTCTCCGAGGAGGAGAAGGAGGCCCTCTACCGCCTGGCCCTGGAGCGGGGCCTCTCCCAGGTGCTCCAGACCGCAAGCAAAGGGGAAAGGAGCCGGGCCCTCTCGGCCTTCGCCGAGGCCCTCGTCGCCGAGGCCCTGCCCAAGGGAGAGGACGGCGCCCCGGACGAGGCCAAAAAGCCTCTCTACGAGAGCGCCTTTGACGAGGTGGTGCGGAAGGAGCTCCGGCGGCTCGTCCTCGAGGAGGGCAAGCGGGCGGACGGGCGCGGCCCCAAGGACCTCAGGCCCATCTGGATTGAGGTGGACGTCCTCCCCCGGGCCCACGGCTCCGCCGTCTTCACCCGGGGGGAGACCCAGGTCCTGGGCACGGTCACCCTGGGCACGGGCCGGGACGAGCAGATCATCGACGACCTGGGCATTGACGAGACCGACCCCTTCCTCGTCCACTACAACTTCCCCCCCTACTCCACCGGGGAGGTGAAGCGCCTAAGGGGGGTTTCCCGCCGGGAGGTGGGGCACGGCAACCTGGCCAAGCGGGCCCTCAAGGCGGTGATGCCCCCCGAGGAGGCCTTCCCCTACACGGTGCGGGTGGTGGGGGACGTCCTGGAGTCCAACGGCTCTAGCTCCATGGCCACGGTGTGCGCCGGGTGCCTGGCCCTCATGGACGCCGGGGTGCCCATAAGGGCCCCTGTGGCCGGAGTGGCCATGGGGCTCGTGTGGGAGGGGAGCCGGGCGGTGATCCTCACGGACATCCTGGGCCTCGAGGACGCCCTCGGGGACATGGACTTCAAGGTGGCGGGAACCCGCAAGGGGGTCACCGCCCTGCAGATGGACAACAAGGTGGGCGGGCTTCCCCGCGAGGTGCTGAAGGAAGCCCTCCTCCAGGCCCGGGAGGCCAGGCTCAAGATCCTGGACCTGATGGAATCGGTCCTCCCCGCCCCGCGTCCTGAGCTCAAGCCCTTCGCCCCCAGGATCCTCGCCCTCAAGGTCCCCGTGGACAAGATCGGCCTGGTCATCGGCCCCGGGGGCAAGAACGTGCGCGCCCTGGAGGAGCTCGGGGTGGAGGTGGAGATCGAGGAGGACGGGACGGTGCGCATCTACTCCAGCGACCTCGAGGCGGCGGAGAAGGCCAAGAGGCGCATAGAGGACCTCACCCGCGAGGCCAAGGTGGGCGAGGTCTACGAGGGCACCGTCACCCGCATCACCCCCTTCGGGGCCTTCGTCAGCCTCTTCCCCGGCACCGAGGGGCTCCTCCACATCAGCCAGGTGGCCCCGGGCCGGGTGAAGCGGGTGGAGGACCACCTCAAGGTGGGGGACGTGATCAAGGTCAAGGTTCACCGCATTGACGAGAAGGGGAAGATTGACCTGATCCGCCCCGAGCTGGAGGGCAAGATCCCCCCGAGGCGGTCCTAGCCCCAAGTACCCCCCGCGAGCGCTCCCCATCCGGGAGAAAGGAGACCTATGGAACACCCCGAAAGAAAGCCGAGGAGAAGGAGAAAGCGCCGCCCCCAGGAGGGAAGCCCGGCGCACGGCGGCCAGGAGGCCGTGGAGATCATCCCCTTGGGGGGGATGGGGGAGATCGGCAAAAACATCACCGCCTTCCGCTACCGGGACGAGATCTTCGTCCTGGACGGAGGGCTCGCCTTCCCCGAGGAGGGGATGCCGGGGGTGGACCTCTTGATCCCCCGGGTGGACTTCCTGGTGGAGCACCGCCACCAGATCAAGGCCTGGGTCCTCACCCACGGGCACGAGGACCACATCGGTGGGCTCCCCTTCCTCCTCCCCATGGTCTTCGGCAAGGAAAGCCCGGTGCCCATCTACGGGGCGAGGCTCACCTTGGGGCTTCTTAGGGGCAAGCTCGAGGAGTTCGGCCTGAGGCCCGGGGCCTTCAACCTCAAGGAGATCTCCCCCGACGACCGCATCCAGGCGGGCCGCTACTTCACCCTGGACCTCTTCCGCATGACCCACTCCATCCCCGACAACTCCGGGGTGGTGATCCGCACCCCCATCGGCACCATCGTCCACACCGGGGACTTCAAGCTGGACCCCACCCCCATTGACGGGAAGGTCTCCCACCTGGCCAAGGTGGCCCAGGCGGGGGCGGAAGGCGTGCTCCTCCTCATCGCCGACGCCACCAACGCCGAAAGGCCCGGCTACACCCCAAGCGAGATGGAGATCGCCAAGGAGCTGGACCGGGTCATCGGCCGCGCCCCCGGAAGGGTCTTCGTCACCACCTTCGCCAGCCACATCCACCGCATCCAGTCGGTGATCTGGGCGGCGGAGAAGTACGGGCGCAAGGTGGCCATGGAGGGGCGGAGCATGCTGAAGTTCAGCCGCATCGCCCTGGAGCTCGGCTACCTCAAGGTGAAGGACCGCCTCTACACCCTGGAGGAGGTCATGGACCTCCCCGACCACCAGGTCCTCATCCTGGCCACGGGGAGCCAGGGCCAGCCCATGTCCGTCCTCCACCGCCTGGCCTTTGAGGGGCACGCCAAGATGGCCATCAAGCCGGGGGACACGGTGATCCTCTCCTCTAGCCCCATCCCCGGGAACGAGGAGGCGGTGAACCGGGTCATCAACCGCCTCTACGCCCTCGGGGCCTACGTCCTCTACCCCCCCACCTATAGGGTCCACGCCTCGGGCCACGCCTCCCAGGAGGAGCTCAAGCTCATCCTCAACCTCACCACGCCCAAGTTCTTCCTCCCCTGGCACGGGGAGGTGCGCCACCAGGTGAACTTCAAGTGGCTCGCCGAGTCCATGAGCCGCCCCCCGGAGAAGACCCTCATCGGGGAGAACGGGGCGGTCTACCGCCTCACCCGGGACACCTTTGAGAAGGCGGGGGAGGTGCCCCACGGGGTGCTCTACGTGGACGGCCTGGGGGTGGGGGACATCACCGAGGAGATCCTGGCCGACCGCCGCCACATGGCCGAGGAGGGCCTGGTGGTCATCACCGCCCTGGCCGACGAGGAGCCCGTGGTGGAGGTGGTCTCGCGGGGCTTCGTGAAGGCCGGGGAGCGGCTTCTTGGGGAGGTGAAGCGCATGGCCCTCGAGGCCCTCCTCGCGGGCATCCGGGAGAAGAAGCCCCTAGAGCGCATCCGGGACGACATCTACTACCCGGTGAAGAAGTTCCTGAAGAAGGCCACGGGCCGCGATCCCGTGATCCTCCCGGTGGTCATCGGCGGGTGAGGGCGCCCCTTGCGAGACCCAGGCCCAGGCCCTTAGCATGAGGCCATGCTCCGCTACCCCGAGCTTCCCCTGGAAAGCCCCCTCATTGACGCCGAGCTTCCCGACCCGAGGGGCGGGCGCTACCGGCTTTCCCAGTTCCAGGAGCCCCTCTTGGCCGTGGTCTTCATGTGCAACCACTGCCCCTACGTGAAGGGCTCCATCGGCGAGCTCGTGGCCCTGGCGGAGAAGTACCGGGGCAAGGTGGCCTTCGTGGGCATCAACCCCAACGACTACGAGAAGTACCCCGAGGATAGCCCCGAGGGGATGGTGGCCTTCGCCGAGGCCCACGGCATCTTCTTCCCCTACCTCCTGGACGAGACCCAGGAGGTGGCCAAGGCCTACCGCGCCCTGCGCACCCCGGAGGTCTTCCTCTTTGACGAGAGGCGCCTCCTCCGCTACCACGGCCGGGTGAACGACAGCCCCAAGGACCCTGCCAAGGCCCAAAGCCACGACCTCGAGGCGGCCATAGAGGCCCTCCTCCGGGGCGAGGAGCCCCCCCTCAAGGAGGCCCCCGCCATCGGGTGCACCATCAAGTGGAAGCCCGGCAACGAGCCGGAGGTGCGGATAGCCTGAGTTTTTGAGGAGCTTGACAGAAACCCCTTGGCGGCTGTAAACATAGATCGAGCCATCAAGGCCTTTTCCCCTCGCGCAGGCTCGAGGAGGTCCGGTTATGCCGTTTGGAGTCTATAGCCCCGCAGGAGGTACCTATTCGCTTGTGGAGCCCTTTTCCCTAGCCTCGGACGTAATAGGATCTA
>NZ_JBAMMI010000058.1:0-4935 GCF_039793865.1 Thermus sp.
CCCTCGGCGAAGGCGTGCACCGACTGGATGACCCCGCTACGGGTGAGGAAGGTGCCGAGCACCGTGGCGGCGAAGGCCAGGGTCACGAAGGCGAAGTTCCAGGCCTTGAAGGCCCCCCGGGTCTGCTGGACGATGGCCGTGTGCAGGAAGGCCGTGGCGAGGAGCCAGGGGACGAAGCTGGCGTTCTCCACCGGGTCCCAGGCCCAGTACCCGCCCCAGCCCAAGACCTCGTAGCTCCACCACATCCCCGCCACCTTCCCCGCGGTGAGAAAGCCCCAGGCGATGAGGGTCCACCACCTCGTCTCCTCCACCCAGGTCTGGTAGCGCCGCGTGACCATGGCCGCCACCGCGTAGGCGTAGGGCACGCTGAGGCCCACGAAGCCCAGGTACATGAGCACGGGGTGGACGGCCATCATCCAGTGGTTCTGGAGGAGGGGGTTCGGCCCCACGCCTTCCCCCGGCGGATTGGGAAGGGTGGCGAAGGGGCTCGCGATGGTGGCCATGACCCCGAAGAAGAAGACCTGGACCCCGTAGAGCACGGCGAGGACCAGGGAGGCCCGCCAAGGGTCCAGGGGCTTCTTGCTGGCGAGCAGGGTGTAGAGGGTCTGGAGGAGGCCCCAGAGGAGGATGCTGCCCTCGAGGGCCGCCCAGGGGGTCACCAGGGTCACCCAGAGGGGGTCCTTGGTGGAGTGGTTCCGGGCTACGTAGGCCAGGCTGAAGTCGTGGGCGAGGAGGGCCCACTCCAGGGCGAGGAAGGCGGCGAGGGCCGCGAGGAAGGCGGGGAAGACCAGGGCCCTCGCCCCCCTAAGGAAGCGCCCGTCCCCCTGGAGGTAAGCGAGGAGGGCGAGGGCGAGGCCGAGGAGGCTAAAGGCCAGGGCCAGGCTCACCGAGAGGTTGCCGAGAAGGGCTGGGGTCATTTGGCCTCCTCAATGAGCTTGCGCACCTCTTCCGGGGTCCAGCCCGCCTTGGGGGGCTGGTAGGTCTCCGAGTGCTTCACCAAAAGGTTGGTGCCCTGGAAGAGCCCGCCCGCAAACCGCCCCTCCACCACCACCCCCTGGCCCTCCTTGAACATGCCGGGGGGCGTGCCCCTATGGAGGACGGGCACCTCGGCCACCCCGTCCGTGAGGACGAAGCGGAGCTCCAGCCTGTCCCTGTCGTACTGGACGGTCCCGGGCTTCACGAGCCCCCCTAGGCGCACGGGGCGGTTCTGGTACTTGGCCTGGTCCTGCAGGTACTCCGAGGGGGTGAGGAAGTAGACCAGGTTCCGCCCAAGCCCCCCGAAGACCATGTAGCCCAGGGCGCCCAGGATGACCAGGAGGCCCATCACGTACTTGACCTTCACCGCACCCTCCTGTAGCGCCAAAAGAGATAGGCGAGGTAGCCGAAGACCGTGAGGTAGGTGAGGGCGTAGACCCAGGTGACGAAGACCTCCATCACGCCTCCTCCCTCCCCTCCTCCCGGGCCTCGAGGAAGCCCCGGAAGCGCACGAAGCCCAGGTACAGAAGGGTAAAGACCAGGAGGTTGAAGAGGAGGACCTGGAGCATCTCCGGGGCCATGTGGACCTTGCCCGTGGTGAGGTCAATGGACTGGGTCTGGTGCAGGCTCCGCCACCACTTCACCGACATATAGCTGATGGGCACGTTGAGGAAGCCCAAAACGCCCACGGCAGCCGCCGCCTTCTGGCGAAGCTCGGGGTCCTCTATGGCCCCCCGCAGGAGGAAGTAGCCCACGTAGACGGCGAAAAGGATGGCCGTGGTGGTGAGCCTGGGCTCCCAGGTCCAGTAGACCCCCCAGGTGGGCCTCGCCCAGAGCATCCCCGTCACCAGGGCGAGGCCCATGAAGACCAGGCCGATCTCGGCGCTGGCCCGGGCCACCCGGTCGTAGCGGGGGTCCTGGCGGAAGAGGTAGAGGAGGGAGTAAAGGAAGGTGACGGAAAAGGCCAGGTAGCCGAGCCAGGCCCCGGGCACGTGCAGGTACATGATGCGCACCAGGTAGCCCTGGTTGGCGTCGGGCGGGGCCTCGAGGGCGAGGTAGAGGCCCAAAGGCAAGAGGAGAAGCCCCAGGCCCAGGAAAACCCAGGTCAGAGCATCAGGGCGTTCCGGGTAAGCCGCCTTCAGCATCGCGTTCCTCCCTATTCAGCATAGGTCCTCCTCGGCTTAGAAGTCTGTGGCCCTACCCCTCCATGATGAGGGGGAAAAGAAGGGCGCTCGCCGTCACATAGACGGCGTCAAACACCAGGAGGAGCTGCCACCAGGAGGCCACCTCCTCCAGGGGAAGCCCCTCAAGAAGCCCCGCCGTGGCCCGCACCGAGGCCAGGACCACGGGCACCACCAGGGAGAAGAGGAGAAGGGGCAGAAGGGCCTCCCGCCCCCGAAGCCGGGCGAGGAGGCCCGCGTAGAAGGTGGCCACGCTGGCGTAGCCCAGGGTGCCCAGGGCCAGGGTGAGGAAGAGGGGAAGCCCCTTCTCCAGGGGCAGGTAGAAAAGCCCCGCCGCAAGAAGGAGGGCGAGGAGGGCCAAGGGGAGGAGCAGGAGCATCTGGAAGAGGAGCTTTCCGAAGTAGACCCACTCCTTCCCCCCAGGGGCGAGGAGGAGGTCCTCCAGGGTGCCCTCCTCCACCTCCAGGGCGAAGGCCCGGCTGGAGAGGAGGGTGGAGAGGAAGGCCAGGGCCACCCAAAGGACCCCGGGGGCCGCCCGGCGCAGAAGGGCCTCCTCGGGGCCCAAGGCCAGGGCCATGACGAAAAGCGTCACCCCCAAAAAGGCGAGCAGGGAGAGAAGCCCGGCGCGGTCCCGGACCTCGAGGCGGAGGTCCCGAAGGGCAAGAAGCCAGACCCGCCTCACGCCGCCCCCAGCCACACCGCCCGGTCGGCCACCGCCTCGGCCAAGGCCCGGTCGTGGGTGGCGAGGACCACCGCCGCCTCCTTCTGGGCCTCCCGGAGGGTCTCCAGAAGAAGGGCCCTCCCCTCCTGGTCCAGGGCGGTTTCCGGTTCGTCCAGAAGCCAGAGGTCCGGCCTGAGGAGGAGGAGGCGGGCCAGGGCCAGGCGCTTTTTCATCCCGCTGGAAAAGGCGGCGAGGGGAAGGTCCTGGGGGAGGCCAAAGCGCTCCAAGGCCCCCTTCCAGTCCCCCCCCACCCCGTGGAAGGCGAGGTCAAAGAGAAGGTGCTCCCGGGCGGTGAGGTGGCGGTGGAAGGCCGGGGGGTTGGGGAGGAAGAGGGGCCTTCCCCTTCGCTCCACCTGGCCCCGGGTAGGCTTCAGAAGCCCCGCCATCAGGCGGAGGAGGGTGGTCTTGCCGGAGCCGTTGGGCCCCAGGAGGGCCACGGCCTCTCCCCGGCGCACCTCGAGGTCCAGGCCCCGGATGACCCAGTCGCGGCCGAAACGCTTGGAGACGCCCTGCAGGCGAAGGAGCATGCCTCTCCCAGTCTAGAAGACACCCCGGGGAAAAAGGTACCTAGAGGTACCGCTGCAGCCACTCGGGGGTGATCCGCAGGAAGAAGGTGTTCAAAGCCGTGAAGGTGCCGGTGAAGAGAAGCACCCCCACGAGGATCAGGACCACGCCCGCCAGGACCTCCACGTAGTGGGAAATCCGGCCGGCGCGCCTAAGCCACCCCTTGATCCGGTCGGCGAAGAGGGCCACCAGCAGGAAGGGCACGGCGAGGCCCAGGATGTAGGCCAGGAGGAAGCCTACCCCACCCCCCACGGCGGTGAGGGTCAGGATGGCCCCCAGGATGGGGCCGATGCAGGGGGTCCAGCCCAGGGCCAGGGTGGCCCCGAGGAGGAAGGCCCCAAGGGGGCGGCCCGTCTCCCCCTCGTAGCGGAGGGAAACCCCCCACCTGGGCCTGAGGCCCAGCATGTAGAGCCCGAAGAGGACGAGGACCACCCCCCCGATGCGGGTCAGGGTCTCGCGGTGCTCAAAGAGGAGCCCCCCGAGGAGGGTGAAGGGCAGGCCCAGGAGGAAGAAGACCACCCCGAAGCCCAGGACGAAGAAGAGGGCGTTGAAGAGGGGGCGCCCCCTCTCCCCCCCCAGGTAGAAGAGGTAGGTGGGGACGAGGGGCAAGACGCACGGGGAGAGGAAGGAGAGCACCCCCGCCAAAAAGGCCGCCGTAAAGGAAAGGGTCATACCTCTATCCTAGGGCAGGGTGAGCCAGGGGAAGCGGCGCTGGGTCTCAGGGTCCAGGTGGAGGAGCTCCCGGGCGGGCATGCGGATCTTGGGCAGGGTGGCCTGGTTCACGGGGGTACTGGCGTCAATGATGCCGTTCATGTAGAGGAGGAAGGCCACCAGGTGGTAGACCTCCTCGTCCGTCAGCGTCCCCGCCTGCCCGAAGGGCATGGCCCTTCGGATGTAGTCAAAGAGGGTGGTGGGGTACTGCCAGTAGTTGCCGATGGCGTACTCCACGGGCTCGGTGTCCGGGGTGATGGGGAAGGGCTCGGAAACCAGGCGGTTGAAGGGGTACCCCCCGTTTTGCGCGTAGGCCACCAGCACGTCCTCCATGGCCTTCTCCAGGGGCAGGGAGCGGGTGTACATGGCGGCGTCCATCCCCTCGGGGATGAACCGCTTGGCCCCGGGCTTCACCCCCGCCTCCTTGAGGAGAAGGGCCAGGGGCACCCCGGTCCAGCTGGCGTTGGAGGCGAGGCCCCGGCTACGGGTGGCGGTGAGGTTGGGGTCCGGGGGGTTGCGGTAGCCGTTCTGCCCGTTCCCGGCGCGCTCAATGAAGTAGGTGCGGGTGACGGAGGGGAAGCGCTTGAGGTCCTCCAGGGTGAAGACCAAGGGGCGCTCCACCATCCCGTGGATTGCCAGGCGGCAAGCCTTGGGGTCCACCTGGGGCACCCCGGCGTGGTGGCGTTCAAAGTGGAGGCCGTTCGGGGTGATGACCCCCTCCAGCTTCTCCAGGGGGGCGAAGTTCGCCCCCGAGTGGCGGGTGCGCAGGTTGGGGGAGATGTA
>NZ_JBAMMI010000059.1:0-32744 GCF_039793865.1 Thermus sp.
CCGGGTGGCCTGAGATGCGGTGCGCCTGCGGCCAGAAGAACCCCCCCGAGGCCCGCTTCTGCCTGGCCTGCGGCCGGGCCCTGGGAGCCCTGCTTCCCGAGGAGCGCCGCTTCGTAAGCGTGGTCTTCTTTGACCTGGTGGGCTCCAGCGGCCGCTTCCTGGAGGGGCTTTCCACCGCCTACCACGTCCTCCAGGGCGCCCTGGAGGAGGCGGCCCGGGTGGCCCGGGCCCACGGGGGCTTCGTCCACCGCTTCCTGGGGGACGGGATCCTGGTGCTCTTCGGGGTCCCGCGGGCTTGGGGCCAGGAGCCCCTCCGGGCCCTACGGGCGGCCGTGGACATGGTGGCCCGCTCCCCCCTTCCCGCCCGGGCGGGGGTGGCGAGCGGCCCCGTCCTCTGGGCGCCCTTGGGGAACGGGCAGGCGGGAGAGCCCACCGTCCTCGGGCCCGCCGTGGTCCTGGCCCAGCGCCTCTCCGGCATGGCCGGCCCGGGGGAGGTGCTCACCGAGCCCACCACCCTCGCCCTGGCCCACCACCGCTGGCTCAGGGGAGAAAACCCCAAGCCCTTCCTCAAGGAAGCCCTCCGGGAGGCGAGAAGGCTCTCCAACCCCTACGTGCACCACCTGGCCCTCACCTCCTTGGCCCTCTACCACTGGCCCCAAAACCCCAAGAAGGCCCGGGTCCTCTCCCAGCACCTCCTCTACCGGACCCACCGCACCGGGTTCCTGGTGCACCTGGAGGTGGCCCGGCTCCTCCGGGCCCAGCTCCTCCTGGAGTCGGGAGAGCGGGTGGACCACCTCCTGAGCTTCACCCCCTCGGTGCCCCTCACCCGGGGCTGGCAGCGGGCCCTCTTGGGCGAGGGGGGGTGGGAGGACCTCAAGGGGTACGGTATCCTGGGAAGGTGGGTTCGCCAGCTCTGGCGTAGGCGGGGGGTGCCGTGGACCGGGAAGGGGCTATAGAGGCCATAAAGCGCCGCCTTTCCCTCAAGGAGGTGGTCTCGCGCTATGTGGCCCTCAAACCGGCGGGGCGCGGGCGCTGGAAGGGGCTTTGCCCCTTCCACCAGGAGAAGACCCCCTCCTTCTACGTGGACGAGGAGAAGGGCCTCTTCCACTGCTTCGGCTGCAAGGCCGGGGGGGACCTCATCGCCTTCGTGGAGAAGATAGAGGGCCTGGACTTCCAGGCCGCCCTGGAGCGCCTGGCGGAGGAGGCCGGGGTGGAGCTCCCAAAGCGGGGAGGCCCGGAAAAGCGCAGGGAGCTCCTCGAGGTCCTCAAGCTGGCCCAGGCCTACTTCCGGGAGGGCCTCGAGGCCTCCGAGGAGGCCCGGGCCTACCTGAGGGCCCGGGGCCTCACCCCGGAAAGCCTCGCCCGCTTCGGCCTGGGCTACGCCCCCCCCAAGGCGGATGGCCTCCTCGCCCACCTCGCCCGCCACGGGGTGAGCCCGGAGGAGGGCCTAAAGGCGGGGGTGCTGGCGGAGCGGGACGGGCGCTTCTTTGACCGCTTCCGCCACCGCATCACCTTTCCCATCAAGGACCACCTGGGGCGCATCGTGGCCTTCACGGGAAGGGCCCTGGGGGAGGAGGGGCCCAAGTACCTGAACTCCCCGGAAACCCCCCTCTTCCGCAAGCGGGAGGTGCTCTTCGCCTACCCGGAGGCCAAGGCCAAGCTCCGGGAGGGACGGGCCATCGTGGTGGAGGGGCTTTTTGACGCCATCGCCCTCCACCAGATGGGCTTCGCCGAGACCGTGGCCGTTTTGGGCTCGGGGCTTTCCGAGGAGCAGGCCCGGCTCCTGAAGGCCCAGGAGGTGCGGGAGGTCTACCTGGCCTTTGACGCCGACGAGGCCGGGCAGAAGGCCACCCTGCAGAGCCTGGACCTGGAGATGGCCCGGCAGTTCCTCTTCTACGCCGTGCGCCTCCCCGCCAAGGACCCCGGGGAGCTCCTCCTCCACCCCGAGGGCCCCGCCCTCTTCCAAAAGGCCCTGGAGGAAGCCCTCCCCGAGGTGGAGTTCCGCTTCCAGGAGGCGGTGAAGGGCCTAGACCTCTCCCGGCCCGAGCACAAGCGGAAGGCCCTGGGGACCCTCACCCCCAGGATGCTCTCCCTCGAGCCCTTTGACCCCGTGGCGGAAAGGCTCAAGGCCCTGGTGGTGGAGCGCCTGGGCCTCTCCCCCAAGGAGCTCAACGAGTACCTGCAAAGCCGCCGCCGGGGCAAGCCCCCGCCGCCCCCACCCCCAAAGGCCGAACCCAAAAACCGCGCCCTCCTCCTGGAGCTGGACGTCATCGCCCTCCTCCTCTCCCTTCCCCAGGAGCGCCTTTCGCACTGGGTGCTCTACGTGGCCGACCACGTCTGGCCCCCGGAAGGCTCCCTCCTCGCCGAGTTCCTGGAGCTCGCCAAGAAGGAGCCCCGCAAGGACTACCTGCGCCAGGTCCTGAGCCGCAAGGAGGCCGGGGGCATCCTCTTTGAGCGGCTCATGATGGCCCCCGAGGTGGAGGAGGCCCGCCTCCCCGAGGTGATGGAAAAGGCCTTGGCCCGCCTGCGGGAGGCCTACTACCTGGAGAGGCGGGCCAAGCTGAAGGAGCTTCTGCAGCAGAGCCCCAGCCTGGAGCTTCTGCGGGAGATCCAGGAGCTGGACCAGGCCATAGAGGCGGAAAGGCGCATCTACCGGGGCCTCTAATGCCCCCAAAACCCTTCTGGCGTGAATCCTTCGCCTAAGCCAAGGCCTCTGTGGGGCTTCTTTCCCGGGGCCCCCATGCTGGCTTGCGCCAGCCTGGGGTGGTATAAGGGGATTCCCGGGGCCAGCGGGAAGTAAAATGCCCCTGGGCCTAGGCCCAAGGGAGGTAGAGGATGAAAAGCCCCGTTCGCGTGGCGGTGACCGGCGCCGCAGGCCAGATCGGCTACAGCCTCCTCTTCCGCATCGCCGCGGGAGAGATGTTGGGCAAGGACCAGCCCGTAATCCTCCAGCTCCTGGAAATACCCCAGGCCATGAGAGCCCTGGAGGGGGTCATCATGGAGCTGGAGGACTGCGCCTTCCCCCTCCTCCGCGGGATAGAGGCCACGGACGACCCCAAGGTGGCCTTCAAGGAGGCCGATTACGCCCTCTTGGTGGGGGCCGCCCCCCGGAAGGCGGGCATGGAAAGGCGGGACCTCTTGGAGATGAACGGCCGGATCTTCACCGAGCAGGGCCGGGCCCTGGCCGAGGTGGCCAAGCGGGAGGTGAAGGTCCTGGTGGTGGGCAACCCCGCCAACACCAACGCCCTCATCGCCTACAAGAACGCCCCGGGCCTCAACGCCCGGAACTTCACCGCCATGACCCGCCTGGACCACAACCGGGCCAAGGCCCAGCTCGCCAAGAAGACCGGGGTCCCCGTGGACCGCATCCGCAAGATCGCCGTCTGGGGCAACCACTCCTCCACCATGTTCCCCGACCTCTTCCACGCCCTGGTGGACGGGAAGCCCGCCCTGGAACTGGTGGACATGGAGTGGTACGAGAAGGACTTCATCCCCACCGTGGCCCAGCGGGGTGCGGCCATCATCCAGGCGAGGGGGGCTTCTAGCGCCGCCAGCGCCGCCAACGCCGCCATAGAGCACATCCGCGACTGGGCCCTGGGCACCCCGGAGGGGGACTGGGTCTCCATGGCCGTCCCCTCCCAAGGGGAGTACGGGATCCCCGAGGGGATCGTCTACTCCTTCCCGGTCACGGCCAAGGACGGGGCGTACCGGGTCGTGGAGGGTCTAGAGATCAACGCCTTCGCCCGCAAGCGCATGGAGATCACGGCCCAGGAGCTTTTGGACGAGATGGAGCAGGTGAAGGCCCTGGGCCTCATCTGATCCCACCCCATGCTGGCTTGCGCCAGCATGGGGACCCCGAAAAGGCTTCCTGGGGCCAGCAGGCGTACAAGCGGCCCTTTCCAAGCCCCTGCCTCTTCCGCGGCGGGGGCTCTCATGCCGACCCGGCTCAGCCCCTGGGCCAGGCCTCCGGGGCCCAGGGGTAGACCACCCAGGCCGCCTTCTCCTCGGCGTGTGCAGGCGCTCCCTCAGGCCCGGTCCAGCTCAAAGGCCCGGTGCACCGCCCTCAGGGCCGCCTCGGCGTGCTGGGCCGGGATGATCACGGAGATGCGCACCTCGCTGGTGGCGATCATCTCTATGTTGGCCCCGGTGGAGGCCACCGCCTGGAACATCTTGGCGGGGATCTCCGGGGCCGAGGCCAGGCCCACGCCCACGATGGAGACCTTGGCGATGTCGGGCCTCAGGAGGGCCTCGCCCCCGATCTCGGAGAGGACGGGCTCTAGGGCCTCCAGGGCCTCCTGGGCGAAGTCCTTCTTCACCGTGAAGGCCATCTGCTGCCTCGAGGGGTCGTGCCCCGGCACCCCCTGGATGATCATGTCCACGGCGATGCCCCTTTCGGCCAGGGCCTGGAAGACCTTGGCCGCGATGCCCGGCTGGTCCGGGATGCCGATGAGCCCGATCTGGGCGTGGTCCAGGTCCAGGGCCGCCCCCGTCACCGTCTTGCCCATTTCCATAGCCACCTCCTTCACCAGGGTACCGGGGTTGTAGGAGAAGCTGGAACGCACGTGGAGGACCACCCCGTAGCGCTTGGCGTAGTAGACCGCCCGGGGGTGGAGGACCCTGGCCCCTAGGGCGGCCATCTCCAGCATCTGGTCGTAGCCGATGACCTCTAGCTTCCTCGCCTCGGGGATGAGGTGGGGGTCGGTGGTGTAGACCCCCTCGGTGTCCGTGTAGATCTCGCACTCCTTGGCCCCAAGGGCGGCGGCGATGGCCACGGCGGTGGTGTCCGACCCTCCTCGGCCCAAGGTGGTGATCTCCCCCTCCCGGGTGGTCCCCATGAAGCCCGCGACCACCGCCACGAAGCCCTGGTCCAGGGCCTCCTGGATGCGCCGGGGGTCCACCTCGAGGATCCGGGCGTCCCCGTAGCGCCCGTCGGTGGTGATGCCGATCTGGTGCTGGACGAAGCCCCTGGCCGGGATCCCCATGGCCCAAAGCTGCATGGAGAGGAGGGCCACGGAGACCTGCTCCCCCGTGGTGGTGAGGAGGTCCAGCTCGCGGAAAGGGGGTCTTGGGTTCACCCGCTTGGCCAGGGCGATGAGCTCGTCGGT
This sequence comes from Thermus sp., assembly GCF_039793865.1. Taxonomy (GTDB): domain Bacteria; phylum Deinococcota; class Deinococci; order Deinococcales; family Thermaceae; genus Thermus. The sequence goes on from NZ_JBAMMI010000059.1 coordinate 5,106, forward strand.
GGTGTGGCCCATGGCCGAGACCACCACCGCGAGCCTGTGCCCCTTCTCCCGGTAGTGGGCGATGCGCTGGGCCACCTTGTGGATCCTTTCCAGGTCCCTCACCGAGGTGCCGCCGTACTTTTGAACCACCAGGGCCACGCTTCCCTCCTTCCCCGCCCAAGGGCGGTTTGAAAGGGAATGTTAGCACATTTGCCCCCCAGGCTGAAGCCCCGTATCCTGAAAGGACGTGGGCCTGACCCTCGCCGAGTACCACCGCCTCACCCCCCTGCCCCGGCCCGGGGGGGTGCTCTACGTGAAGCCGGGGGCCCGGGGCTTCCGGGACCCCGTCTACGACCTCCTCCAGAAGACCGTGGAGCCCTACGGCCAAAAGGCCCTGGACCTCAACCCCGGGGTGGGCTGGGGAAGCCTTCCCCTGGAGGGAAAGATGGCGGTGGAGCGCCTGGAGACCTCCCGGGCCGCCTTCCGATGCCTCACGGCGAGCGGCTTAAAGGCCCGCCTCGCCCTTCCCTGGGAGGCCGAGGAAGGCGCCTACGACCTCGTGGTCCTGGCCCTCCCCGCGGGGCGGGGAAGCCGCTACGTGGAGGCGAGCCTGGTGGCCGCGGCCCGCGCCCTCAGGATGGGGGGCCGGGCCTACCTGGCGGGGGACAAGAACAAGGGGTTTGAGCGCTACTTCAAGGAGGCGCGAAGGCTTCTCGGCTACGGCGTGGTGGTAAGGCGGGAAGGCCCCTACCGGGTGGCCCTCTTGGAGAAGGAGAGGGAGGCCCCGCCCCTCCCCCCCCTCTGGCAGGCCTTCCAGGCCCACCTCCTGGGACAGGCCTTCACCTTCCGCCACCTCCCCGGGGTCTTCTCGGCGGGGAAGGTGGACCCGGCTTCCCTTCTCCTCCTCGAGGCCCTGAAGGGGGAGGTCGGGGACCTTAGGGGAAGGAGCGTCCTGGACCTGGGGGCGGGCTATGGGGCCCTCACCCTGCCCCTCGCCCGCCTGGGCGGGGAGGTCACGGCGGTGGAGGACGACTGGGTCTCGGTGCGCTCCCTGGAGGAAAGCCTGGGGGCCAACGGCCTCCGGGCCCGGGTCCTCCACTCCGACGTGGACGAGGCCTTGACGGAAGAGGAAGATTTTGACATCATAGTGACGAACCCCCCCTTTCACGTGGGGGGCGTGGTCATCCTGGAAGTGGCCCAGGCCTTCGTGGAAGCGGCGGCGGCCCGGTTAAGGCCGGGCGGTGGGTTTTTTCTGGTGGCTAACCCCTTTCTCAAGTACGAGCCCCTTTTGGAGGCGCGCTTCGGCGGCTTCAAGACCCTCTTGGTGAGGGAGTACAAGGTGCTTTTCGCGGCGAAGGAGGGAGGAAAGCCTTGAAGGCCAAGAAGAAGAACAAGACGCAGGCCAAGGCCCAGGAACCCGTGGCGGAGCTTTCCGCCTCCCCTACCGAGGCACCGGACCCCTTCTTGGAAAGAGGCCTCGCGGAGGCGGACCTCACCGACCTCCCCGAGCCCGACCCCGAGCTCTTGGAGGCCGAAGGGGATCTGGTCCTGGAGGAGCCCCTAGACCTGGAAGCGGACGATCTGCTCGCGGGCGAGGGAGAGGAGCTCTTTGAGGAAGAGGAGGAGCTGGCCCTCCCCAAGGTGTCCACCTCCGACCCCGTCCGCCAGTACCTCCACGAGATCGGCCAGGTGCCCCTCCTTACCCTGGAGGAGGAGATTGAGCTGGCGAGAAAGGTGGAGGAGGGCATGGAGGCCATCAAAAAGCTCTCCGAGGCCACGGGGCTTGATCCCGACCTCATCCGGGAGGTGGTGCGGGCCAAGATCCTGGGCGCGGCCCGCATCCAGCAGATCCCCGGCCTCAAGGAGAAGCTTGACCCCAAGACCATAGAGGAGGTGGACCAGAAGCTGAAAAGCCTCCCCAAGGAGCTCAAGCGCTACCTGCACATCGCCCGGGAGGGGGAGGCGGCCAGACAGCACCTCATTGAGGCCAACCTCCGCCTGGTGGTCTCCATCGCCAAAAAGTACACGGGCCGGGGCCTCTCTTTCCTAGACCTTATCCAGGAAGGCAACCAGGGCCTCATCCGGGCGGTGGAAAAGTTTGAGTACAAGCGGCGCTTCAAGTTCTCCACCTACGCCACCTGGTGGATCCGGCAGGCCATCAACCGGGCCATCGCCGACCAGGCCCGCACCATCCGCATCCCGGTGCACATGGTGGAGACCATCAACAAGCTCTCCCGCACCTCCCGCCAGCTCCAGCAGGAGCTCGGCCGGGAGCCCACCTACGAGGAGATCGCCGAGGCCATGGGACCAGGCTGGGACGCCAAGCGGGTGGAGGAGACCTTTAAGATCGCCCAGGAGCCCGTTTCCCTGGAAACCCCCATCGGGGACGAGAAGGACAGCTTCTACGGGGACTTCATCCCCGACGAGAACCTCCCCTCCCCCGTGGAGGCCGCCGCCCAAAACCTCCTGGCCGAGGAGCTGGAAAAAGCCCTCTCCAAGCTCTCCGAGCGGGAGGCCATGGTGCTCAAGCTAAGGAAGGGGCTCATTGACGGGCGGGAGCACACCTTGGAAGAGGTAGGAGCCTACTTTGGCGTGACCCGGGAGCGGATCCGCCAGATTGAGAACAAGGCCCTCCGCAAACTCAAGTACCACGAGTCCCGCACGCGGAAGCTCAGGGACTTCCTGGACTAGCCCCCAGGAGAAAGCGGGCCACCTCCAAAAGCGCCTCCCCCTCGTCCCGCACCAGGGCCGCCTCCTTCACCAAGAAGGAGCGGCGGGGCGGGGGGGGGAGGCGCTCCGCCAAGGCCTTGGCCTCCGCCTCGGAGAGGCCTAAGGCCAGGGTGAGGTGGGGGAGGTAGCTTGGGCCCTCTATCTCCTTGAGGGGCGGGGCCAGGGGCTCGAGGGCGTGGTAGAGCCTCCGGAAGGGGCTTCCCCCGTAGGCCCTGAGGTACACCACCCCCTGGGGGAAGTTTCCCCACCCGCCGAGGCGGACCCGAAAAGGCAGGTGGCCCCTCAGGATGCCCTGTAGGGCGATCCTGAGGGCCTCCTCCTCGTAGGGCCAGTCAAAGGGCTGGCGCAGGTTCAGGTGGGGTGGGCCGAAGCCCCGGACCCCGTGGGCCACCTGCAAGTTCTCCAGGAATGCCCGGAGGTCCTCCGGCGGCCAGACCAGAACCCCGTACACGGGGGCAGTATACTCCGGGCCCTGTAGCATAGGAGCGTGGAACGCACCTACCTCTACCGGGGCCGGATCCTCAACCTGGCCCTGGAAGGCCGCTACGAGATCGTGGAGCACAGGCCCGCCGTGGCGGTGATCGCCCTGAAGGAAGGGAGAATGCTCTTCGTGCGCCAGATGCGCCCGGCGGTGGGCCTCGCCCCCCTGGAGATCCCGGCGGGGCTCATGGAGCCCGGGGAGGACCCCTTGGAGGCGGCGAGGCGGGAGCTCGCCGAGGAGGCGGGGCTTAGCGGGGACCTCACCTACCTTTTCAGCTTCTACGTCTCCCCCGGCTTCACCGACGAGAAGACCCACGTCTTCTTGGCGGAGAACCTGAGGGAGGCCAGGGCCACCCCCGACGAAGACGAGGCCATAGAGGTGGTCTGGATGCGCCCGGAGGAAGCCCTACAGAGGCACCAGAGGGGCGAGGTGGAGTTCTCGGCCACGGGGCTCGTGGGGGTGCTCTACTACCATGCTTTTCTCCGAGGTCGCTGACGTCCCCAAGGGCCCCAAGGTGGTGGCCGTGGGCTCCTTTGACGGGGTGCACCTCGGCCACCGGTACCTCCTGCGCCAGGCCCTCGCCGAGGCCAAAGCCCTGAAGGAGCCCCTCCTCGTCTACACCTTTGACCCCCCCACCAAGGTCTTCACCCGGGGGGAGGGGTTCCTCATGGACCTCCAGGAGAAGGTGGAAGCCCTGAGGGAAGTGGGCGTGGAGCTCATCCTGGCCGTGCCCTTCAACGAGGACTTCGCCAAGAGACCCCCCCAGGCCTTCCTGGAGGACCTGAGGGCCCTTCAGGCGAGCCGGATCTACGTGGGGGAGGACTTCCGCTTCGGCCGGGGACGGGCGGGGGGCCCGGAGGCCCTGGAGAGGGTGGCCCCCACCCAGGTCGTCCCCCTCTTGAGCCTCGGGGGGGAGGCGGTGAAGAGTAGCCGCGTCCGCGCCCTCCTCAAGGAGGGGAGGGTGGAGGAGGCCCGCCACCTCCTGGGCCGCCCCTACGGGGCCTACGGGGTGGTGGTGGAGGGGGACCGGATGGGAAGGCGGCTCGGCTTCCCCACGGCCAACCTGGCGGTCCACCCCCTGAAGGTCCTTCCCCCCGGGGTCTTCGCCGTGGAGGCGGAAGGGGCCTTCGGGCGCTACAAAGGGGTGGCCAACGTGGGCACCCGCCCCACCCTGGGGGGAGAGGAAAGGCGCTTGGAGGTGCACCTCCTTGGCTTCGCCGGGGAGCTTTACGGGGAGGAGGTGCGGGTGCGCTTTCTCAAGCGCCTCCGGGAGGAGAGGCGCTTTCCCTCCCTCGAGGCCCTAAAGGCGCAGATCGCCCGGGACGTGGAAGCCGCCCGGGCCTACTTCGGGCTATAGGGACACTTTTCCCATGGCCTAGGAGGATAGCCTGGAGGAGATGGACTGCACTGAGCTGGCCTGGGCTTTGGCGGAAGCCGGGACCCGGGAGGAGATGGTGCGGAAGACCCTCCGCTTGCTGGAGGAGAAGGGGATCATCCGCTGCGGGGAGGCCTACTGGGTGGGGGAGGACCTCCGCCTCTTCCAGTTGCAGGCCTGCCGCGCCGCCTGCCCCCTGGTGGACTGCTCGAGGCACCTGGCCGAGGCGGCGGCCACCACGGGGGGCCCCGTGGAGAAGGACACCTTGCTCGCCCTCCCCGTGGCCCCCCCGGGGGGAAAGCCCTTGGTCGTCTTGGTCTTGAGCCTCGAGGCGGGAATGAGGCCCCCCGAGGCCCTAGGCGCCCTCCTTCTTCTGGCCCTCAAGCGGTCGGGCCTGGGCCAGGCGACAAGGCTCCTCCGGGCCCAGGAAGAGGAACGCCGCCGGGTGGGCCGGGAGCTCCACGACGGGGTGGGAAGCCTCCTCACCGCCGCCCTCCTCACCCTAAAGGTGGCTGAGCGGCACCCAGCGAGGCTCGCCGAGGCCCGGGAACGGGTGGCCGAGGCCCTGGAAGAGGTGCGGCGCCTTTCCCGGGAGCTAAGGCTTCCCCTTTTGGACGACTTGGGCCTTCAGGAGGCCCTCCAGCGCTACCTGGAGGAATACCGGAAAAGCGGTCTGAAGGTGGAGGCCCACCTGGAGGTGCCCCCTCTTCCCAAGGAAAAGGAGGTGGCCCTCTTCCGCGTGGTGCAGGAAGCCCTCACCAACGCGATGCGCCACGCCCGGGCCCAAAGGGTGCGGGTGGCCCTCTGGACCAAGGGAGACCGCCTTTTTGGCCTGGTGGAGGATGACGGGGTGGGCTTTGACCCGGAGAAGACCCCGCCCTCGGTGGGTCTTTTGGGCATGCACGAGCGGGTCCAGGGCCTGGGGGGAAGCCTCCATCTCCATTCCGCCCCCGGGGAGGGGACCCGGGTGGAGTTTGGGGTACCCCTGTGAGGCCCAAGCACACGAGGGCCGAGGAGGGAAACGGGGCATGAGGGTCCTCCTGGTGGAAGACCACCACCTGGTGCGCAAGGGGCTTAGGCTCCTCCTGGAGGAGGAGGGGCACCAGGTGGTGGGGGAGTTCGCCCGGGCAGAGGAAGCCCTAGACGCCCCTTGGGAGGCGGACCTCGTCCTCTTGGACCTGAACCTGCCGGGCATGGGGGGCCTCGAGGCCCTCCCCCACCTGGCCAGGCGGGCCCCGGTCCTGGTGGTCTCCATGCACGACGAGCCCGCTTACGTGGCCCGGGCCTTCCAACTGGGGGCCAAAGGATACCTCCCCAAGCACGCCCTGGACCAGGAGCTCCTGGAGGCCCTGGACCGCCTCGGCAAGGGGCTCCGCTACCTCCACCCGAGCCTCACCGAGGCCCTCTTGGAAGGGCAGGCCATCCCGGGCCCCGAGGTCCTCTCTAGGCGGGAAAGGGCCGTGGTGGCCCTCCTGGCCCAGGGCTACACCCTCTCCCAGGCGGCGGAGAGGCTTGGGCTTTCCGTCAAGACCGCCTCCACCTACAAGGCCCGCGCCCTCAACAAGCTGGGCCTCATGGACACCCCCGAGCTGGTGCGCTGGGCCCGGGAGCACGGCCTGGCCTAGGGACATTTGCCTTAAGAAGGCGGCCGACAACGGGGGGGAAGCCCTTCCGTCTTGTGAAGAAAGGGGCAAGCCCTAGCCTGGGACCAGGAGGTGCGGCATGGAACTCCTAGGCTGGGTCACGGCAAGCCTCTTCGCCCCCCCGGGGGAAGCCCTCTGGCGGGAGCTCCAAGGGGGGACCCTGGAAGAGGCCCTTTCCGAGCTGAAGGGTAGCCCGGTGGCCCTTCCCCGCCCCTCCTTTGCCGAGCTCCAAGCGGCCTACACCGCCCTTTTCGTCACCAACCCCCAAGGGGTGCCCGCCCCGCCCTACGCCGGCTACGCCCGGGACGGGGAGCTTTTGGGACCCTCCTACCACCGGCTTTTGGAGCTTTACCGGGAGGGGGGCCTCGAGGTGCGGGAGTCCTGGCGCGACCTCCCCGACCACCTGGCCGCCCTGGGGGAGGCCATGGCCCTTCTTGCCCCAAAACGCCCCGACCTGGTGGAACGGCTTGCCCGAGAGTTCCTCCACCCCTGGCTCCAGCGCTTCGGCGAGGCGGTGAAGGCTCACGATCCCACCGGCTTCTACGCCGGGGCGGTGAACCTACTGGCGGAGGTCATCCATGAGAAGGCGGGAGTTTCTGAAGCTTAGCGCCCTCGGGGTTGGAGCCTTGGCCCTAAAGGGAAGCGGCCCCGCCAAGGCGCTACCCGCACCCTGGTACACGAAGGAGGTCCGGAGCGTGTACCAGATCTGCGAGGGCTGCTTCTGGCGCTGCGGCATCATCGCCCACGCCGTGGGGAACCGGGTCTACAAGGTGGAGGGCTACGAGGCCAACCCCAAAAGCCGGGGGAGGCTCTGCCCCCGGGGCCAGGGCATGCCCCAGACCACCTACGACCCCGACCGCTTGAAGCGGCCCCTCATCCGGTTGGAGGGCAGCCCAAGGGGCGAGGGGAAGTACCGGGTGGCCACCTGGGAGGAGGCCCTGGACTACGTGGCGAAGAAGATGCTGGAGATCCGGGAAAAGTACGGACCGGAAGCCATCGCCTTCTTCGGCCACGGGACCGGGGATTACTGGTTCGTGGACTTCCTTCCCGCCGCTTGGGGGAGCCCCAACGCCGCCAAGCCCTCGGTGGCCATCTGCACCGCCCCCCGGGAGGTGGCCTCCCAGTGGGTCTTCGGTCGGCCCATCGGCGGGCACGAGCCCGTGGACTGGGAAAACGCCCGCTACATCGTCCTCATCGGCCACCACATCGGCGAGGACACCCACAACACCCAGCTCCAGGACTTCGCCCTGGCCCTGAGGCGGGGAGCTAGGCTCGTGGTGGTGGACCCCCGCTTCTCCACCGCCGCCGCCAAGGCCCACCGCTGGCTTCCCATCAAGCCCGGCACGGACACCGCCCTGCTCCTGGCGTGGATCCACGTCCTCATCTACGAGGACCTGTACGACCGGGAGTACGTGGAGAAGTACACCACGGGCTTTGAGGAGCTCAAGGCCCACGTGCGGGACTTCACCCCGGAGTGGGCCGAAAGGGAAACCGAGATCCCCGCAAGAGTGATCCGGGAGGTGGCCCGCGAGATGGCCGCCCACAAGCCCCAGGCGGTCCTCCCCCCGGGGCGGCACACCGTCTGGTACGGGGACGACACCTACCGCATGATGGCCCTCTACTACGTGAACGTCCTCCTGGGAAACTACGGGCGGCCTGGGGGCTTTTACATCGCCCAAAGCCCCTACCTGGAGAAGTACCCCACCCCGCCCCTCCCCCTGGAGCCCGCCGCCGGGGGATGCTCAGGCCCCACGGGGGGCGACCACGAACCGGAAGGCTTCCGCCCCCGCGCCGACAAGGGCAAGTTCTTCGCCAGGACCACGGCCATCCAGGAACTCATTGAGCCCATGCTCACCGGGGAGCCCTACCCCATCAAGGGGCTCCTCGCCTACGGCATCAACCTCTTCCACGCCATCCCCAACGTCCCCCGCACCAAGGAGGCCCTGAAGAAGCTGGACCTCTACGTGGCCATCGATGTCCTGCCCCAGGAACACGTGATGTGGGCGGACGTGATCCTGCCCGAGGCCACCTACCTGGAGCGCTACGACGACCTGGTGGCCGTGGCCCACAAGACCCCCTTTATAGAGCTTCGCGTGCCTGCCCACGAGCCCCTCTTTGACACCAAGCCCGGCTGGTGGATCGCCCGGGAGCTGGGCCTTAGGCTCGGCCTAGAGCAGTACTTCCCTTGGAAGACCATTGAGGAGTACCTGGACACCCGCCTGCAAAGCATCGGGCTTGACCTGGAGACCATGAAGGGCATGGGCACCCTGGTGCAGAAGGGGAAACCCTGGCTTGCGGACTGGGAAAAGGAAGGCCGCCTGCCCTTCGGTACCCCTTCGGGGAAGATAGAGCTCTATTGCCGGGCCTTTAAGGAAGCCGGGCACCACCCCTTGCCGGTTTATGCTCCCCCAGAGCCTCCCCCCGAGGGCTTCTACCGCCTCCTCTACGGCCGCAGCCCCGTGCACAGCTTCGCCCGCACCCAGAACAACTGGGTCCTCATGGAGATGGACCCCGAGAACGAGGTTTGGATCCATACCGAGGAAGCCCGGAAGCTCGGCCTCAAGAACAGGGATTACGTTTACCTGGTGAACCAAGACAGGGTCCGGGAAGGCCCGGTGCGGGTCAAGGCCACGGAGCGCATCCGCAGGGACTGCGTCTACCTGGTCCACGGCTTCGGCCACAAGGCCCCTCTGATGAAGGTGGCCCACGGCCGGGGGGCCTCGGACAACTACCTCCAGACCCGGTACAAGCTGGACCCCATCTCCGGCGGGGCGGGCCTGAGGGTGAACTTCGTCCGGCTGGAGAAGGCGGAAAAACCCCGGCTTCCCTCCCTCGCCTCCCTGGCCCTGGCCCGCCGCCCCCTGGAGGAAAGGAGGATGTGATGGCCCGGTACGCCATGACCATAGACCTCAGCCTCTGCGTGGGCTGCGCCGCCTGCGCCGTGGCCTGCAAGATGGAAAACGAGGTCCCCCCTGGGGTCTTCCGCCTATGGATCCGGGAGCGGGAGCTGGGGGTCTTTCCCGACCTCACGGTGGAGTTCCGGCCCGAGCAGTGCCTCCACTGCGCCAACCCTCCTTGTGTGCCCGTGTGCCCCACCGGGGCCAGCTACCAGACCCCAGAGGGCCTGGTGCTGGTGGACCCCAGGAAGTGCATCGCCTGCGGGGCCTGCGTGGCCGCCTGCCCCTACGAGGCCCGCTACCTGCACCCCAGGGGCTACGTGGACAAGTGCACCTTCTGCGCCCACCGCCTGGAACAGGGGAGGCTCCCCGCCTGCGTGGAGACCTGCCCCACCCGCTGCCGGGCCTTCGGCGACCTGGACGATCCGGAAAGCCCGGTGGTCAAGGCCCTCAAAGAGGCCGGGCGGGTGGACGTTTTGCGGCCGGAGCTGGGCACAAGGCCCAAGCTCTTCTACCTCAACGCCCCTTCCAAAAAGGGGCTCACCCGGGAAAGCGAGGTGCGCCATGACTGAGTTCTACGGCCTGCCCAACGCCGGGGAGTTCTGGCACTGGACCAACGCCTTGCACTTCGTCCTGGTGGGCCTAGCGGGAGGGATGGCCTTCCTGGCGGCCCTTCTCCACCTGAAAGGCCACGGGGAAGCCCGGCGCTACACCCTCCTTGCCCTCCTCCTCATCGCCTTGGACCTCTTGGTGCTTTGGGCGGAGTCCCCCGCCCGCTTCCGCTTCACCCACATTTGGCTCTTCCTCTCCTTCCACCCCCAAAGCCCCATCTGGTGGGGCTCCTGGGGACTTGCCCTGGCCCTTCTCACGGGAGGCCTCCTCTACCTGGGCAAAGGTCCAAGGAAGCCCCTCGCCTGGGGCCTCCTCCTCTTCGGCCTGGTGGTCCTGGGCTACCCGGGAATGGCCTTGGTGGTGAACCTGAACCGCCCCCTGTGGAACGCCCTCTTGGCCGGGGTCTTCCCCTTCACCGCTTTGGGCCTGGCCCTAGCCCTGGCCGCCCTCCTGGGAAGCCCGTGGGCCAGGGCCCCCTTGAGAATGGCCATGGGGGCGGCCCTCTTCTTGGCCCTCCTGTACCCCCTAACCCTGTCCCAGGAAGCCCGGGGGCACTTCCTGGAGGAGGCGGGCCTACCCTTCTTCCTCTTGATTCTCTTAGGACTCGGGGCTTTCGGTAAGGAGCGCCTCGCCCCCTGGGCGGGGCTTGTGGCGGCGGCTGGCCTGAGGGCCCTCTGGGTTCTGGTGGGCCAGTGGCAAGGGCTCGGCCTTTAGGGGCTTAAAGCCCCTAGGGAATAAGGAGGTGCGTCATGAAAGGCATGAAGAAGCTGGCTTGGCTGGGGCTTTTGGCGGCGATTCCGGTTCTGGCGCAGGCGACCACCACCACTTTCTCCGCCCTGACGGTGCGGGAGGTGGGCAGCTTCCTGACCAGCCTCCCCGCCGACTTTTACGGCATCCAGCCCGCGGCGGCCAAGCAGATGATGGACACCCTGGACGTCTTCATCCTGGACGTCCGGGAGCCCGGCGAGTTCAAGGACGGCCGCATCCCCGGGGCGGTGAACATCCCCATCCGGGAGTTGCCCAAGAGGATCGGCGAGATCCCTAAGGGCAAGCCCATCATCATCTACTGCGGCACCGGGCACCGGGGGGCCATGGGCCTGGTCTTCCTAAGGGGCCAGGGCTACAACGTGAAGAACATCCTGGGCGGCTTCAAGGCCTGGACCGGGGCGAACCTGCCCGTGGAAAAGTAGGCTGAAAGCCCGGGAGGCGGGGCTCGTCCCCGCCCCCGATTTAACCCTCGTCAAAGTAGGTGAGCTTCGGGGTCTTGTTGGCCCGAAGCTCGTCCAGGCGGCGGACCGGGGTGGAGTAGGGGGCGCCCTCCAGCCACTCCCGGGGCTTCCCTAAAAGCTCCCCCATGGCCTCGGCGAAGGCCTCGAGGGTCTCCTTGCTCTCGGTCTCCGTGGGCTCTACCATGAGGGCCTCCTTGACGATCAAGGGGAAGTAGACCGTGGGCGGGTGGAAGCCGAGCTCCAAAAGCCCCTTGGCGAGGTCCAAAGCGCGGAAGCCCGGGGGGGGCTGGGCCACGAACTCGTGCATGGTGGGCCCGTCGTAGGGGACCCGGTAGCCCCTCTCCTTGAGGAGCTCCTTCAGGTAGCGGGCGTTGAGCACGGCGAGGGCCGCGGCCTTCTTGAGGCCCTCTAGCCCCAGGGTGCGGATGTAGGCCCAGGCCCGGACCAGGGCCAGGAAGTTCCCGTGGAAGCTCCGCACCCTCCCGATGCTCTTGGGGAGGTCAAAGTCCAGGTAGAAGCTCCCCTCCCCCTTGGCCACCAGGGGCACGGGGAGGTAGGGGGCGAGGTGGGCCTTCACCCCCACGGGGCCCGAGCCGGGGCCGCCCCCGCCGTGGGGCACGGTGAAGGTCTTGTGGAGGTTCAAGTGGACCACGTCAAAGCCCATGTCCCCGGGCCTGGCCCAGCCCATGACGGCGTTCAGGTTGGCCCCGTCGTAGTAGAGCTGGACCCCGGCCTCCTTGCAGAGGCTGGCGATCTCCAGGATGCGCCTCTCAAAGAGGCCCAGGGTGTTGGGGTTCGTGAGCATGAGGGCGGCCACGTGGGGGCCGAGCTCGCGCTTCAGGGCCTCGAGGTCCACCTCTCCGTCGGGGCCTGAAGGGATCTCCCGCACCTGGTAGCCCGCCATGCTGGCGGTGGCGGGGTTGGAGCCGTGGGCCGAATCCGGGACCAGGACCACCCGCCTGGTCCTCCCCTCCCCCCGGTCCTCGTGGTAGGCGCGGATGACGAGGATCCCCGTGAGCTCCCCGTGGGCCCCGGCGGCGGGCTCCAGGGTGATGGCGTCCATGCCCGTGAGGGCCTTCAGGTACTCCCCGAGCTCCCACATGAGCCTTAAGGCCCCCTGGGCCGTCTTTGGGTCCTGGTAGGGGTGGAGGTCGGCAAAAAGCCTTGCCGCCTCCTCGTGGAGCTTGGGGTTGTACTTCATGGTGCAGGAGCCCAAGGGGTAGAAGGTGGTGTCCACCCCCACCTGGCGGCGGGAAAGCCCGGTGTAGTGGCGCACCAAGGTGAGCTCGTCCACCTCGGGGAGGCGGGGCGGGGCCTCCCGGAGGAAGGCCTTTGGGATGTAGTCCTCGGCCCGCGGCACGCCCTTGGCGAGCTTGAGGCCGCGGCGGCCCTTGCGGCTCCGCTCAAAGATCAGGGGGTAGCTCACGCCAGCACCTCCTTAAGGGCTTCACGGAAGGCCAAGAGGTCCTCCTCCTCGTGGAGCTCGGTGGCGGCGAAGAGGGCGAGGCTTTCTCCGTACTCCTCGGGCACCGGGGTGGCCCCGTGGAAGCCCCGCTCCGCGAGGGCTTCCCGAACCGCCTCCGGGTCCTTGGGAAGGGCCAGGGCGAACTCGCTGAAGAAGGGCTTGGGGGTGAAGGGCCTGACCCCCGGGACCTCCAGGAGGAGGGCGTGGAGCTTGTGGGCCATTTCCACGCTCTTCAGGGCCACCTCCCTAAGCCCCTCGGGGCCCAAGGCCGCCAGGTACATGGCCCCCATGAGGGCGGTGAGCTGGGCGTTGGTGGTGATGTTGCTCTTGGCCTTGGCCCGCCTTATGTACTGCTCCCGGGCCTGGAGGGTGAGGATATAGCCCCGCCTCCCCTCCACGTCCACGGTCTCGGAGACGAGCCTCCCCGGAAGCTGGCGCACGAAGGCCTTTTTGGTGGCGAGAAAGCCGAAGTGGGGGCCACCGAAGCCCATGGGGAGGCCAAGGACCTGCCCGTCCCCCACGGCGACGTCCGCGCCATAGGCCCCCGGGGGCTTGAGGAGGGCCAAGGAGAGGGGGTCGGCCACGGCCACGAGGAGGGCCCCCGCAGCGTGGGCGGCCTCGGCGAAGGGCCTTAGGTCCTCCAGGGCGCCCAGGAAGTTGGGGTTCTGGACCACCACCGCCCCCACCTCCTCCCCCACCTCGGGCACGGGGGTCCTCCCCCCTTCCAGGGGAAGGGTCTTGAGGGTGGCCCCCACGGCCTCGAGGTAGGCCCGAAGCACCGCGCGGTACTCGGGGTGGACCCCCTGGGAGACCCAAACCCCCATCCGCCCCGTCTCCCGGAGGGCGAGGAGCACCCCCTCGGCGAGGGCGGTGGAGCCGTCGTACATGGAGGCGTTGGCGATCTCCAGGCCCGTGAGCTCGGCGATCATGGTCTGGTACTCAAAGGTGGCCTGCAGAACCCCCTGGCTCACCTCGGGCTGGTAGGGGGTGTAGGCGGTGAGGAACTCGCTCCGTGCGGCCAGGGCCTGGACCACGGGGGGCACGTGGTGGCTCCTTATCCCACCCCCCAGAAAGGCCTTGTGGGCGGGGAGGTTTTGGGCGGCGAGGCGCCTAAGCTCCTCCAGGACCTTCCACTCCGGGAGGGGCTCGGGAAGGTCTATGGGGGGGTTCAGGACCTCCTCGGGCAGGTGGGCGAAGAGGTCCTCCAGGGATTCCGCCCCCACCCGCCTCAGCATCTCCCGGATCTCCTCCTCCGTGTGGGGCGTGTAGTCCATGGCTCTATCCTTAGGCAAAACCCCAGGGCCATTTGCCCCGGGACTACAGGAGCTCCTCTACCCTAAGGGGCGCCCGCCTCACGCCTCGGCCTCGAGGGCCGCCTGGTAGCCTCCTGCGTCCAGAAGCCCGTCCAGGTCGGCCATGTTCCGGGGCTTGAGGCGGAAGATCCAGCCCTCCCCGTAGGGGTCCTGGTTGATGAGCTCGGGGTTCTTCTCCAGGGCGGGGTTCACCTCCACCACCTCCCCGGCCACGGGAGCGTAGATGTCGGAGGCGGTCTTCACGCTCTCCACCACGGCCACCGCCTCGCCCTGCTCCACCGCCCGGCCCACCTCGGGTAGCTCCACGTAGACCACGTCGCCCAAGGCGTCTTGGGCGTAGTCGGTGATGCCCACCAGCACCGTGTCGCCTTCGGGCAGGGCCCACTCGTGGGTCTTGGTGTAAAAGCGGTCCTTCGGGATGTCCATAGCGCCTCCTAACCCCCGCTATTTTAGCGGCACAAAGGGGAGAGGGCTAAGGAGGGCGGGGACGGCCCGGCCCCGGACCTCCACCGCGAAAGACCCCTCCGCCCCCTCCTCCACGTAGGCCAGGGCGATGCCCTTTTCCAGAAGGGGCGAGTACCCCCCGCTCGTCACCCGGCCCACGGGGCGGCCTTCGGAAAGCACCCGGTACCCCTCCCGGGGAACCCCGGCCTCCAGCACCAGGCCCACGAGCCTCTCCTGGCAGGCCTGGCCCAGCATGGCCTCCTTGCCCAGGAAGTCCTTCTCCCGCTTCACCACCCAGCTCCAGGGGGTGCAGAGGAGGTTGGTCTCTTCGGTGAGCTCGTGGCCGTAGAGGGGGAAGCCCGCCTCCAGCCTTAAGGTGTCCCGGGCCCCGAGGCCGCAAGGGGTGGCCCCGGCCTCGAGGAGGGCTAGGAAGACGGGCTCGGCGTCCTCCGGGGCCAGGAAGAGCTCAAACCCGTCTTCCCCCGTGTACCCGGTGCGGGCGAGGCGGGCGGGCCGCCCCGCTACCCGGGCGGGGAAGACGTCGTTCTTTCGCTTCTGGGAAAGGTCCAGATCGGTAAGCCCCTGGAGGAGGGAGGCCGCCTTCGGGCCCTGGAGGGCGAGGAGGGCGGTCTTTTCGGAGAGGTCCAGAAGCTCCACCCTGAACCCCTTGGCCAGGCCCTGGAGGTGGGCGAGGTCCTTGGCGATGTTGGCGGCGTTCACCACCATGAGGTACTCCTCCTCCCCCAGGCGGTAGAGGTAGATGTCGTCCACCACCCCGCCCCGTGCGTTCGGGAGCATGGAGTACTGGGCCCTTCCCACCTTGAGCCTGGCCGCGTCGTTCGCCGTGGCCCACTGGAGGAAGGCGAGGGCGTCCTCTCCCCGGACCAGAAACTCCCCCATGTGGCTCACGTCAAAGAGGCCCGCCCCCCGCCGCACGGAAAGGTGCTCCTCGAGGATGGAGGTGTACTGGAGGGGGAGGAGGTACCCGGCGAAGTCCACCATCCGGGCGCCGAGGTTTAGGTGGGCCTGGTAAAGCGGGGTCTTCCTCATGGCAAGGCTATCCTACCCGAAAAGCTCCCGCCTCAAGGCCTCGGCGGAGTTGTCCTCCAGGACCTCCTCCCGCTTGGTGGCCCAGGCGGGGAAGGGGAAGTGGACGAGGAGGGGCACGGGAATCTCGGGCTGGTGGAGGATCACCGCCCCTTGCGGGAGGATGAGGGCCCTTTGGCGGAAGGAGGCGGGGAGGTAGCGGTACTCGGGGCGCTCGGCCTCGGCGGCGTCCAGGCGGCCCACCGCCCGGATGGCGGCGTTTCCCACCACCCGGCGCTCCACCTCGCTCGCCGTCTGCTGGGCCCCGATGAGGATGACCCCCAGGGAGCGGCCCCTCTCGGCGATGTCCAGGAGGACGTCCTTGATGGGGCTCTCTTCCTCCCGGGGGGCGTACTTGTTGAGCTCGTCCAAGACGACGAAGACCCTTCCCCGGTACCGCCCCCGCTCCTTCCTCTCAAAGAGGTCCTTGAGGAGGCTTCCCACCACGAACATCTGGGCCTGGGGGGAGAGCTTGGCCAGGTCCACCACGTGAACCTGGGCCTCCCCCGAAAGGGGGTCCGGGGGGTTCCCCGGCCGGTCCCCCCGGACCAGGTGGGCCACGTTCTCCACGCTCGCCCGTAGGCGCCGCACGAAGGCCTCGAGGGTCCCCTTGGCCTGGCGGGCGGTCCAGGCCTTATCCCCCTCCCCTTCCCCGGTCTCGGGGCCGAGGAGCTTGTACTCCAGGTAGCGCACCAGGTCGGAAAAGCTCCTTAAGCGCACCTTCCCCAGGGCGTCAAAGCTCACCTCCTCGGGAAGGTCCTCCCGGGGCCAGTCCCCCACCTGGAGGTAGGGGCCCTTCTGCCCCTCGGCGAGGTGCCGGAGCTTCTCCGTGAGGTGCTGGACCAAAAAGCCCAGGTTGGTCATGAGGCCCCGGTCGGCGAAGAGGAAAGGGAGGAGGCCCCTTTGGCAGAACTGGACCAGGTCCCAGTGGTAGGCCCTGACCCCCTCCAGGCGGGAGTCCAGGTCGGGCACGTACCCCTCCTTCTTGGGAGGGGCGAGGAAGGCCACGCTCCCGAAGGGGGTCGCGGGGAGGCCGAGCCGCTGGTAGGCCCGCCTGGCCTCCTCGGTGAGGCGGGCGTTGGGCTTGTCCAGGAAGAAGAGGTCCTCCCCCTTGACGTTGAAGAGGAGGACCCGGGCCTGGTGGGCGTCCTCCAGGACCCCGCTTTCCAGGAGGCTTTTGAGGAGGAAGGTGGCGTAGCTGGTCTTGGCCGCCACCCCGCTGATGCCGGAGATGTTCACG
This sequence comes from Thermus sp., assembly GCF_039793865.1. Lineage (GTDB taxonomy): Bacteria > Deinococcota > Deinococci > Deinococcales > Thermaceae > Thermus. The sequence goes on from NZ_JBAMMI010000059.1 coordinate 21,600, forward strand.
TGCCCCCCCTTCACCCCGTTCAGGAACTCCAGGTTGAGGTAGGCCACCTCCCCGTTCTTTAAAAGCCCGGCGGGGAGCTTGGTGCTTCCCCGCTGGTTCCGCATGGCCTCGTAGTAGAGGGCGAGCTCCAAAGCCTCGCCCTCGGCGAGGTAGACAGGGGAGCCCGGGTCCGGGGGGAAGAACTCCTCGGGGAGGATGCGGGTCACGCTCACGTGGGCCACGTAGGCCAGGCTCACGGGGATCTTCCCCTCCACCGCCAGGAAGGTGTCGGTATCGTAGCTTTCCCCCTCGTGGACCTTGGCCACGTGGTCCACCATGCCGAAGTAGCGCACCCGGCCCACCTGGGGGTGGAAGCCCTCCACCAGCACCAGGTCGTCCAGGCGCAAAAGCCCCTCCCCCTCCACCCCCACCCAGAACTCCAAGGGGGTGGCCTCCCGGCTTCCCAAGACCACGCCGATGCGCTTCACCTCCCACCTCCTAAATGCCTGGAAAGAAGGCGGCCCACCACCTCGGGCCTCCCCATCCTGCGGGCGAGCTCCCGCTCCAGCCTCCCCACGGGCAGGAGGTTCTGCGGGGCCCTGGGGTCCTTGACCGGGTGGGAGGCCAGGCTGGGGAAGAGCCCCAAGGAGAGGTCGGCGAGCTCCAGGAAGGGGCCAGAAAGGGGCGCCTCCACCCGCAAAAGCCCCGCCAAGGGGGGGTGAAGCCCCTCTGGGGGCAGGGGAAGGCGCAGGTACCAGCTCGCAAGCTCCAGGCCCTTCCGGTGGACGCGGAAGGCGGGGGTGCGCTCCCCGGGGGCCAGGGCCTCGAGGAGGGCCTCCCGCTCCTTGGGCAGGTAGCGGGCCCAGTGGGTCTTGATGTAGCCCATGAGGGGGCCCTCCCGGAGGAGGCGCACGGGGCCGTCCACCACGAGAAGCCCTCCCCGAAGCCCCAAGGCCACCTCCTGCTCCAGGGCCTCCCGGGCGGCGCGAAGCCCCGCCAACAGCCCCTCAAGCCCCTGGCCCAAGGAGGGGGCAGGCTCGTAGAGGAGCTCCCCCGCCCCAAGGGCCTCCTCCAGCCCCACCCCCACCCGGCGCACCCTGAGGCCCAAAAGCTCCACCCTCCCCCCCTTCAGGGCCACCGCCCCCGCGGCCACGCACCCCAGGAGGGCCAGGCGGGGTCCCTGGGAAAGGAGGGCCTCGGCCCGCTCCTTCCCGTCCACGAAGTAAAGGGGCTCGGGCCAGGGGGCCTCGCCTCCCCGCTTGGCCTCCCAGGGCTCCTCCAGGGGGTGGAAGGCCTCGGGCTCCGGGTCTAGGGGAGGCCCCTCCTGGAACCGGGCGGGCTCGAGGCTCACGAGGCGCCAGGCCATGCCCCTAGATTACCGGGGCGGGGCGGTAGGGCAGGTACCGGGGCTCCCAGAAGCGGCTTCTCAAGAAGTCCAGGAGGCCCTCCAGGGAGAGCCCCTGGACCCTTTTCTCCTCCGCCACCCCCTCCTCCAAGGCCTTTTGCATGACCCGGGCGGCCACGTAGGGGGAGACCTCCCGCAGGCGGGCCACGGGGGGGTAGAGGAGGTCGGGAAAGTGCCGGGCGGTGTAGTCATAGAGGGCGTAGGCGGCCTCGAGGACCATCCCGTCCGTCACCTCCCGGGCCCGGGCGAGGACCGCCCCGAGGCCAAGCCCGGGAAAGATGAAGGCGTTGTTTCCCTGGCCGACGGGGATGGTCCCCCCCTTGAAGCCCACCGGGGGAAAAGGGCTTCCCGCGGCCACCAGGACCTTCCCTTCCGTCCAGTAGACGAGGTCGTCGGGGAGGGCCTCCGAGGCCGAGGTGGGGTTGGAGAGGGGGAAGATCACCGGGCGGGGGGTGTTCTCCAGCATGGCCCGCGCCACGGGCTCGTTGAAGCTCCCCGCCTGGCCGGAAAGGCCAAGGAGCACCGTGGCCCGGGCGTTCGCGATGGTCTCCAGGAGGTTCGGGACCCCCCCGGCGAAGCGCCAGCCCTCTAGGCGCCCGGGCTTCTGGGCGTAGGGCTTTTTGTAGTCCTCCATGGGTCGGCCCTCCACCAAGAGGCCCTTGGAGTCCAGCACCAGCACCCTGGCCTTGGCCTCCTCCTCGCTTAGGCCCTCCCGCTTCATCCCCTCCACCAGGGCCCAGGCCACCCCGATCCCCCCGGCCCCCGCCCCGTAGACCACCACCACCTGCTCGGAAAGCCTCTCCCCTTTTAGGCGGCAGGCGGAGAGGATCCCGGAGAGGGCCACCGCCCCCGTGCCCTGGATGTCGTCGTTGAAGGAGGGGACCACCTTGCGGTAGCGCTCCAGGACCTGGAAGGCCGCCTCCTTGGAAAAGTCCTCCCACTGGATGAGGGCCTTGGGGTAGCGCCTTCGCACCGCCTCCACAAAGCGGTCCAGGAAGCGGAAGTAGGCCTCCCCCTTAAGGCGCTTGTGCCGCACCCCGAGGTAGAGGGGGTCCCTTAGGAGGTCCTCCCGGTCGGTGCCCACGTCCAGCTCCACGGGCAGGGTCTTGTCGGGGCCCACCCCGCCCACGGCGGTGTAGAGGGTGAGCTTGCCGATGCTGATGGCCATGCCCCCGTAGCCCTGGTCCCCGATGCCCAGGATGGCCGAGGAGTCCGTGGCCACGATGAGGCGCACCTCCTCCAAGGGGACGTTTTGCAGGGCCTCCTCCACGCGGTCAATGTTCCTCGTGCTGGCGGTGAAGCCCCGGGGGTAGCGGTAGATGTGGGAGAACTCCCGCACCGCCTCCCCCACCGTGGGGGTGTAGAGGATGGGGAGCATCTCCTCCAGGTGGTCCACCAAGAGGGCGTAGAAGAGGACCTCGTTCCGGTCCTGGAGGTGGCGCAGGTAGATGTGCTTTTCCAGAGGGCTTTGGATGAGGCGGTAGCGGCGGTAGACCCTTTCCTTCTGCTCCTCCAGGGTGTTCACGTGGGGGGGAAGGAGCCCCTCTAAGCCCAGGGCCCGCCTTTCCTCCTCGGTGAAGGCCGTGCCCTTGTTGAGGAGGGGAAGCCTGAGGAGGAGAAAGCCCGAAACATAGGGCTCCAGGTAGCGCTCGCCCCGCCCATCCCGCTTGACGTCGTAGTAGCGGCTAACCGGCATGGGCCCATTCTCCCACGGCCCAAGGGAGGGCGCCAGGGGAAAATGACCCCCTACACGTTGAAGCCGAACATGCGCATCATGCGCTTCCCCTCCTCGGTCATCTTGGCGGGGGTCCAGGGCGGGGTCCAGACGAACTCCACGTTCACCCCCTGCACCCCGGGGAGGCGCATCACCGCCATCTCGGCATCGGCCTTCACCACGTCCTGGGCGGGGCAGCCGATGGCGGTGAGGGTCATGGTGATGTCCACCACCCCGTTCTCGTGGACCTGCACGTCGTAGACCAGGCCCAGGTCCACGATGTTCACGGGGATCTCCGGGTCGTAGACCACCTTCAGGGCCTCGAGGACCTGCTCCTTGGTGGGCAGGGCCGGGGCCGCCTCCTGGGAGACCTTCGCCTCGTCCATGAGCCCAAGTATAGCCAAAGGCCCCAGGCCCCGCCCCCCACCGGCCCACCTTTTGGGGTATACTGCTTCCCGGTTGGGGAGTAGCCCCAAACCGGCCTCCCGTCAGGACGGGCCCAAGGGCCCCGGGAGGCCGGGGACCCGGGAGGGTCCGGGCAAGACCACCGCCTGGGCGGTGGCCTTTTCTTTTGGGAGGTAAGGCATGGAACTCACGGGCGCCCTCGCGGCCATCCTGACGCTTATCGTCCTAGAGGTGATCCTCTCGGCGGACAACGCCCTCATCCTCGGGGTCATCGTCCAGAAGCTCCCCCCAGCCTTGAGGCGGAAGGCCCTCTTCTACGGGATCCTCGGGGCCTATGTCCTCCGGGGCCTCGCCCTCCTCTTCGCGAGCCTGGTCATCCAGCTCTGGTGGGTGCAGGCCCTGGGGGCGGCCTACCTCCTCTACATCGCCCTGAAGCACTTCCTAAGCCCCCAAGAGGCCCACGCCCCCCCGCCCTTGGAGGCGAGCGCGGCCCAGTTCTGGAAGGTGGTGGCCCAGGTGGAGCTCATGGACCTGGCCTTCGCCGTGGACTCGGTCCTGGTGGCCGTGGCCCTCTCCGAGAAGCTCTGGGTCATCTACACCGGGGTCTTCCTGGGGATCCTCGCCCTCAGGATGCTGGCGAGCCTGGTGGTAACGCTCCTTGACCGCTACCCCCGGTTCAAGCACCTGGCCTACCTGGTGGTGGCCTCGCCGGGGCGAAGCTCGCCGTGGGCGGGTGGGACAAGCTGATGAAGGAGGTCCTAGGCCGCCCCGAGCTCGCCCTGGGGCTGGATAAGGAGGCCTTCAGCCTCCTCATTCTCGCCGTCCTCCTCCTGGGCACCCTCTGGGCCACCCGCAAGCCCGCCCCCGCATGAACGCCCTCCTCCTCCTTGCCCCCCTCTCCCTCTTTCTGGAGACGAGCCTTCCCATAGGTCTCTTCGTGCCCGGGGGGGACACCCTCCTCCTCGCCTTGGGCGCCTGGGCCGCGGAAGGAAGCCTTAGGCCCTTTCCCCTCCTCCCCCTCCTCTTCCTGGGAAGCTTCCTCGGCCACCTCCTGGGCTACGCCCTGGGGCGCTACGGGGGAAAGGCCCTCAGGCGGCGCTTCCCCGAGGACCTCTGGAAAAAGGGCAAGCGCCTGGCCCTCCGCTTTGGTCCCCTGGTCCTCCTCCTCGCCCCTTTCCTCGGGGGGGTGCGCACCCTGGTGCCCTTCCTTTTCGGCGCCTGGGGCTTCCCCTTGGCCCGCTACCTCCCCCTTGTGGCCCTGGGGAGCCTCCTCTGGACCCAGGGGCTTTTCCTCTTGGGCTACCTGCTGGGGCGGCACCTCCCCCTCTGGACCATCCTCTTGGGGCTTCTCCTCCTCGGGGGGATGGGGCTTCTCCTCTCCCGGCGCCCCTCCCGCGCCGGGTAGGGCCCGCCGCCCAGGCCTTCTCCAGGGCCCCCATGCGGGCGCAAGCCCGCATGGGGCGGGATCACACGTACTTCTCCCCGCGCACCACCCAGACGTTCTCCACGTAGGCGATGACGGCGTAGTGGGGGAAGTAAGCCTCCTGAAGCCTTTGCAGAATCTTTAGGGCCACCTCCTCGCTCACGACGGTCTCCAAGGGGATGTTCTGCCCCTCCCAGTCCACGCTCCTAAGCCCCCGGGAGCCCTCCCCCCTCGCCGGGGTGATGGTGTAGCCCTTGGCCCCGAGGCGCTTCAGCTCCTCCACGAGCCGCTTCTCCAGGAGGCTTTCCGCCACGATGGTCACGAGCTTTAAGGGCACCAGGTTCATGCCTAACCTCCCCAAAGGACCGCCAGGGCGTGGTAAAGGGGGATCCCCAGGATCAGGTTAAAGGGAAAGGTGACGGCCAGGCTCGCCGAAAGGTACAAACTGGGGTTCGCCTCAGGGAGGGCGATCCTCACGGCGGCGGGGGCGGCGATGTAGCTGCTGCTCGCCGCCATGGCCCCAAGCACCGCGGCCCCGCCCACCCCCAGGCCCGCCAGGTGGCCCAGGTAGACCCCCAGGATTCCGTGGAATAGGGCGAGCCCCACGCCGAAGAGGACGAGCCGGAGGCCCACCTGCCGCAGGACGGAAAGCCTCGAGGCCGCCACCATCCCGAGGTCCAGGAGGAAGAGGGTGAGGGCCCCCTGGAAGGGCTCCACGAAAAAGGCCTTCACCCTCTTCATCCCCTCCTCCCCGGAAAGGAAGCCGATGAGAAGCCCCCCGAGGAGGAGGACCACGCTCTTCCCGGCGAGGACCTCGCGAAGCGCCTCCCCGAACCTCCCCCCACCCCGCTTGGCGAGGGAGAGGGCCACCACGATGCCCGGCACCTCCAACAGGGCTACCAGGGTGGGCATGAAGCCCGGGGCGGGCCGCCCCATGGCCTGGACGAAGGTGAGGGCGGCGAGAAAGGTCACCGCCGAAACCGAGCCGTAGTGGGCCGCGAGGGCGGCGGCGTCCTCCCGGCCCACCCTGAGGAACCGCCGGGCGAGGAGGTAGGCGGGGAAGGGCCGGAAAAGCCCGAGGGCCAGGGTGAAGAGGGCGGGAAGGAGCACCAGGGCCAGAGGCGTGCGGGAAAGCTCCGCCCCGCCCTTAAAGCCGATGGCGAAGAGGAGGTAGATGGAAAGGGCGGTGTAGAGGGCCTCGGGAAAGGCGAGATCGCTCTTGAGCCACCGGGCTAGGGCCCCCAGGAAGAAGGCCAGGACCATGGGGGAAAAGAGGTTTAGGCGAAGGAGCTCCAAGGTATCCATCCCCCTACCTTTACAACCCCAGGAGGGGCTTTTACAATCCGGTACGATGGCGCCGTTGGTAGGCCTCATCATGGGCTCCCGCTCCGACTGGGAGACCATGCGCCACGCGGCGGAGACCCTCGAGGCCCTGGGCATCCCCTACGAGGTGCGCGTCGTCTCCGCCCACCGCACCCCGGACCTCATGGCGGAGTACGCCAAGACCGCCGAAGAGAGGGGGCTCCAGGTGATCATCGCCGGGGCCGGGGGGGCGGCCCACCTCCCGGGGATGACCGCGGCCCACACCGCCTTGCCCGTCCTCGGGGTTCCGGTGGAAAGCCGGGCCCTAAAGGGGCTGGACTCCCTCCTCTCCATCGTCCAGATGCCCGCGGGGGTCCCCGTGGGCACCCTGGCCATCGGCCGGGCGGGGGCGGTGAACGCCGCTTTGCTCGCCGCGAGCATCCTGGGCCTCAAATACCCCGAGGTGAGGGAGCGCCTCGAGGCCTACCGCAAGGCCCAGACCGAGGCCGTCCTCGCCCATCCCGACCCGAGGGAGGAGGCGTGATCGGGATCTTGGGCGGAGGGCAGCTTGGGCGGATGCTGGCCCTGGCGGGCTACCCCTTGGGGCTTTCCTTCCGCTTTTTGGACCCTTCCCCCGAGGCCTGCGCCGGGCAGGTGGGGCCCCTCGTGGTGGGGGAGTTCCTGGAGGAAGGGGCCCTCTTGCGCTTCGCCGAGGGGCTTGACCTCGCCACCTACGAGTTTGAGAACGTCCCCGTGGAGGCGGCCCGGCGCCTGGCGGAAGAGGTTCCCCTCTACCCTCCGCCCCGGGCCCTGGAGGTGGCCCAGGACCGCCTCCGGGAGAAGACCTTCATGCAGGGCCTCGGCGTGCCCACCCCCCCCTTCCACCCCGTGGAGGGCCCCCCGGACCTGGAGGAGGGCCTAGTGCGGGTGGGCCTTCCCGCCCTCCTCAAGACCAGGCGAGGGGGCTACGACGGCAAGGGGCAGGCCCTCGCCCGCACGGAGGAAGAGGCCCGGGAAGCCCTGAAGGCCCTGGGAGGCCAGGGGCTCCTCCTCGAGGCCTTCGTCCCCTTTGACCGGGAGGTCTCCCTTCTCGCCGTGCGGAGCCGGACGGGGGAGGTGGCCTTCTACCCCCTGGTGGAAAACCGCCACCGGGGGGGGATCCTCCGCCTCTCCCTGGCCCCGGCCCCCGGGGCCTCGGAAGCCCTCAGGCGAAAGGCCGAGGGCTACGCCCTAAGGGCCCTCGAGGCCCTGGACTACGTGGGCGTCCTCGCCCTGGAGTTTTTCCAGGTGGAGGAGGAGCTTCTCTTCAACGAGATGGCCCCCCGGGTGCACAACTCCGGCCACTGGACGATAGAAGGGGCGGAGACGAGCCAGTTCCAAAACCACCTCCGGGCCCTCCTGGGCTTCCCCTTGGGGAACACCGCTTCAAGGGGCTACAGCGCCATGGTGAACCTCATCGGGGAGAGGCCCGATTTCGGGGAGGTCCTGCGGGTGGAGGGGGCCCACCTCCACTGGTACGGCAAGGCGGTGCGCCCCGGGCGCAAGGTGGGGCACATCACCCTGAGACGGGACGGCCTCGAGGCCTTGGGGGAAGGGCTAGCCCAGCTCGCCTCCCTACTTGGGGACCGCCTCTAGCCCGGCTGGGGCGCATCCAGGGTATAATCCTGACACCTAAGGAGGTAAGGCATGGACCGCGCGGCCAGGCTAAGGGAAGTGGTTCGGAAGGCCAAAGCCCACCCCGTCTACGCGGAAAAGCTCCGGGGAATAGACCCGGAAAAGCTCACCCTAAAGGACCTCCCTTCCCTCCCCCTCACCACCCGGGAGGAGTGGGTGGCCTTCCTTAGGGAAAACCCCAGGCCCCCCGAAGGGGCGAGCCTCATGCACCTCACCCCAAGCCCCGCCCTAGGATGGATGCCCGAGTACCTCTCCCAGGAGGACCTCCGCTACCAGGCCGAGGCCCTGGCGGAGCACTACAAAAGGCTCGGCGTCGTGGGCAAGAAGGTGCTCGTGGCCTTCAGCTACCACGTCTATGCCGGGGGGTGGCTCTTCCACCAGGCCCTCTGGCGGGCGGGGAACCTGGTCCTCCCCCACGGGCCCGGGGAGGCGGCCCGCATCGCCGAGATCGGGCGGACCTACGGGTTTGACGTCCTGGTGACCAACCCCTCCTTCGCCCTAAAGGTGGGGCAGGCGGGGGGGCGCTTCCCCCTTCTTTTGGCCGGGGGGGAGCCCTTCACCTCCGTGCCCGGCTTTAGGGAGAAGGTGGAGGCCCTCCTGGGCGGCACCGCCCTGGACGCTTACGGGACCAGCGAGCTCGGCATCGTGGCCGGGGAGCGGATGGAGAAGGACGGGCTTTGGGAGATCCCGGAGATGGCCGTTTTGGAAGTGCTGGATCCCGAGACCCTGAGCCCCGTGGCGGACGGGGAAAAGGGGGAGCTCGTGGTCACCGCCCTAAGCCGCACCCTCATGCCCATGCTGCGCTTCCGCACCGGGGACCTGGCCATCGCCGAAAGGCGGGAGGGCCTCACGGTGCTTCCCCGGGGGGTCTTCGGCCGCACGGACCAGATGGTGAAGGTGAAGGGGGTCAAGCTCTACCCCACGGAGCTCGCCCCCCTCCTGGCGGGCTTCGGCCTGGACCCGAAGGGCTTCCAGGTGGTGGTGGAGAGGAAGCTGGAAGGCACGGACAAGCTGGTCCTGCGCCTTAAGGCGGACAAGGTCCCCCCCGGCCTCTTTGAGGCCATCCAGAAGGCCACGGGCCTCAGGGTGGACGAGGCCGAGCTGGTGGAGGCCCTGGAAGGGGACCTGGTGGTGGACCGCAGGTTCTAGAGGCTGTCGTAAAAGCTCTCCACGGCCAGCTACGCGGCCCTGGCCAGCCGCTTCACCAACAAGCGTAGCATGCCCAGACTCAAAACTTGCACTTATTCGCCGCGGGCATAAGTATGCTTGGGGACCACTTGAAGAGGGCCGCCGGTTTCCCCTCTCATGAGGGGTGCCATGAGTCCAGCAGCCCTATCCCTACTTTGGACCCTCCTGGCCCTCATGCCAACCCCCCACCTACGGGAATCCTTGAAGGCCCTGCTCACCGGCCACGGCAAGGCCAGACCCCAGCAGGGCAAGACCAAGTCCCCCTCCGCCCTCTCCCGCTTCCTCAACCGCTACCCCTGGCCCACCCGCGCCCTCATCCGCCTGGTCCTTCGGGAGCTCCATGCCTTGGGCCAGGGGCCCCCGGGTGGGGGAGCACGGAGCGCGTGCTTATGCAGGATATGCGGGAGGTGCAAGTTTTGAGTAAGCTTAAGGAGGAGGTTGCCAAGCAATGAACCCCTCTGCGCCCTTAGTCTGGATACCCTACTACCGCAAGGACCCCTGGCCCCTAGCCCGCCCCCTCTACGACTTCTTCTTCAGGGGCTGGGGCAAGACCTTCTTCGACCTGTGGACCTTGGTGGCTGGCCCCATGAACGCCCTTGGGAGCTTCGTCCTCTTTCCCATCGCCCTCTATGTATTGGGCCTGGGTTTTGGGATCGTCAAGGATCCAACCTACTTCCCTTGGGCGTTCTGGTTGGGAGGGTTCGTAGCCTTTTGGGTTCAAGCTTACGATGAGAACAACGATCCGCAAAAGTTGGCCTTCCATAAGGCTCACTTTTTCCGCAAACTCAACCTCCTGAGCCGGGGAGTCGGCGGAATCCTCTGGGCCTTCCTATGGGGGCACTACGCCTACGCCCCTTACTACTGGTACCCCGACCTCTTGGGCTGGTTTTACCGCCTCATGGAACACCCTGGCTACGTCTACGGTTTCTCCTTCCTTTCCTTGATGCACCTTGCCGCTCTTTACGGGTGGGTAGGGGCGATAAAATACCGCCTCGAGGAGGTTTCCGCTTCTTCCCAGCAAGGACGTTCTGGCGGTAGCCAGGAGATGGCCGGGGAAAGCGGAGAGGAGTTCAGCGTTGTAAAGCAAGGAGAGGTTTCCTACCTGGCCAATATGGCCGACAAGACCCCCTCTCCCAACGAAAAGCCAGAACTCCTTCTTGCTCTTAGGCGAGAAGTGGTCCTGCCCCCCGAAGCCGAAGAGGAGGTGGTGGACCTGATCCTCCTCCTGAGGCACTACCGGGCGTACGCCAAGCACTTCGGAGTGAAGCCCCCGAGGGGAATCTTGCTCGTGGGTCCCCCCGGTACGGGCAAAACTTCCATCGCTCGCTTCATCGCAAAGCACTCAGGGCTAAATTTCATCGCCGCCACTCCTGGGGAGCTTCGCTCGAAGTGGCTTGGCGAAAGCGCCCAAAAGATACGTCGGCTCTTCCAAAAGGCCAGGGGGCTAGCTCCGGCCGTTCTCTTCCTGGACGAGCTGGATGCCGTAGCTCCAAGGCGCGGAGGGCACAACGAGGTAGACCACGCCGTGGGCCAGCTCCTCCAAGAGCTAGACGGGATCATGCAACTGGACGAAAGGGCACCTGTCATCCTGATCGGGGCCTCCAATCACCCTGAGGCCATAGATCCTGCCGTGCTTTCCCGGATCGGAACCATCCTCACCATTCCCTTGCCTGGCCCCAAGGAACGGGCGCGTATCCTGAGCCTTCTCCTCAAAGAGAAGGCCGAGGGAGTCGACCTGGAGGCTGTAGCTGAGGCTACTACTGGCTTCTCGGGGCGCGACCTGCAAACGGTGGTGGCCCGGGCCACCAAGCGGGCTTTTACGGAGGGCCGCACTTCCCTCACCACGGATGACCTCCTGCGAGAAGTGCAGATAGTGGGTCGGGGCAGCAAGCGATTCTTTTCCTCCTAGGTCTAGGGGCGGTTCTCAGGCATGGGAAGAGTTCAACCCCCCGATGAATCGGGGGGATTACTGCCCCCTCGCGCTCCCCCCGTTTCTCTAACTCAAAACTTGCACTTATTCACCGCGGGCATAAGTATGCTTGGGGACCACTTGAA
>NZ_JBAMMI010000060.1:0-32660 GCF_039793865.1 Thermus sp.
TTGGAAAGCGCCCCCCGGGCCTTGAAGCTCCCGGTCTTTTGCAGGTGCTCGGCCTTGAGGAGGAGGCGCTTGCCCAAAAGCTCGTCCAGAAGGCGGGAGGTGAGGAGGGGGGTGCGGTGGGTGTAGGGGGCGATGCGGCGAAAGGCGGCGTGGATCCCGGCCAGGTCCATGCCCCCATCTTGCCAGGTGGACACCCGGGCCTTCCCGCGCTAGAGTGGTAGGGGTATGGACTTCCTCTACACCCTGGTCATCCTCCTCTACCTCGGCGTGGCGGGGCTTTTGGTCTACCTGGTCCTGGTGCAGGAGCCCAAGCAGGGGGCGGGGGACCTCATGGGAGCCTCCGCCGACCTCTTCTCCGCCCGGGGGGTCACGGGGGGGCTTTACCGCCTCACCGTCATCCTGGGGGCGGTCTTCGCCGCCCTGGCCCTCCTCATCGGCCTCTGGCCCCGTTGACAAGAGGCCCTCTCCCCGGTACCATGGGCCTTGCCTGGGGCCGTGGCGCAGTTGGGAGCGCGCCTCAATGGCATTGAGGAGGTCAGGGGTTCGAATCCCCTCGGCTCCACCAGGAAAGCCCCCCGCAAGGGGGGCTTCGGCTTGCAGGAGGGCTAAGGTTTGGGTATAGTGAAAGGCCGGTAGGGCCCAAGGGCCTAAAGGGGAAGCCATGTTCGCGATCGTCAAGACGGGTGGAAAGCAGTACCGGGTGGAGCCCGGCCTGAGGCTGAAGGTGGAGAAGCTTCAGGCCGAGCCGGGGAGCCAGGTGGAGCTTCCCGTCCTCCTCCTGGGGGGCGAGAAGGTGGCGGTGGGAGCGCCCTACGTGGAGGGGGCCAAGGTGGTGGCCGAGGTCCTGGCCCACGGCCGGGGCAAGAAGATCACCGTCTCCAAGTTCAAGGCCAAGGTGCAGTACCGCAGGAAGCGGGGGCACCGCCAGCCCTACACCGAGATCCTCATCAAGGAGATCCAGGGGTGAGCCATGGCGCATAAAAAGGGACTTGGTTCCACGAAAAACGGCCGCGACTCCCAGTCCAAGCGCCTGGGGGTGAAGCGGTTTGGCGGCCAGGTGGTGCGGGCGGGCCACATCCTGGTCCGCCAGCGGGGAACCCGCTTCAAGCCAGGCAAGAACGTGGGCATGGGCCGGGACTTCACCCTCTTCGCCCTGGTGGACGGGGTGGTGGAGTTCCAGGACAAGGGGCGCCTCGGCCGCTACGTCCACGTGCGCCCCTTGAGCTAGGGGGCCTTGGCCTTTCGGGACGTTCTCCACATCACCGTCGCCGCCGGTAGGGGTGGCGACGGCGCCGTCTCCTTCCGCCGCGAGAAGTTCGTGCCCAAGGGGGGGCCGGACGGGGGCGACGGGGGGCGGGGGGGGGACGTCTACCTCAGGGCCCGGGGGAGCGTGGACTCCCTCTCCGGGCTTTCCAAGCGCACCTACAAGGCCGAAGACGGGGAGCACGGCAAGGGAAGCGGCCAGCACGGCCGCGCCGGGGAGGACCTCTTCATTGAGGTGCCTCGAGGCACCCGGGTTTACGACGCCGACACCGGGGAGCTCCTGGCCGACCTCACCGAGGAGGGCCAGACCGTCTTGGTGGCCCGGGGCGGAGAAGGGGGGCGGGGGAACGCCCACTTCGCCACCCCCACCCGCCAGGCCCCCCGCTTCGCCGAGGCGGGGGAGGAGGGGGAGAAGCGGAGGCTCAGGTTGGAGCTGATGCTCATCGCCGACGTGGGCCTGGTGGGCTACCCCAACGCCGGCAAGTCCAGCCTCCTCGCCGCCACCACCCGGGCCCACCCCAAGATCGCCCCGTACCCCTTCACCACCTTAAGCCCCAACCTGGGGGTCGTGGAGGTCTCCGAGGAGGAGCGCTTCACCCTGGCCGACATCCCGGGGATCATCGCGGGGGCGAGCCAGGGCAGGGGCCTGGGCCTCGAGTTCCTGCGCCACATCGCCCGAACCCGGGTCCTCCTCTACGTCCTGGACGCCACGGAGGACCCCCTTTCCGCCCTCCGCACCTTGAGGCGGGAGGTGGGGGCCTACGACCGGGGGCTCCTCCTGCGGCCGAGCCTCGTGGCCCTCAACAAGGTGGACCTCCTTTCCCCGGAGGAGGTGGCGGCCCAGGTGGCGGGGCTTGCCCAGGAGGGGCTTCCCGTGGTCCCGGTGAGCGCCCTCACCGGGGAGGGGCTACCGGGGCTAAAGGAGGCCCTCTGGAACCTGGTGCAGGCCACCCCCGCCCCCGAGCTTCCCAAGCCCGCGCCCCGGACCGAGGTCAGGGCGGGGGTGGAGGTGGTGCCCCTGGAGGAGGGGGTCTACGAGGTGCGGGCCCCCGAGGTGGAGCGCCGCCTAAGGCGCCTCAAGGGGGACCTCCTCGAGGCCGCGGGCTACCTCCAGGAGCTCTTCAAGCGCCACGGGGTGGAGGCCGCCCTCAGGGCCAAGGGGGTGCGGGCGGGGGACGTGGTGCGGGTGGCCGGGCTGGAGTTTGAGTACATCCCGGAGGGATAGGTGCGCCTGGGCCTCTTCGGCGGGAGCTTTGACCCCATCCACCTGGGGCACCTCATCGCCGCCAGCGAGGCGGCGAGCGCCCTCGGCCTGGACCGGGTGCTCTTCGTGGTGGCCGCCCGGCCCCCCCACAAGACCCCCGTGGCCCCCCCGGAGGCCCGCTACGAGATGGTCCTCCTGGCCACGGGGGAGGACGGGCGCTTTTGGGCCTCGAGGCTGGAGCTGGACCGGCCAGGCCCCAGCTACACCGTGGACACCCTGGAGGAGGCCCGGCGGCTTTTCCCGGAGGACGAGCTCTTCTTCATCACCGGGGCGGACGCCTACCGGGACGTCCTCACCTGGAAGGAGGGGCGAAGGCTCCCCGAGCTCGCCACCCTGGTGGCCGTGGCCCGTCCCGGCTACCCCCTAGAGGGGGTGCCCCTGCCGGTGGTGCCCCTTTTGGTTCCCGAGGTGGGCATCTCCAGCACCGAGATCCGCAGGCGCCTCAAGGAGGGCCTGAGCGTCCGCTACTGGGTTCCCCGCCCCGTGGAGGTGTACCTTGAAAAGCACGGCCTCTACCGCTGAGCTTCTGGAGAAGGTCAGGGCCCTGGTGCGTCCCGAGCGCCTGGAGCACATCCTCCGGGTGGCGGCCTTGGCCAAGGAGATCGCCGAGAAAAACGGGCTGGACGGGGAGCGGGCCTACCTTGCGGGCCTCCTCCACGACGCCGCCCGGGACCTCCCCGAGGAAGAGCTAAAGAGGCTGGCTCCCCCGGAGAACGAGGTGGAGCGGGCCCACCCCCTTTCCCTCCACGGCCGGGCGGCCCGCAGGCTGGCCGAGGCCTGGGGGGTGGGGGATGAGGAGGTGCTAGAGGCCATAGAGGGCCACGTCCACGGGGTGGACCCGGAGAACGCCCTGGGCATGGCCCTCTACGTCGCCGACATCTCCGAGCCGGGCAGGGGGGTGAACGGGGAGATCCGGGAGCTCGCCCTTTCCGGGGAGCTTCTTGAGGCCTACCGCCGGGCGGTGGAGAACAAGGTGAACTACCTCGCCGCCAAGGGGATTCCCGTCCACCCCAAGACCCTAGCGGTTTACCGCAGCCTGAAGGATGCGCCCTAGGCTTTTCTTCCTTCTCCTGGCCCTGGCCCTCTTCGCCCTTGGGGGGGTGCTCTCCTGGCCCCGCGCGCCTTCGGAGGAGGTCCGCCCGGTGCGGCTTGGGCCCCTGCCGGAGATGGGGGTGGTGGTGGCCGCCCGGGACATCGAGTACTGCGGCTACCACACCCCTTGCGGTCCCGGAAGCCGCACGGACACCATCTTCTACCTGCGCCTCGAGGGGGGAGAGGTGAAGGGGGTGGCCATCCCCCGGGACCTCTTTAGCCCCCTCGTGAGCGGCAAGATCAACGCCGCCTACGGGCGGGGCGGGCCCGAGCTTTTGAAGCGGGCGGTGGAGGAGGCCACGGGCCTCGTGGCCGAGCGCCACCTCGTCCTCACCCTAAAGAGCGTGGCCCGGGTGGTGGACGCCGTGGGGGGAGTGGAGGTCTACCTGGAAAAGCCCATGCGCTACACCGACCGGGCGGCGAAGCTCTTCATAGACTTTCCCGCGGGGCCCCTTCACCTCTCGGGCGAGGAGGCGGTGAAGTACATGCGCTTCCGCCACGACGCCCTGGGGGACTACGCCCGGCTGGACCGAATTAAGGAGGTGGTCGGGCAGGTCATGAAGAGGGCGCAAGATCCCAGGACCTGGCCTGCCCTCACCCAGGCCCTGCGGGAGGCCTGGGGGGAGCTGGACACCGACCTCACCCTGGAGGAGCTCCTCGTCCACCTTCCGGCGGTGCGGGGGCTCAGGCTTACCTTGGCCACCCTTCCCACCCGGGAGGGCCCCGGCACCTTCCTCTATGTGGACGAGGAGGCGAAGGGGCGCTTCCTCTCCGCCTTCTTCGGTGGGGCTCCTTCCTCTTCGCCTCCCCGGGTGGCCGTGCGCCTTAGGGGGGAGCCTGAGCTTCTGGCCTGGGCCCGGCTTTTCCTGGCCCAGGAGGGAATAGGGGCCGAGGAGGAAGCTGCCCATGTGGTCAAGAGCGCCGTCTACGCCCAAGACCCCGAGGCCGGGGCCTACTTCGCCGACCTCTTCCACCTGCCCCTCCTCGCTCCCCACCGGCCCCTGGAGGGCGTGGTGGTGGAGCTTGGGCGGGACCTGCTACAATGAGCTCGGATGGTGAAGACCAAGGAGGCCCTGGACTTGGTGGGACGCATCAAGGACCTGCTCCTGGAAAAGAAGGCGGAAGGCGTGGTGGCCCTGGATCTCCGCAGGGTTTCCGAAACCCTGGACTACTTCGTCCTGGCCAGCGCCACCAGCACCCCTCACCTGCAGGCCCTGGAGCGGCACCTGCAGGAGAAGCTGGAGGAGGAGGGCCTCCGCCCCCGGCCCACCGAGGGGCAGAGCCCCCGCTGGGTGGTCCTGGACTACGGGGAGGTGGTGGTCCACCTCATGACCCCCGAGGCCCGGGCCTACTACGACCTCGAGGGCTTCTGGGCCGACGCCGACAGGGTCTAAACCAGGGTTTTTGCCGCGGTGGGGGCCCTAAAAGGGCTTTCCCACAGCCCAAGCTCGGGCATCCCGTGTTGCAGCGGGTGCTTAGGTACCCCGCTCTGGGAGAAGCCAGAGCGGAAGCCCCCAAAAGCCCCTCCCTAGCCCAAGCCAGGGCACCCCAACCAAGGCGCGGGCGCTCAGCTACTTCAGCCTAGGAGGGGCCAAGGGCCCCATGATGAAGCGCTGGAAAGCCAGGTAAAACCCCAGGTAGACCAAAAGCTGGAACCAGAAGCTCGCCGCGATCCCAAGCCCCAGGGCGCCGAGGAGGAGGATGAGGGCCACCGCCCCCATCATCACCAAGGCGGTGCGCAGAAAGACCCCGGGGAAGTACCGGAGGGCCTCGCGGAAGGTCTTGGGCCGCCGGGCCTCCCACTCCTTCAGGGCCTTCTTCTTGAGCTTTTCCTCGCGCTTCTTCTTCCCCACGGAGAAAGTATACTGGAGCCCGTGAAGGTGGTCCGCACCGTGGCCGAGCTAAGGGAGGCCCTGCCCAAGGAAGGGGTGGGCTTCGTCCCCACCATGGGCTACCTCCACCGCGGGCACCTCGCCCTGGTGGAACGGGCCCGGCGGGAGAACCCCTTCGTGGCGGTTTCCATTTTCGTGAATCCCCTGCAGTTCGGTCCCGGGGAGGACTACCACCGCTACCCCCGGGACTTGGAGCGGGACCAGGCCCTCTTGGAGGAAGCTGGCGTGGACCTTCTCTTCGCTCCCGGGGTGGAGGAGATGTACCCCAAAGGCTTCGCCACCCGGGTCCAGGTGGAGGGCCCCCTCACCGCCCTTTGGGAAGGGGAGGTGCGCCCCGGCCACTTCCAGGGGGTGGCCACGGTGGTGGCCAGGCTCTTCCTTCTGGTAGGCCCCCAAAGGGCCTATTTTGGGGAGAAGGACTACCAGCAGCTTTTGGTCATTCGGAAGATGGTCCAGGACCTGGGCTTCCCCGTGGAGGTGGTGGGCGTGCCCACGGTGCGGGAGGAGGACGGCCTGGCCCTTTCCAGCCGCAACGTCTACCTCTCCCCCGGGACCCGCAGGAAGGCTTCGGTGCTCTACCAGGCCCTTTCCGCCATGCGGGAGGTGGCGGGAAGGGGGGAAAGCGTGGCCGAGGCCCTTAGGGCGGGGGAGGGGGTCCTTCGGGAGGTGCCCGAGTTCCGCACGGACTACCTGGCCATCGTCCACCCGGAGACCCTCCTGCCCCTCGCCGACTGGGTCGTGGGGGCCAGGGGGATCGTGGCCGGGCGGTTTCCCGAGGCGCGGCTTATAGATAACCTGGAGGTCTACCCGTGAGCGAGGCCCAACCCCAGGAAGGTAGGCAAAGCCTTGTGGAGATGTTCAAGGCCATGGTCCAGGCCCGGGCCTCGGACATCCACCTGCAGGCGGGGGCCCCGCCCGTGGTGCGGGTGGACGGGAAGCTTAGGCCCTTCGGCAACCGCCCCCTCACCCCCAAGGACACCGAGGCCATCGCCCGGGCCCTCCTTACCCCGGAGCAGTGGGAGGAGATGGAGTACCGCAAGGAGATGGACTTCGCCTACACCATCCCCGGGGTGGCCCGCTTCCGTTGCAACCTCCTGAGGCAGCGGGGAAGCTTCGGCCTGGTGATGCGGGTGGTCTCCGAGGTCATCCCGAGCTTTGAAGCCCTGGGCCTTCCCCGGGAGGTGATGGAAGGCCTCGCCGCCAAGGAGCGGGGCCTCATCCTGGTCACGGGGCCCACGGGGAGCGGCAAGAGCACCACCCTGGCGGCCCTCATTGACCACATCAACCTCCACTACGCCAAGAACATCATCACCATTGAGGACCCCATAGAGTTTCTCCACAAGCACAAGAAGAGCCTGGTGGTACAGCGGGAGGTGGGGCTGGACACGGAAAGCTTCTACTCCGGGGTCAAGTACGCCATGCGCCAGGACCCCGACGTGATTCTCATCGGGGAGATGCGGGACAAGGAGACGGTGGAGGCCGCCCTCATGGCCGCCCAGACCGGCCACCTGGTCCTCTCCACCCTGCACACCCTGGACGCTTGGCGCACCATCAACCGCGTCATCGAGTTCTTCCCCCTGCACGAGCACCAGCAGGTGCGTATCCTCCTCGCCGAGTCCCTCCTCGGCATCCTCTCCCAGAGGCTCCTCCCCCGGGCGGACGGCCAGGGGCGGGTCCTGGCCCTGGAGGTCCTCATCGCCACCCCCTACGTCCGGGAGCTCATCAAGGACGAGGACAAGACCCCCCAGATCAAGGAGGCCATGATGGAGGGCTCCATCCACGGGATGCGCACCTTTGACCAGCACCTGGTGGAGCTCTACCGGGAGGGCCTCATCTCCCTCGAGGACGCCCTCTCCGCCGCCACCAGCCCCCACGAGTTCCGGCTCCTCCTCACCAAGGCCACGGGGCAGGCCTACTGAGCCCCTTTCCACGCTTCCATGCCGGTATAATCGGGGCCGGAGGCGCTTATGCTGGCGACGGGTCTGGAAATCCTGAAAAGGGCGCGGGCGGAAGGGTACGGGGTAGGGGCCTTCAACACCAACAACATGGAGTTCACCCAGGCCATCCTCGAGGCCGCCGAGGAGGCGAAAAGCCCCGTGATCCTGGCGCTATCCGAGGGGGCGATGAAGTACGGGGGCAAAGCCCTCACCTGCATGGTGGTGGAGCTGGCCAAGGAGGCCCGGGTGCCCGTGGCCGTGCACCTGGACCACGGCTCCAGCTACGAGAGCGTCCTGAGGGCCCTGAGGGCGGGCTTCACCAGCGTGATGATCGATAAGTCCCACGAGGACTTTGAGACCAACGTCCGGGAGACCAAGCGGGTGGTGGAGGCGGCCCACGCCGTGGGGGTCACGGTGGAGGCGGAGCTCGGGCGGCTTGCGGGCATTGAGGAGCACGTGGCCGTGGACGAGAAGGACGCCCTCCTCACCAACCCCGAGGAGGCCCGGGTCTTCATGGAGCGCACCGGGGCCGACTACCTGGCGGTGGCCATCGGCACGAGCCACGGGGCCTACAAGGGAAAGGGGAGGCCCTTCATTGACCACCCCCGCCTGGAGAGGATCGCCGCCCTGGTTCCCGCCCCCCTCGTCCTCCACGGGGCGAGCGCCGTGCCCCCGGAGCTCGTGGAGCGCTTCCGGGCCGCGGGGGGCGAGATCGGGGAGGCCGCGGGCATCCACCCCGAGGACATCAGGAAGGCCATCTCCTTGGGCATCGCCAAGATCAACACCGACACCGACCTCCGCCTCGCCTTCACCGCCTTGGTGCGGGAGACCCTGGGGAAAAACCCCAAGGAGTTTGACCCGAGGAAGTACCTGGGCCCCGCCCGGGAGGCGGTGAAGGAGGTGGTGAAAAGCCGCATGGAGCTTTTCGGCTCCGTGGGGAAAGCTTAAGTACCCCACCGCGGCGAAAGCCGCGGCGGGGGCCCCAGAAGGACTTCCCCCTAGCCCCGGTTCGGTCATCCCATGCTGCGAAACCAAGGCGCGGGCGCTTAGCTCCAGGGGATCCGTACCCCAGGGAAGGCCAGGGGCTCGGCTTCCTCCCCGGGGAGGAGGATGCGGTGCTCCGTGTACACCCCGGCCTTGGGCGTCCGGTAGACGTGGAGGCGGTTTGCCTTGAGGTCCAGGAGCCACACCTCGGGGATGCCCGCCTCGGCGTAGAAGGGAAGCTTTAGGCCTGGGTCGTGGTCCAGGCTGGTTTCCGCCACCTCTATGAGGAGGAGGATGTCCTCGGGGCTAGGGAGGGTTTCGCCATAGTCCTTGGGGCGGAGGAGGGCGAGGTCGGGCTGGGGCTCGGAGTGGGGGGGTAGGCGGATGGGGTTCTGGGGCCAGACCACAGCCCGGTCCCCCAGGGCCTCCGTGAAAAGCCGGGTTAGACGGGCCACGTTCCAGGCATGCTTGGGGCCGATGGGGCTCATCCGGTAGACCTCCCCCTTTAGAAGCTCCACGTTCCGTACCCCTTGGAAGAGCCGTTCGTACTCTTCCAGCCCGAACCGGTACCGGGTGGCCACGCCCTTAGCGTAGCATGGGCCCATGAACCCCGTGGCCTTCATCCGGGAGAAGCGGGACGGCCTTAAGCACCGGCGGGAGGACCTCGAGGCCTTCCTCCTCGGCTACCTCCGGGACGAGGTGGCGGACTACCAGGTTTCCGCCTGGCTCATGGCGGCCTTCCTTCGGGGCCTTGACCGGGAGGAGACCCTCTGGCTCACCGAGACCATGGCCCGCTCGGGGAAGGTGCTGGACCTCTTTGGCCTTCCCCACCCCGTGGACAAGCACTCTTCAGGAGGCGTGGGGGACAAGGTGAGCCTGGTGGTGGGGCCCGTGCTGGCCGCCAGCGGGTGCACCTTCGCCAAGATGTCGGGCCGGGGCCTCGCCCACACCGGGGGGACCATAGACAAGCTGGAATCCGTCCCGGGCTGGCGGGGGGAGATGACCGAGGCGGAGTTCCTGGAAAGGGCCCGGAAGGTGGGCCTGGTCATCGCCGCCCAAAGCCCGGACCTCGCCCCCCTGGACGGGAGGCTTTACGCCCTCCGCGACGTCACCGCCACGGTGGAGAGCATCCCCCTCATCGCGAGCTCCATCATGAGCAAAAAGCTCGCCGCCGGGGCGAGGAGCATCGTCTTGGACGTGAAGGTGGGCAAGGGGGCCTTCATGAAGACCCTGGAGGAGGCGAGGCTTCTCGCCAAGACCATGGTGGAGATCGGCGAGGGGGCAAGAAGGCGGGTCAGGGCCCTCCTCACCTCCATGGAGGCCCCCCTGGGGCAAGCGGTGGGGAACGCCATAGAGGTGCGGGAGGCCATAGAAACCCTGAAGGGAAGGGGCCCCGAGGACCTCGTGGCCGTGGCCCTGGCCCTGGCGGAGGAGGCCTTAAAGCTCGAGGGCCTGGACCCCGCCCTGGCCCGCAAGGCCCTGGAGGGCGGGGCCGCCTTGGAGAAGTTCCGGGCCTTCCTCGAGGCCCAGGGGGGGGACCCCCGGGTGGTGGAGGACCCTTCCCTCCTTCCCCTCGCCGAGGAGCTTCCCCTCCTCGCCGAAGGGGAGGGCGTGGTGCGGGAGGTGGACGCCTACCGGGTGGGCCTCGCCGTTTTGGCCCTGGGAGGCGGGAGGCGGAAGAAGGGAGAGCCCATTGACCACGGCGTGGGGGTGTGGCTCCTCAAGAAGCCCGGGGACCGGGTGGCAAGGGGGGAGGCCCTGGCCCTGGTCTACCACCGGAGCCGGGGCCTGGAGGAGGCCCTGGCCCACCTCAAGGCCGCCTACGCCTTGGGGGAGGAAGCCCGGCCTATGCCCTTGATCCTGGATTTGGTCTAAGAGTTTTAGGGTTGGCCCCCGGCTTCCCGGGTGGTATACTCTCTGCGATGAAAAGGAAGCGGCTCGCCCGGTACACCCTCCTCCTGGCCAAAAGCGGCGGGGGGAGCCGGGCCCTCACCTTTCCCGGATGGGCCCTCGGCCTCTTCCTGGCCTTCCTCGCCCTCTGGACGGGGGTGAACTTCTACCTCTGGCACCGGGCCAAGGAGGCGTGGGCCCTGGAGGCCAAGCTTTTTGCCCTCTCGCAGGAGGCACGGCGGCTTTCCCTGGCCCTGGAGGCGGAGCGGGCCAAGAACGGGGCTCTCTCCCAGGAGGCGGAGCGCACCAAAAAGGAGCTGGAAGCCCTGAAGAAGAAGATAGACGAGCTCCGCCGCCGGGCTGGGCTTTCCCCCATCAACGCCACCCCCGTCCGCTACCGGGAAGGGGCTCGAGGGGGCGGGGCCATGGCAGCTTGGACCGAGGTGGAGGCCACCCTTCTGGACCTGAAGAACCAGCTGGCCGAGGTGGCCCCCGCCCTGGAGCGCGCCTTGGAGATAGAGGAGAGCCTTCCCCGGGGGCTTCCCCTCCGGGGGCATGGGGGGGTGACCTCCTTCTTCGGCATGCGCCAAAACCCCTTCGGGCCCGGTTGGGAGTTCCACGACGGCCTGGACTTTTCCGCTCCCTACGGGGCCCCGGTCTACGCCACGGGAGCCGGGGTGGTGGTCCGGGTGGGGTGGATGGGGGCTTACGGCCTGGCGGTGCTTCTGGACCACGCCCAGGGCTACCAGACCCTCTACGGCCACCTTTCCCGCGCCGCCGTGCGCCCCGGCCAGAGGGTAAAGCGGGGCCAGGTCCTGGGCTACGTGGGCTCCACCGGACGCTCCACCGGGCCCCATCTCCACTACGGCGTCTATCGCTACGGGACGCCGATGAACCCCGTGGCCTACTTGGACCCCACCTGGTACACCCGGTAGAATGGGGCGGATGCTGGGAAGAAAGGAGCGTACCCTCACTTACCTGGGTCCCGATACCGAGGTCCTGGGAGACTTCAAGGCCAAGGGCCATGTGCGCATAGACGGCAGGGTGCAGGGTTTGGTCCTGGTGGAGGGGGAGCTGGAGGTAGGCCCCACGGGGAGGGTAGAGGGGGAGCGGGTGGAGGCCAAGGCGGTTCACATCCACGGCGAGGTCAAGGCGGACCTGGTGGCGGAAAAGGTTTCCCTTTCCAAGACCGCCCGCTTCACCGGGACCCTCCGGGCCCAGACCCTGGACGTGGAGGCGGGGGCGGTCTTCGTGGGCCAGAGCGTGGTCGGGGAGCAGCGGGTCCTCGAGGCCCCCAAGGAGGGGTGATGGCCCTGGAGAGGCTCTTCCGCAGGAAGCGGCCCAGCGGGGGAGGCCGGGACGTCCCCGAGCTTTGGACCAGGTGCGAGGCCTGCGGGGTCCAGCTTTATAAGAAGGAGTTCCAGGAAAACCTCTACGTCTGCCCCAAGTGCGGCCACCACCACCGCATGCCCGCCCGGGAGAGGGTGGAGATGCTGGCCGACCCCGGGACCTTCCAGGAGATCACGAGGCTTCGGCCCCTGGACCCCTTGGGCTTCGTGGACACCAAGCCCTACGCGGAAAGGCTCAAGGCCTACCAGGAGGAGACGCATAGGCCCGACGCCATCCTGGGGGGCACCTGCCGGATCGGGGGGGTGCCCGCGGTCCTCATGGTCATGGACTACGCCTTCGCCGGGGGCTCCATGGGGAGCGTGGTGGGGGAGGAGATCGCCCGCGGGGCGGAAAGGGCGGCGGAGGAGGGGAGGGCCCTGGTTATCGTGGCCGCCTCGGGGGGGGCAAGGATGCAGGAGGCCGCCCTCTCCCTCATGCAGATGGCCAAGACGGTGATGAGCCTGGACCTTCTCTTCGCCAAGCGCCTCCCCTACGTCTCCGTCCTCACCGACCCCACCACGGGAGGGGTGACGGCGAGCTTCGCCGCCCTGGCCGACGTGATCTTCGCCGAACCCGGGGCCCTCATCGGCTTCGCCGGGCCCCGGGTCATCCGCCAGACCATCCGGCAGGAGCTCCCCGAGGGTTTCCAGCGCTCGGAGTTCCTCTTGAAGCACGGCATGGTGGACCGGGTCACCGACCGCCGGAAGCTCAGGGACGAGCTGGTTAGGGTGCTCCGCCACCTGCACCCCGGAGTGGCCTATGCCCCTGGAGTTTGAAAAGCCCATCCTGGAGCTGGAAAAGCGCATCCAAGAGCTCAAGGAGACGGCCAAGGCCACGGGGGTGGACCTCGAGGCCGAGATCCGCCTCCTGGAGGAGCGCCTGGCCCGGCTCAAGAGGGAGACCTACGGGAACCTCACCCCCTGGCAGCGGGTCCAGCTCGCCCGCGCCCCCGGGAGGCCCACCACCTTGGACGTCCTGGAGAAGGCCTTCCAGGACTTCATAGAGCTCCACGGGGACCGGGCCTTCGCCGACGACCCCGCCATCGTGGGGGGGCTCGCCTACCTCGAGGGGGAGAAGGTTGTGGTGGTGGGGCACCAGAAGGGCCGGGACACCAAGGAGAACCTCCAGCGCAACTTCGGCATGCCCCACCCCGAGGGGTACCGCAAGGCCATGCGCCTCATGGACCTGGCGGACCGCTTCGGCTACCCCTTCCTCACCTTCGTGGACACCCCCGGGGCCTACCCCGGGGTCTCCGCCGAGGAAAGGGGGCAGGCCTGGGTCATCGCCCAGAGCATCCAGCGGATGAGCCGCCTCCGGGTCCCCGCCGTGACGGTGATCCTGGGGGAGGGGGGGAGCGGGGGGGCCTTGGCCATCGCCGTGGCCAACCGGGTCCTCATCCTGGAGAACGCCTGGTACTCGGTCATCAGCCCCGAGTCCTGCGCCGCCATCCTCTGGCGGGACGCCAAGGAGGCCCCGAAGGCCGCCGAGGCCCTAAAGCTCACCGCCGAGGACCTCCTTAGGCTCAAGGTGGTGGACGCCATCGTCCCCGAGCCCGAGGGCGGGGCCCACAAGGACCCGGAAGGGGCCATAAGGAACATCAAGGAGGCCCTTCTAAGGACCCTGGAGGAGCTCAAAGGGCTTTCCCCGGAAGCCCTTTACCAGAACCGCTACCGCCGCTTCCGCGCCCTTGGCGCCTACGCCGAGCCTTAAGGGGTCTTGGCCTTTTTTCCTCAGGATTTTCACACCTTGGGCTTAGCCTGAAGGCGGAGGTGAGAGCGATGCGGAAACTCCTCGCGGCGGTTTTGGGACTGGGCCTCACCTTGGCCCAACAGATAACCCCTCAGGGCATCCTCATCAACCCGGTGCCCACGGACCTCCAGGTCCGGGTGTGGGTGGACAAGGACCCGGCCAAGCGGGGGAGCGCCGTCTATCAGGTGGGCGAGCCCATCTACATCTACGTGAACGTCAACCGGGACGCCTACGTCTACCTCTTCAACGTCAACGCCGACGGCAAGATAGACCCCATCCTCCCCAACGCCTACGAGCGGGACAACTTCCTCCGGGCGGGCGAGACCCGGCGCTTCCCCCCAGAAGGGGCCCGCTACCGCTACACCATCACCGGCCCCGAGGGGGAGGACAAGATCCTGGCGGTGGCCAGCCGCCGCCCCCTCTCCTTGGGGGAGATCCTGGACGTGGAGGCGAACCGGGTAAAGGTCCAGGGGGCGGAGGGCCTGGCCCGGGCGCTTTCCATCGTGATAGAGCCCCTGCCGGATAAGGACTGGGTCACGGACGTGGCCCGGTACTTCGTGGGCCGCATGGCGCCCCCTCCTCCGGCTACGGCCACCTTAAGCGTGGACTCTAATCCCCAAGGGGCCGAGGTCTACCTGGACGGGCGCCTCCAGGGCCGCACCCCCCTCAGCCTCTCCGTGAACCCGGGGCGGCACGAGGTGGAGCTCAGGCTTTCCGGCTACCAGCCCTACCGGGTCACGGTGAACCCCAAGCCGGGGGAGCAGGTGCGGATCTCCGCCCAGCTTTCCCCCGAGCCCCGGCAGGGAAGCCTGAGCGTGGACTCCACCCCATCCGGGGCCGAGGTGTACGTGGAGGGGGCCTTGCGGGGCCGCACGCCCTTGAACCTTGCCCTCCCCGAGGGCCGCTACCAGGTGGAGCTCAGGCTTTCCGGCTACCAGCCCTACCAGGCCGTGGTCCAGGTGCGCCGGGGCGAGACCGCAAGGCTTGAGGTCCGCCTGGTGCCCCTGCCCCGCACGGGCACCCTTTACCTGGAGACCAGCCCTCAAGGGGCCGAGGTCTACCTGGACGGGCGCCTCCAGGGCCGCACCCCCTTGCGCCTCAGCCCGGACGAGGGCAGCTACCGGGTGGAGCTCCGCCTCCCGGGGTACGAGCCCTACGCGGCCTCGGTCCGGGTGGAGGGGGGGCGGGAGACCCGGCTTTCCGCCAACTTGAGGCCTCTCCGCACCGGGGAGCTCCTCCTGGAGGCCAGGCCCGAGGGCGCGGAGGTCTACGTGGACGGCCGCCTGGTGGGGCGGGCTCCCCTTAGGGTGAGCCTCGAGGCCGGCTTCCACCAGGTGCGGGTGGTGGCCCCGGGCTACGCCGAGTACCGCTCCCAGGTGGAGGTGCGCCCCGGGGAGAGCGTGCGCCTTTACGTGGAGCTCACCCCGGTGCGGGCGGTTTTGGAGCTCTACCTCAACGTGGAGGCCCGGGTCTTCCTGGACGGGGAGGAGGTGGGGGTGGCCAAGGGGGGCTACCTCCGTCTCGAGGCCCCCTTGGGCGAGCACGAGCTCACCCTGGTGGCCAAGGGCTACCGCACCCTAGTGCAAACGGTGCGGCTGAGCGGCAACCAGGTCCTCCGCCTCACCCTGAGCCCCCTTTAATACCACCCCAGGCTGGCTTGCGCCAGCCTGGGGGCCCCGGGAAAGAAGGCTCACAGGGGCCTTATCGCCTTGGCTTAGGCGAAGGGTTCACGCCAAAAGGGTATAAGGGGCGCTTCGGACCCGGCCCAGGCCCAAAGGGCCGGGGGCTTTTTTGGGTAGCATGGGGGGGTGGAGGCCATCGTCTTGGGAGGGGGCCGGGAGGCCTGGGCGGGCAAGTACGGGGTCAGGAGCAAGGCCCTGGTGCCCTACCGGGGAAGGCCCATGGCGGAGTGGGTCCTGGAGGCCCTGGCGGGGGCGGGCCTTTCGGCCATCTACGTGGGGGAAAACCCGGGGCTTTCCCCCCCTCCGAGGCTCACCCTTCCCGACCAGGGGAGCCTCCTCGCCAACCTCGAGGCCGCCCTGGCCCAGGTGGAGGGGAGGGTCTTGGTGGCCACCGCCGACCTCCCCCACCTGACCCCCGAGGCGGTGAGCTTCGTCCTGGAGCGGGCCCCGGAGGCGGCCCTGGTCTACCCCATCGTGCCCAAGGAGCGGGTGGAGGCCCGCTTTCCCGGGAACCGCCGCACCTACGCCCGCCTGAGGGAGGGCACCTTCACCGGGGGCAACCTCCTCCTTCTGGACAAGCCCCTCTTCTTCCGGGCCCTGCCCCTGGCCAAGGAGGTGGTGGCCCTCCGGAAAAGGCCCCTGGCCCTGGCCCGGCGCATCGGCTGGGACATCCTCCTGAAGCTCCTTCTGGGAAGGCTTTCCCTTGGGGAGTTGGAGGCTCGGGCCAGGCGCCTTTTGGGGGTGGAGGCCAGGGCCCTCATTACCCCCTACCCCGAGGTGGGGGTGGACGTGGACCGGGAGGAAGACCTGGTAAGCTAAGCCCATGCGCACGGTGAAGGAGCTTCGCCTGGCCGGGCTTTTTGCCTACCTGGCGGCCCTGGTTCTGGGGCTTCTTTCCTCCCTCCTCGTCCACTACCTCCTGGGGGGCGAGGGGCGGCTTGGGTGGCGGGGGTTCAACCTCTTTGGCCTCCTGGAAGGGCTTGCCTTCCTCCTCACCTTCTCCTTTGCCCTGGCCGTGGCGGGCCGGGCGGTGCGGGTGCCCTGCCTCACCCTTCTCACCGCTGGGCTTCTAGGCCCCACCCCGGCCTGGCGCCTGGCCCGGCCCCTCCCCCGGGCGGAGGCCCTGGAGGCCTACGAGGGCCGCGGGGTGGCCCTCTTGGAGCAGGCGGGAAGACCGGTGGGGGTTCTGGGCCTCGCCGACCACATCCTCCCCTTGGAGGAGGTGCCCAGCGTGGAGGCGGAGGTGGCGATGAGCGAGCTTTACCCCCTCTTCCTCCGCCAGCCCCTGGTCCTGGTGACCCGGGGGGAGGAGGTGCTGGGGGCCATCCCCCGCGAGGCCTTCTTCCGGCACCTGGGGGTATGACCGCGGGGGTGCCGGGGATCCGCCCAAGAAGGGGGTGGGCCTTGACAGGAGGACGGGTGCCCTAAAATAGGGAGGAGCGGTAGCTCGGGAGGTGAAGGATGCCGCACGTGATCTGTGAGCCCTGCATCGGCGTGAAGGACCAGTCCTGCGTGGAAGTCTGCCCGGTGGAGTGCATCTACGACGGGGGGGACCAGTTCTACATCCACCCCGAGGAGTGCATTGACTGCGGGGCCTGCGTGCCCGCCTGCCCGGTGAACGCCATCTTCCCCGAGGAGGACGTGCCCGAGCAGTGGAAGTTCTACATTGAGAAAAACCGCAAGCTGGCGGGCCTAGGGTAGTTCCTTCCCAGGGCTCCCGTGCTGGCTAGGGCCAGCACGGGGGGTGTCAGAGTTCCCGCACGTACCAGCTGAGGGCGGGCCCTCCGTCTTTAACGTGGCGGAACCCCTGGGACCGGAAGAAGGTCTTGGCCCGGGGGTTGTGCCCGTAGACCACGGCGTAAAGCCGCTCCACCCAGGCGAGGTGGCCCAGCAGGTGCCTCAGGGCCCGTTTTCCAAGCCCCTGGCCCTGGCGGTCCTCTCGGATGAGGAGGAGGCTTAGGGTGGCGTCTCGGGCCTCGGGGTAGTGGAGCTTGTAGTCCAGATAGCCCACGGCCTCCTCTTCCAGGAAGAGGAGGAAGGCCCGCCGGCGGGGGTCCTGGGGGAGGGTGCGCAGGTCCTGGAGGACGTCCTCGAGGGTAGGGGGCTCCATGCCGATCAGGGCGAAGTAGCCGGGGCTTCTCAGGAAAAGGCCGTGGAGCACGGGGGCGTCCTCCGGCGAGGCCGGCCGTAGGCTGAGGCTTAAGGCCCGCATCCCGGTTATCCTACCCCCATCCTCCTGAGAAGCGGGTGATGGAAAACCGCCCCGGGGGAAGCCGGGGCGGTTTCCAGAGGCCTTTACTTGCGGGCCGGCTCCACCACGGTGACGTTCACCGCCTGGGGGCCCTTGCCGTTCTTGCCCGGCTCCACGTCAAAGGTGACGATGTCGCCCTCGTTCAGGGTGCGGAACCCCTTGGCGTTGATGGCGCTGAAGTGGACGAAGACGTCCGTGTCCCCCTCGCGCTCAATGAAGCCGTAGCCCTTCTCCGCGTTAAACCACTTGACCCGACCCTTCTGCATACCGCTCCTTCTTCCTCCGGGCTTGCGCCCGTATCCGGGGCTTGAGGGGTTGCTTTAGACCCAGGGGGCCACCCTAAAGCGACCCGGAATGACTCACTTTACCACGGGGAGGGTTATTTGCGGAAGAGCCCCTTGAGCTTTTCCCAGAGGCCCTCGGGGGCCACCTCCTCGCCCACCTCCTCGGCGTAGGCCCGAAGGAGCTCCTTGGCCTTGGGGGAGAGCTTCTTGGGCACGGAAAGCTCCACCACCACCCTCAAAGCCCCCCGCCCCCCGGGGTGGGGAAGGCCCGCCCCGGGAAGCTCAAACACCTCCCCGTGGCCGGTGCCCGGGGGGATGTCCAGGGGGATTGGGCCCTCGAGGCCCGGCACCTCCACCCGGGTGCCCAGGGCGGCCTGGGCCAGGCCGAGCCTGAGGCGGTAGACCAGATGGGGGCCTTCCCGCTCCAGGTGGGGGTGGGGGCGCACGGAAAGCCGCACGTAAAGGTCTCCGGGGCCTCCCGGCCCCAGGTTGCCGTAGCCCGGCACCCGCAGCAGGTAGCCCTCCTCCATGCCCGGGGGAATCCGCACCCGCACCCTTTCCTCCCGGGGCACCCGGCCCCGGCCCCGGCAGACGGGGCAGGCCTCCGCCAGGAGGAAGCCCTGGCCCTTGCAGTGAGGGCAGGGGGTGCGGCTCAAAAAGGTGCCGAAGAGGCCCCGCTGGTAGGTCTCCACCACCCCCTGGCCCCCACAGGTGGGGCAGGCCACCCGCTTGCCTCCTTGGCCCCCGCAGGCCTCGCAGGGGACCAGGCGGCTGTAGGTCACCTCCGCCTCCTTGCCCCGAAGGAGGTCGGGGAGCTCCACCTCCACCTGGACCTCGAGGTCCTCCCCCCGGGGGGCCGGGCGGCCGGGGGAACGAAAGCCGAAGACCTGGGCGAAGAGGTCAAAGAGGTCCTCGGCCTGGAAGCTCCCTTCCCCAAGAAGCCCCCGGTCGTACTGGGCCCGCTTCTCGGGGTCGGAGAGGACGGAGTAGGCTTCATTGATCTCCTTGAAGCGCTCCTCCGCCCCTTTGTCCCCGGGGTTCTTGTCGGGGTGGTACTGGAGGGCGAGCCTGCGGTAGGCCCTCTTGATCTCCTCCTGGGTGGCTTCCCGGCTCACCCCCAGGATGGCGTAGTAGTCCTTCATCCACCTAGCACTTTACAAGGGGAAGGGGTTTTGCTAAAGTGCCCCTCAATGAGGCTCCTGCGAGCTACCCGGTAGGGGGCCCCTTCCTTCGGGAAGGGCCCCCCGGGTTTGCCCGCGGGGGCCTCGGCTTTTAGGGAGGCTCAGGATGCTCTTGCTCACCCCAGGACCCACCCCCATTCCCGAGCGCGTGCAAAAGGCCCTTCTCCGCCCCATGCGCGGCCACCTGGACCCCGAGGTGCTCCGGGTCAACCGCGCCATCCAGGAACGCCTGAGAAGGCTCTTTGACCCCGGCGAGGGGGCCTTGCTGGCCGCCTTGGCGGGTTCGGGTAGCCTGGGCATGGAGGCGGGGCTCGCCAACCTGGACCGGGGCCCGGTGCTGGTCCTGGTGAACGGGGCCTTTTCCCAGAGGGTGGCCGAGATGGCGGCCCTCCACGGCCTCGAGCCCACCGTCCTGGACTTCCCCCCGGGGGAGACCGTGGACCCGGAGAGGGTGGCGAGGGAGCTTAGGAAGCGGCGCTACCGCATGGTGGCCCTGGTCCACGGGGAGACCTCCACCGGGGTGCTGAACCCGGCGGCGGAGGTGGGGGCCCTGGCCAAGGAGGCCGGGGCCCTTTTCTTCCTGGACGCCGTCACCACCTTGGGCATGCTTCCCTTTTCCATGAAGAGGATGGGGGTGGACTACGCCTTCACCGGGAGCCAGAAGTGCCTTTCCGCCCCGCCTGGCCTCGCCCCCATCGCCCTGAGCCTCGAGGCCAGGAGGGCCCTCACGGGGAAGCGGGGCTGGTACCTGGACCTCGCCCGGGTGGCCGAGCACTGGGAGCGGGGGGGCTACCACCACACCACCCCGGTGCTCCTCCACTACGCCCTCCTGGAGGCCCTGGATCTGGCCCTGGAGGAGGGCCTCGAGGCCCGGGAAAGGCGCGCCCGAGAGGTCTACGCCTGGGTCCTGGAGGAGCTCATGGCCCGGGGCTTCCGGCCCTATCCCAAGGAAAGCCCTCTCCCCACCGTCTTGGTGGTGCGCCCCCCGGAAGGGGTGGAGGCGGACCGCCTGGTGAGGGCCCTTTACGCCGAGGGGGTGGCCGTGGCCGGGGGCATCGGCCCCACCCGGGGGCAGGTCCTGCGCCTCGGCCTCATGGGGGAAGGGGCCCGGAAGGAGCTCTACGGGGCTTTTCTGAAGGCCCTGGACCGCGCCCTGGCCCTAGCGTAGGAAGAAGTAGGCGTAGACCAGGGCCAGAACCATGCGGTAGTAGGCGAAGGGGCGGAACCCCACCCTCTCCACGAAGGAGACCATCCAGCGCACGGTGGCCAGCGCGGTCACCAAGGCGGAGGCGAAGCCCAGGAGGAGGAGTTCCAAGCCCCCTTCCGGCATCCCCGGGGCGCTTTTCAGGAGGTCGTACCCCACCGCCGCCAGCATGGTGGGCAAGGCCAGGAGGAAGCTGAACTCCGCCGCCGCCTTGCGCCTTAGGCCCAGGAGAAGCCCTCCCAGGATGGTGGCCCCGCTCCGGCTCGTGCCGGGGAAGAGGGCGGCCATTCCCTGGAACACCCCGATCCAGGCCACCTTGAGGAGGGGAAGCTCCTTCACGTCCTGGTAGCGGGCCCTTTCCGCCAGACGGTCGGCGAAGAGCAAGGCTAGGCCCACGAAGAAGAGGAAGAAGACCACCACCCCGTCCTTCCCCAGGATGACCCCCTTGATGAGGGGATAGAAGAGAAAGCCCAGGAAGGCCGTGGGCAGGAAGGCCACCCCGATGCGCGCCCAAAGCCCCCGGTCCGCGGCGAAGCGCTTCCCGTAAAGGAGGAGCACCGCCAGGATGGCCCCGAGCTGAATGGCGATGAGAAAGGTCTTGAGGAAGGGGTCGGCCTCCACGGGCAGGCCCAGGAGGTGGAAGAGGAGGGTGAGGTGGCCCGTGGAGGAAACGGGCAAGAACTCCGTGAGGCCCTCCACGATGCCTAGGAGAAGGGCTTCCCAAGCGCTCACGCGGCCCATGCTACCATGAAAGGGTGGAGGTTTCCGTCCTCATCCCCGCCGCCGGAAACGGGGAGCGGCTTGGTCTCGGGCCCAAGGCCTTCCTCCGGGTGGGGGGAAGGACCCTTTTGGAGTGGGCCCTGGCCGCTTTCCCGGAGGCGGCGGAGGTCCTGGTGGCCCTGCCCCCGGGGCAAAGCCCCCCCCAGGGCCTTCGGGCCGCCTTTCTGGAGGGGGGCAGGACCCGGCAGGAGTCCGTGGCCCGCCTGCTGGAGGCGGCGAGCCTTCCCCTGGTGCTGGTCCACGACGTGGCCCGCCCCTTCGTGAGCCGAAGCCTTGTGGAAAGGGTCCTGAGGGCCACCCAGGCCCAGGGGGCGGCGGCGCCGGTCCTTCCCGTCCCCGACACCCTCATCCGTTCCGAGGGGGGGGCCTACGGGTCGGTCCTGCCCCGGGAGGCCTTGCGCCTGGTGCAGACGCCCCAGGGCTTCTTCACCGCCCTCTTGCGGGAGGCCCACGCCTACGCCCGCAAGAGGGGGATTTCCGCCACGGACGACGCCCAACTGGTGCAGGCCCTGGGCTACCCCGTGGCCTTAGTGGAGGGAGAGAGGACGGCCTTCAAGATCACCTACCCCGAGGACCTGGTCCTGGCGGAGGCGCTGGCCCGGGCATGGAACGGATCGCCCCAGGCAAGGTAAACCTGGGCCTCTCCCTTTTGGGGAGAAGGCCCGACGGCTACCACGAGCTCCACACCCTCTTCGCCGCCCTCTCCTTTGGGGATCGCCTCTACCTGGAGCCCATCCCCGAGGGGATCGCCTTCCGCGGCCGCTACGGGCGAAGAAACCTGGCCTACCGGGCGGCCTCGGCCTACCTGGAGAGGGCGGGCTGGCCGGGAGGGGTGCGCCTTGTCCTGGAGAAGGCCCTCCCCGAGGGGGCGGGCCTGGGTGGGGGCAGTTCCGACGCCGCCCAGGTGCTTTTGGCCCTGAAGGAGCTTTACCCGGCGGAGGTGGACCTCTTTGCCCTCGCCCTTTCCCTGGGGGCGGACGTGCCCTTCTTCCTCCTGGGGGGGGTGGCCGAGGCCAGGGGAGTAGGGGAGCGCCTCAGGCCCCTCTCCCTGCCCCCCTTGCCGGTGGTGGTCTTCGCCCCTGGCCTGCGCCTCCTCACCCCCTTGGTCTACCGGGAGGTGAAGCCCCACGACTTCGCCCCCGAGCTTCCGGTGGAGGCCGTCCTCCAGGCCCTGGCCCGGGGGGAGGAGCCGCCCTATTGGAACAGCCTCGAGGGCCCCGCCTTCCGCCTCCACCCCGAGCTACGGGAGGTCAAGGCCAGGCTCCGGGTCCTGGGGCTAAGGGGGGTCCTCATGTCGGGCTCGGGAAGCGCCTTCTTCGGTCTAGCCGAGGACGAGGCCCACGCCAGGCGGGCGGCGGAGGCCTTAAAATACGCGGGCTACGCCCGCTGGGGTTATTTGGGAGGGAACCGTGGGGCTTTTGGAGAGGGCAGAGACCCACTACCACCAGGCTTTGGAGGCGCTTAAGGCCCTCCCCATCCGCTGGGACCGGGAGCGTTTCGCCTTTTGGCTTAGGCAGGACTACCCCTTTGTGGAAGCCCTGTACCGCTACCAGGTGGCCCTCCTCGCCGAGGCCCCCCAGGCCCACCGCTTCCCCCTGGTCCAGGCCCTCTTGGCCACGGTGGAGGAGTTGGACTGGCTTTTGGCCCAAGGGGCGGACCCTGGGGCCCCCGTCCACCCGGTGCGGCGGGAATACATCGCCCTTCTGGAGGAGATGGCGGGGCTTGCCTATCCCTACCGCCTGGCGCTCTTCTACTTCCTCAACCGCCTCTTCCTCGAGGCCTGGAACGCCCACGTGGAGGGGGATGGCCCCTGGCAGGAGCTTTCCGAGCACTGGGCGGCCCCGGAGTTCCAGGCGGTGCTCTTTGACCTGGAGGTGCTGGCCCAGGGAATGGCCGAGGGGTTGGGCCCGGGGGTTTTGGCCAATTACCTGGAACGAATATTGGAAATGGAAAAAAGACCTGGAGCTTGCTCCTATGAACGCAGGTCGGCGAGGAAAGGGCGCGCGGTAGGGTGGACCCCATCCTAGGCTGCCCAGGATGGGGCGGTCTTGCTGGAGGGCCTAGTTCAGCTCTTCTCCCCAGGCCTCCTCAAAGAGGCGCTTGGCCTCTTGCAGGGTGATTTCCAGGGTCTGGGAGACCTCCTCGGCGAGGAGGTGGATGGCCCGCCTCAGGGCCTGCCGGTCCAGGTCGGGCAGGCCCCGCTCCAGCTCCCAGGCCCTTAGTTGCCCGGCCATCTGGGCGATGCGGTAGGGGTTTCCGTCCGCCAGGATCTCGCTGGTCTTACGGTGGCGGGCGGCCCACTGCTTGGGCAGGGGCATCCGCCCCTTCTTGAGGAGGTCCAGGATCGCGGGCACCTCCTCGGGGGCCAGGGCCTTGCGCATGCCCACGCTTTGCGGGGCTTCCACGGGTACGTAGGCCTTGGAGCGGGAGCCGGGGAAGTCCACCTGGTAGTAGGCCCGGCTGACGCCGCTCACGCTCCGCTGGGCTATGCCTGCCACCACGCCCACCCCATAAGGGGGCAAGACCACCTTGTCGCCGGGACGGAACTCTTTCACGGCGCGACTCCTTTCCGGAGCACCAAGAGGAGGTGCTCCAAATACGCCTCCACCTCCAGCTGGGGGTTGCACCCCAAGGCCGCCACCACCGCGGCCGTGGCCTTGGGAGAGAGCTCCGGACGCACGGCCCCCTCCTCCTGGCCGCTTCGCACAAGGGCCTCCAAGAGGTCCAGGTAGTGCTGGTGGAGCCCCTTGAGCCAGGGGGTGGGGTCCTCCATGGCCTCCCGGGCCACCGCCGCCCAAAGGCCCCTCCACTCCGCAATCCAGGCCAGGCGCTTCTCCAGGATGCGCTCCAGGCGCACGAAAAAAGGCGCCCGCAGGCGCACCAGTTCCTCCACCTCCCGGTAGAAGGCCCAGGTTCGCTCCTCCACCAGGTTTTTGAGGAGGTCCTTCTTGTCGCGGAAGTAGAGGTAGATGGTCCCTTTCCCCACCTCGGCCTTCCGGGCCACGTCCTCCATCTTTAGGCCGGAAAGCCCACTTTCCCGGAGAACCTCTAAGGTGGCCTCGAGGATGGCCTTTCGCTTTCCCTTAGCTAAGGCCCCCGGGGGGGATACCATCGCGGCCACGACCCCAAGTCTACCACACCGCCCTTTTCCTTTCATGAGGAGGCGGTTACCCTAGGGGTATAGGAGGTCCGCCATGCGGCAGGGTTTCTTCGCCTTGCTCACCGCCGATCCCCTTAGGGGGGCCTTGCGCTTGGTAGAGGCCAGGCTCCTGGAGGAGGCCAGGGGGGAGGCCCTTTTCCTCGTGCCCTATCCCCTTAGGGACCTGGCCGAGGCCTGGCGGCTGGCCTACCGCGACCTGGGTCTCAGGCGGGGCCAGGTCCTCTACCTGAGGCGGCGGGAGGAAGCCTTTGACCCGGAGGTGGCCCAAAGGGTGGCGGCGAGTTCCCTGGTGTTCCTGGCGGCGGAGGGGCTTCCCGAGTTTTTAGACCTCATCCGGGGGAGCCTGGTGCTCCAGGCCCTCTGGGAGGTGCACCGCAAGGGGGGCGGGGTGGTGGCCCTGGGAGAGGCGGCGGGGCTTCTGGGAGAGGCGGCCTTTTACTCCTGGGAAGGGGAGATGCGGGCGGCCTTGGGCCTGGCCCTCCTCCGGGGTCTGGCCCTGCTTCCCAAGGTGGAGGAGCGGGGGCGTTTCCTGGCCCTTTCCCGCCTGGTGGCGGACAACCCCGACTTGGTGGGCTTAGGCCTTCTGGAGAACACCGCCTTGCGCCTCCTTAGGGGCCTGGGAGAGGTCTGGGTCGGCGGGGTGACCCTGGTGGACGCCGAGGGGGCGGAGCACACCGGACGGGGGGTAAAGGGGTTACGGGTAGACGTGCTCTCCGCCGGGGAGCGCTTCCCCTTGCCCGCCCTCTAGGTACCCCCAGGCCTTTCCCACGCCTTGGGCTAGCGGCCTCTGGGCGCTTATCCTGGTTCCATGCCTTCGGGGCGCGTGCACGAGGCCATAAACCTTACGGCGCTGGGCTTGGGAAGCCTGGTTTACCTGGGCTTAGGGGGCTCCCCGGAGGACCCCAAGGCCTTGGCCTTTGCCCTGGCCTACCTGGCGGGCACCTTCCTCCTCTCCCCGGACCTGGACCTGGCGGAGAAGGAGGTGCGGTCCAGGCGGCGCTGGGGCTTTTTGGGCCCCCTTTGGCGGCCCTACGGCTGGCTCTTCCGCCACCGGGGGCTTTCCCACACCTGGGTCCTGGGGCCCCTCACCCGGCTCGGGTACCTGGTGGGCCTTTTGGGCCTGCTGGGTGTTCTCGCCCAGGGGGTTTTGGGCTTTTTGGGGGCGGAGGTGAGGCTAAGGCCTCCCTCCCTGGGCCTCGAGGCCCTGGGCTCTGGCCTCCTTGGCTACTACCTTTCCCAATGGCTTCACCTGGTGGCGGACGGCATCTGGCCGGACCATGACCTTAAGCGCCTTCGGCGGCCAAGGTAAGAGGGTTTACACACCTTGGGCGGGCGGCGTGGAGAATGGGGTTAATGGCGAAGCTCGAGGTTTGGGGGTTCGGGCTCTTTCTGGGGCTGGCCTTGGCGGTGGGACTGGGGGAGCGCCTGCCGGACTTCGCCCTTTTGGACCCTGGGGGAAACCTCGTCACCCCCAAGACCATGAAAAAGCCCGCCGTTATCGTCTTCTGGGTCAGCTGGTGCACGGTGTGCCGGGCGGAGTTCCCCGGGTTGCACCAGGTGGCCGAGGAGACCAAGGTTCCCTTCTACGTCATCAGCCGGGAGCCCCGGGACACCAAGGAGGTGGTCCTGAGCTACATGAAGGCTTATCCCCGCTTCATTCCCCTCTTGGCCTCTGGCCGGGACAAGCCTCACGAGGTGGCGGGCCGCTTTAGGGTGACGGGCCAGCCCTGGACCTTCGTGGTGAACAAGGAAGGGGAGGTGGTGGCCCTCTTCGCCGGCCGGGCGGGGCGGGAAGCCCTTTTAGACGCCCTCTTGCTGGCCGGGGCAGAGCTCCCATAGCTCCACCCGCCGGGCCTCTCCTTGGGGGGTGAGGCGGAAGAGGAACCCGGCTTCTAGGGCCCTCGGGTCCCCCCACTCCACCAGGGTGAGGCGGGCTTCCTCCTCGGCGGCCAGGAGCTGCGGAAGGAGTTCCTCTGGGTTTGGTAAGCGGTAGAGGTCGGCGTGGACCAGGGGACCTTCCGGGGTGGGATAGGTGTGGATGAGGGTGTAGGTGGGGCTGGTGACCCGGCCCCGGAAGCCCAGCGCCTCGGCCAAAAAGCGGACCAGGGTGGTCTTGCCTGCCCCTAGGGGCCCTTCCAGGGCCACCACCGCTCCCCGGGGTAGAAGGGGGAGGACCTCCCGGGCCAGGGCCCGGGTGTCCTCGAGGCTCTTCAGGGTGCGGGCGAGGACAAGGCGCATAAAAAAAGGCCCCGAAGGGCCCTTTGGTGCCGGGAGCGGGACTTGAACCCGCACGCCCTTGCGGGCACCACCCCCTCAAGATGGCGTGTCTACCAGTTCCACCATCCCGGCAGGCCGCGCCCTAGGCGCAAGCTTTAGTTTAGCAGAAGCCCTCGCCTTGTCAAGGCGATTGCCAAACAGGGGTCTCTGCCCTAAACTCGGGAAGGCGGGCCGGTGTAGCTCAGCGGTAGAGCAACCGCCTCGTAAGCGGTAGGCCGCCGGTTCGAATCCGGCCACCGGCTCCAGCTCCAGGACGCAAAAAGCCCCGCCTCGGAAGAGAGGCGGGGGATTGCTTTTGACAGCTAAACGGCAGCTTGAGCCTCAACCCCCTCTTGCCTACCAGGGCCCGGGCCGCCCCTGGGGGTTGGCCTCTCCCTTGCCTGGTTGGGGGTCTACGAAAAAGGGGAAGTGGGGGGTCAAAAAAATCATCGCATTTCTGCCACTTTCTCATGTTTGTTTGTGTGTGGGACGGTATTTCTAAGTGTCGGGTTCTTACCCGACACTTACCCGACACTTGCGTCCTAGACGGCTTTTCTGGTGTCGGGTACTACCCGACAGAACCCGACACCTTTTGGATTGGAATAAGACCACCTTAGGCTTGAGGGCGGCTGGGCTCCTCCCCAATCATTTCCGCGAGGGTGAGGACATGGCCCCTCCTCTCCTCCTCGAGCACATGGCGATAAACCCGGAGGGTGATTT
Organism: Thermus sp.; assembly: GCF_039793865.1. GTDB lineage: Bacteria > Deinococcota > Deinococci > Deinococcales > Thermaceae > Thermus. The sequence continues at coordinate 26,979 of NZ_JBAMMI010000060.1, forward strand.
CGTAGGAGGCGTGGCCTAGGCGTTCGCTCACCACTTCCAAGGGGACTCCCCGGGCCAAGAGGAGGCTTCCGTAGGTGTGCCTAAGGTCATGCACCCGCACGGGGGGAATGCCCGCCTTCTCGCAAAGCCGCCTCAGGGCGTGGTTGGGGTAATCGGGATGCACGGGATCCTCCCCGTCCTCCCCGGGGAAGACCCATTCCTCCCTCGCGGCCTCCTCCCCCACGGCCAAGACCCGGGCCTCGTAGTGGGCCCTCAAGGAGTGGAGAAGGTCAAGGGGGATGGGCACCGCACGCCTGGAGCGGGGTGTCTTGGGGCTGGACAAGAGCCCCCCGGCTCCAAGCTTTACCCAGGCCCGGCTCACATGGATTTCCCCGCGCTCAAAGTCCACATCCTTCCACTTGAGGCCCAGGGCCTCTCCCTTTCTCAAGCCCGTGGAGAGGAGGAGGCGGAAGAAGAGCTCAAGGGGGTGGCCCTTGGCGGCCTCGAGGAGGGCCCTCACTTCGGAGGGCTCGAGGGTCCTGCCCGCCTTCCTGGGGGCCTCCTCCTTGGAGCTCACCCTGGGGGGCCTGAGGGAGGCCAGGGGGTTTCGGGCCAGGAGCTCAAGCCTTACCGCCTCCTCAAAGAGGGCCTTGAGGAGGATAAACACCTTCCTGAGGGTCCTCTCCACATAGCCCTCCTGGGCCAGGGTGTGCAGAGTGCCCTGGATGTGCAGGGGCTTGACTTCCTGGAGGCGCATGCTTCCCAGGCCGGGCCCTTCTCCCCTCAGCTCAGGAATGGCTAGGCCCAGCTCCTGGCGGTAAAGCTGGAGGGTCTTGGGCCTGAGCTCCGGCTCCTTGAGCTTTAGCCACTTCTCGGCCCAATCCGCCACGGTCAAGGGGTGGGGGGGAATGTAGGTGCCCTTGGTGAGCTCAGCGAGGACAGATATGACCTTTTCGGCCACTTCCTTGCGGGTACGACCGTAGAGGTAGAGCCTTTTGGGCTTGCCGTCTTCTTGGTAGCCCAGGTGGATTTGCCCCACCCAGCGCCCATCCTTGCGCCTGTAGATTGAGCCCTCATTACGCCCGCGGCGTTTGCGGCCCATCCTCACTCCCTCCTGGGAGGCCCCTCGTCAATGTTCTTCCTGAGCCATTCTTCGTAAGTGAGCCCTTCGGCCTCGGCCTTGGCCTTGTTGATGAGGTATTGCCGCCAGGACTCTACAAGCTTGCTGGTGCCGATGAAAACGAGTGTGGACATGCGATAAAAGTCGTCCCAAGACTGAGGCTTGATTTCTCCTTCGTTGGCCTTCTCCAGAAACTTTTCTGGGTCTTGCCTAATCCATTCCTGCCAAGGAAGTCCAGTCAAGTAGAGGCTTACTGCGGTTCGGATTAGCTCCGAAGTATTCATGCCCCTCCTTTCAGCCTCTTCCTTGATGAGAGCCTGTATCTCTGGGTCCATGTAGATGTGCATATAGGGCGTTCTGGGCAGTTTCCTCTTCCGGTTCCGGTCCATAGCAGGACATTACCACAGGCACTTATGAACTGCGGCCTGAACAGAAATATGGCGTAGCTAGATTGACAGAATGGACAGAATCATGTATACTAGAGGGGACGAGGAGATGAAAGGAGGGGCGCGGATGATAAAGCATGGGCCTTTGCAAGAGGCGGTAGCTATAGGGCATTTGCTCACCGTGGAAGAGGTTGCTGGCTATCTGGGTATTCCCAAAAGCCAGGTTTACCGTCTTTGCCGGGCAAGGGTCTGGCCCAGGCTGGCGTGTATCCGCCTCGGGAAGCGCATCTACATCCCCCGCAAGGCCGTGGAGCGGTGGCTTGAGGCGGTTGCTGAGGAGGACGGCCAAAACGCCCAGGGAGAGGCCTGGGCGCTTGGTACGGGGAAAAAGCGTTTGGGTCAGGGTGGCGGTGAAAGGTGAGAGGTGAGGCCATGGTACGGGAGAAAGAGCCTTTGGGTCAAGTGGCGGTTGAGGAGCCCGCTTTGGGGCAAGAGGGAGAGGACCAGGCCAAGGGGGTCTACGCCGTTCAGGTTTCCCTAGAGGGGGCTAGCCTCCCCCAGCTCCTGGCCTTCGTGGAGCTCCTTAGGGCCAAGGTGCGGGAGCTTGGGGGCTACGCCCTGAACGCCTCCTTTTCCCTTGACGCGGAACTGGAGTTTGGCCGCCCCGAGGCCCCTGAGCTCATGAAGGCCTGGGGCAAGGAGCTTGCCGACCCCCTGGGGGCGGACCTCGGGGTGAGCGTGAGGAGGAGGCCATGACTGTCCCGGTGGAAGAGGAGGCCTTCTTCCCCCCCATGGATTACCGCTTTAGCCCGGCCTTCTGGGAGGAGGTGAGGCGGGCCATCCTCCGGCTTGAGGCCCAGGGGAAGCGGGTTATGCCCTTCTTCCATGTGGAGGACCCTGAGGACCCCGAGGGGGTCAAGCGGGATGTGGACCTCAATGACCTCATCCGCCTCGCCCACGGTGGGGGTGGGGGCAGGCTTCCTCCCAAGGTGGCGGTAGGGGCCTTGGGGGAGGAGCCCCCTCCCCTCGAGGTCCTTCTCTTGGCCCTCCCCGCGCTCCTCGTTGTCCTCTTGGCAGGCCATTTTCTGGGGGCGAAACCGTGAGGCATGAAGTGCTTGACCACATCCTTTTCGCCACCCGGGCCCGGCCCTCGGGCCCGGGGCGTTGGCAAGGGCTTTGCCCGGCTCATGAGGACCGTACTCCCTCCCTCTCCATCCGCCTCACCCCCGAGGGTACGATCCTCCTCCATTGCTTTGCCGGGTGCCCTACGGAAAGCGTTTTGGCGGCCTTGGGCCTGGAGTGGAAGGCCCTCTTTCCCGAGGGAAGGGAGTGGAGGCCCTACGCTCCTTGGGCCTTTACCCCGGTCTACCGGGCAAAGCCAAAGCCGGATGGGGCCCTGAGGGGAAGGCTTGAGCGCCTTTGGGCCCAGGCCATTCCTTTGGACCGGAGGGGGGCAGAGGTGGGGAGGAGGTACCTCGAGGCCCGGGGCCTGAGCCTCGAGGCCGTCCTCCCCGGCCTCCAGAACCTGAGGCTTCACCCTGGCCTGGAGTACCGGGAGGAGGGGAAGGTCCTGGGAGTCCTCCCTGCCCTCCTGGCCCGGGTGGAGCACCCCCAGCACGGCCTGGTGGCCCTTCACCGCACCTATCTGGCCCCCGATGGAAGGGGGAAGGCCGCCGTGCCCAGCCCCAAGAAGCTCACCCGCCCGGTCTTTGAGGGGGCCACCGTAGGGGCGGCCATTCGGCTTTACCCCCTCGAGGGGGAGGCCCTGGCCCTCAGCGAGGGGATAGAAACCGCCCTGGCCGTACGGGAGGCCTCGGGCTACCCGGCTTGGGCCACGGTGAGCGCCGGGGGGCTTGAGCGGGTGCTGGTGCCCGAGGGGGTGAAGGGGGTCCTTATCGCCGCTGACCACGACCGGGCCGGGGTGGAAGCGGCCTATGCCCTGGGGAAGCGCCTCCTCCTCCAGGGCCTCAAGGTGAGCGTGGTTTATCCCCACCAGGAGGGCAAGGACTGGCTTGATGTGCTCAAGGGCGCTAAGGAAGAGGCCCTTAGCGCCCGGTAAAGGGGTAGCGGCATGGACAAGAAGAGTCTAACCGATGAGCTCAACCGCCTCCGTTCCCCGGAGAACCTTTCGCCCGATGACCTCCCTGAGCCCACCCCTCTGGAAGAACTGACCGGAGAGGAGCTTCCCCCCTTCCCCGGAGGGGTCCTTCCCGAGGCCCTAGAGGGCTTTCTCAAGCCCTTTAGTGAGCGCCTGGCCGTTCCCTACGATGTGCCCGCCATGACCGCCTTGGGCCTGGCCTCGGGCCTCTTGGCGGGGAGGTACAAGGTGAGGCCGGACCCCCTCAATCCCCCCTGGGAGGAGGGGACCAACCTTTGGGTTGCCGTCATAGCCCCCACCGGGACCAAAAAGAGCGCCGTCCTCAACACCCTGGCCCGGCCCCTCTACGAGCTTGAGCAGGCCTTTCACGAGGACTTTGAGGCAAAACGCCGCGTATGGGAGCTTGAGCGGGAAGCGTGGAAGGCCAAGAAGCCCGAGGAGCGGGGCCCCGAGCCCGAGGAGCCTAAGCCCTGGAGGGTGGTGGTGGAGGATGCCACCAAAGAAGCCCTGGTGCGGGTCCTTCAGGTGAACCGGGGTCTGGTGGCCGTGTTTGACGAGCTCAAGGGCCTCTTCGCTTCCTGGCAAAGGGTGGACCGGGCCGCCGACCGGGCCTTCTGGCTAAAGGCTTACTCTGGTGGCTACCACAGGGAGGACCGCATGAGCAGGGAAACCTCCCCCCTGAGGGAGCCCGCCCTGGCCGTGGTGGGCTTTGTTCAGCCCGGGCCATTCCGCCAAATCGTGCTCAAGGCCCTGGAGGAAGGGGAGGAGGCCGATGGGCTTCTCCAGCGCTTCATCCTGGTCCAGGGGGGCCTCACGGCCTGGCCGGAGAAGCGCCCCGAGGTGGGAAGCCAGGCTTATCACGCCTACCAGGCCTTCATGAAGGGGCTTTGGCGCGAGCCCCAAGCCCCTCCCGTGGTCCTGACCTTTGACCCCGAGGCGCAAAAGCTTTGGTACGAGTGGGAGGACGAGGTAGAGCGGGAGCTTCGCAACGAGGACCTTCCCGAGGCTTGGAGGGGCTACCTGGGCAAGCGCCTCGGGCTCACCGCCCGGCTGGCGGGGGTCCTGAGCGTGCTTTGGAAGGAGGGGGGCCTCATCTCCGAGGACAGCCTCTTGCGGGCCATCTCCCTGGTGGAGTGGGCGGAAGCCCACGCCAAGCGCGTGTGGAGGAGGGCCCGGGTGGGGGATGTGTCTAAGCTGGTGCGGGTGGCCGCAAAGCTTTTGGAAAGGGCTAGGCGGGGAACTCTTCCCAAGGAGCTCAATCCGAGGTGGGTGGTTAGGCAAGGCTTTGCTGGGGTAGAAACCCCAAAGGACGCCTACAAGATGCTCCGGGCCCTGGAGAGGGAGGGGTGGCTTTTGCCCGTGTATCACCCCCGGACCCCAACCTGGACCCTCAACCCCCGGTTGCTCACTCAAGCTCAGGCCTGAGGGCCCTCTACGCCGGGGCCGTCCCCAAGGGGCGGCTTTTTGCTTTGACCGGTCAGGGGTCTAGGGAAAGGGGAAAGTGGGGGTCAGAATCGCCGCGTAAGGAAGTGTCGGGTGAGGTGTCGGGTTAGCCCGACACTCGGGTTTGCGTCCTGGAGGGCAAAAGTGGCCCAAGTGTCGGGTTTGTCGGGTAAGTGTCGGGTGGGTTTTAGGTGGCTTTTGTGCCGTTCTAGACGGCAAAAACTCAAAGAAGTGTCGGGTAAAGTGGCATGTCGCCTCTGTATATTCCCCCCTAAGGGGGTAGGCATGGACCGGCAAAAGGTGGTGGGCGTGGTCCTCCTCGGGCTCATAGGGCTCTATTTCGCCCTTCAGGGAAGGGAGAAGCCCCCTTCTCCCTCGCGCCCTGTCCCGGCCCCAGAGGAGAAGAGGGTGGAGGAGGGAGGGAAGTGCCTGGCCCGGGTATGGACCGCCACCCTGGGCTACCAAGAGGTGCGCTTGCAAGTGGAGGGCCAGGCCTGGGCCATACGCCTTTCTTGGCCCGGGGGAGGCCTCCAAGTGGAAACCCCCAAGGTGTGCTCTGGGGGGGAGTGCAAGGTACCCATTCCCCCCGGGGTGAGGCCCGTGGAGGTACAGGTAGACGCTTGCCCCTCCCTCCGCCTCGGGGAGTGAGGCCGCTT
>NZ_JBAMMI010000061.1:0-4657 GCF_039793865.1 Thermus sp.
TTTAGCCTAGACCTCGCCATGAGGACGCTTGGCTTCCTTTACCTGGCCCTTGGCTCCCTGGCCCTGGCCCAGGCGGTGGTGGGGGTTTACCCCCTTCCCCCCACGCCCATTCGGGCGCTCAACCCCCATCTCACCCCCGAGGAGGTGGAGCGGGCCCTGAGGGCGGGCTGGCCCACGGAGACGCTACCCTCCTTGGGTTCCGGTCTGGCCTACCTAGGCGGGGGGCGCTTCGTGGGCCTCACCGACCGGGGCCCAAACGGGGACTGCCCGGACGGCCGAGGCAAGTGGTTCCCCCTGCCACGCTTCGCCCCGGCCCTGGTCTTCCTGCGCCTCGAGGCGGGGGCCCTGAAGCTTGACCGGGCCCTCCCCCTTAAGAACCCCCTGGGGAAGCCCGTCACCGGACTGCCCAACCTTCCCGGGGAGGACAGGCCCTTCGCCGACAAGGCCTGCGGCGAGCCTCTGCCCTTGGACCCCGACGGGCTGGACACCGAGGACGTGGCCCCGACCCCCACGGGGGCCTTTTGGTTGGTGGAGGAGCACTCCCCTTCCCTCCTCTACGTGGACCCCGAGGGGCGCATCCAGGTTCGCTACGTGCCCCAGGGCCTCGGCCTCAAGGCCAGCTACCCTGTCCAGGAGGTTCTCCCTCCCATTCTTCGCCTGAGGCGCAACAACAGAGGTCTAGAGAACCTCGCCCTCTCCGCCGACGGCAAGACCGCCTGGGTGGTGTTGCAAAGCCCCATCGGACCCACCTCCGACCCGGGCTTCGCCGAGAGCCTGGTGGCCCGGGCGGTGCGCCTGGACGTGAGCGACCCCATGCGGGCCCGGGTTACGGGGATGTACCTCGTTCCCTTCTCCGATCCCAAGGACTACCCCAAAAAGAGCCTGCCCAAGGACATGATGTTTAGCGCCGCCCAGTGGGTGAAGGGGGAGCAGGTCCTCCTCCTGGAGCGGGCCAAGGGCGGGGCCCGGGTCTTCCTCGTGGACTTCGCCAAGGCCACCAACCTGCTGGAACACCCCGAGGGGCAGAGCGAGGCCCTGGACCGGGCGGGGGTGGACTACGGGGCCAAGGGGATCCGCCTGGCCGAGAGGCGCCTTGTCCTGGAGACCTGGCGCCTCAAGGAGGTGGACACGGCCAAGCTGGAGGGGCTCGCCCTCCTGGAGGACGGCCGAACCCTGGCCCTCATCAACGACAACGACTTCGCCATTGAAGGCGACGAGGGCCCCACCCGCCTTTGGCTGGTGCGCCTGGAAGAGGCCCTCCGCTAGGTCCCACTTCCCTCCCCCCTTCTCCGCCACCTCGGCCACCACCTCCCCCGTGGCCGGGCTGACCACGGGGAAGCGCGCCTTCAGGGGCCGCCAGACCCCGCCGATCAGGGCCTCCTTGGGGGCCTCCTCCAGAACCGGACGCATGGGCACCTCCTCCCCCCAACTTTACCCCCTAGGGGCGCTGGGCGTCGTGCTTTCCTCCCCAAAGCCGCTTTTCCCCCTCGGGGGTGAGGAGGAAGGCGTTGCGGTCGTCCTTGAGCTGGCGCTTCAGGACCTTGAGGACCTTGCGCTTCTCCTCCTTGCCGAGGACGGGGAAGAAAAGCTCGTACCGGTTCTGGAAGTTGCGGGGCATGAAGTCGGCGCTGGTGAGGTAGACCTGCCACTCCCCGCCCGCCCAGAAGGCCGCCGCCCGGGCGTGCTCCAGGAAGCGCCCCACCAGGCTCCGCGCCCGGAAGGCCGGGTGGAGGAGGGTGAGGGTGCTCCGCACCAAGAGGTCCACCCGGGCCCCCGCCTCCGCCGCCTGGACCAGGGCCTGGAGGATCTTTGGGTCGGTGAGGTGGTTGGCCTTGAGGATCACCCGCCCCTTGGGGTGGGCCTCGGCCCGGATGGACGCCAAGAGGTGGTCCCGGATGGCCTCCCCGGTCTTCAGGAGGGCGAGGGAGGGGGCCCTTCCCTCCTCCAAGGCCCGGAAGAAGGCCGCTACTTCCTCCACCACCTCAGGCCTCCCGGTGAAGAGGGAGAAGTCGGTGTAGAGGCGGCCGTTCACCGGGTTGTAGTTCCCCGTGCCCAGGTGGGCGTACCCCCCCTCCCGCCCAAGGAGGAGGAGGGCCTTGGCGTGCACCTTGCGCTCGGGGAGGGGCAGCACCTGCACCCCCGCCCTTAGGAGGCGGAGGTACCAGCGCAGGTTCAAAAGCTCGTCAAACCGGGCCCGGGCCTCCAGGAAGGCCCAGACCCGCTTCCCCGCCTGGGCCGCCCGGATCAGGGTTTCGGCCAGGGCGTTTTCCTCCCCGATGCGGTAGAGGGTGGCGAAGACCTCCTCCACCTGGGGTTCCAGGGCGGCCTGGGCGAACCTCTCCACGGCCTCGTAGGCGTCAAAGGGGTGGTAGAGGAGGACGTCCCGCTCCTTGAGCCGCTTCAGGGGGTCTTTGCTGAGGCCGCGGGGCTTCTTGGGGCGGATGGGGGGAAAGCGCCAGGCCTGGGGGCCCTCCTTGGCCAGGGCCTCCAGGAAGCTCAGGTCCAGGGGGGGCTTGAGGAGGAAGACCTCCTCGGGGAGGAGCCCCAGGGCCTCCCTTAGCCGGGAAAGCCAGGCCTCGGGGAAGCCCGCCTCGGCCACGAGGAGGGTGGGGAGGCCCTCCTGGCGGCCCTCGAGGGCCTGGGCGAGCTCGTCCCAGTCCGCCCGCTCCCGCTCGCTCTCCAGAAGCCTAAGGACGCGGAACTCGTAAAGGGGGGCCTCCTCGGGCAGGAAGAGGCCGCTTTTCGCCCGCATGAGGGCCCCGAGGCGCACGTAGGCCCCCTCCCGGCCCGGCACCGGGAGGAGCCTCGGGAGGTCCTGGGGCAGGCGCACGAGGTGGTCCTGGGAGGCGAAGTAGAGGGCCCCGTGGCTTACGTCCCCCGCGCTTTCCCAGGGGATGAGGTCGGTCTTGGGGGCCACGGCCTCGGCCAGGAAGACCCGAAAGTAGAGCCAGTCCATGTTGTCCAGCTCCGCGGGCTCCAGGATCCGCACCTTCGGGGCGGCCTCCTCCAGGAGGGCCCGGTAGCGCGCCTCGGCCAGGTGGGCCTGGGCCCGGGCCTCGGAAAGGAGCCCAAGGTGCTCCGGCGATCCCCTCGCCTTTAGGAAGGGCTTGGCGATGCGGGCGGCGAAGAACTCGTCCAGGTTCCGGTTCCATATGGCGAGAAAGCGCATCCTTTCCAAAAGGGGGAAGTCGAGCCGCTCGCTTTGGAGAAGTACCCGGCGGTTAAACTGGAGCCAGCTGGCCTCGGGGGTGCGCATTTGCTCAAGATTACGCCGGACCAAGGTCAGAAGGAGGTCAAGGCCCGGACCCTCGCGGTTCTGGACCTGGGCTCGGGCACCTTCCGCCTCGTCCTCTACGGCTACGAGCCGGGGCGGGCCTTCGCCCTCCTGGACGAGCTCCGAGAGCCCGTGGCCCTGGGGGAGGGCTTGGCCCGGGGAGCCCTCACCGCGGCCGCCCTGGAGCGGGGGAGGAAGGCCCTGCGGGCCTTCGCCAGCTTCCTTAAGGCGGTGGGCCCCGAGGAGGTGGTGGCCCTGGCCACGAGCGCGGTGCGGGACGCGGGAAACGGCGGGGCCATCCTAGAGGAGGCCCGCGGGCTCGGCTTGGAGCTTCGGGTGCTCCCTGGGGAGGAGGAGGCCAGGCTCGGGACCCTGGCCGTGGCCAACGCCCTGCCCTTCCCCGAGGCCCTGGTGGTGGACCAGGGGGGCGGGAGCGCCCAGGTGTCCCTCCTCCGGGGGCGGGCCTTCCGCTGGGGCCGGTCCCTGCCCTTGGGGGCGATCCGCCTCACCGAGGCCTTCCTGCGGACCGACCCCCCGGCCAAGGAGGAGGTGAGGGCCCTGGAGAAGGAGGTGGCGCGCCACCTCCGGGACCTGCCCCTTGAGGGCGGCCTCCCCCTCGTGGTCCTCGGGGGGAACCTGCGGGCGGTGGCCCGCCTCCACCAGCGGCGCCAGGGCTACCCCCTGGACCTCCTCCACGGCTACTACCTGCCCAAGGAGGGGGTGGAGGCCCTTTACCGGGACCTCCTCTCCCTCTCCTTCCAGGCCCGCCAGGGGCTTCCCGGCCTCGAGGCCCACCGGGCCCGGACCCTCCCCGCAAGCCTCGCCTTGCTCCGGGTCCTCCTGGCCCGCACCGGGGCCCCGGGCCTTTGGGTAAGCGGGGTGGGCATCCGTGAGGGGGTCCTCTTCACCCGCCTCCTCCCCCCACCCCATCTCCTGGAGGACCCCCGGGCCTTCGCCGTGGAGAGCCTCTTCCTGCGCTACCCCTTCGCCGAGGCCCACCGCGAGCGGGTGAAGGCCCTGGCCCTGGCCCTCTTCCAGGGCCTCCTCCCCCTCCACGGCTACGGGGAGGGGGAGCGGAGGCTTCTTTGGGAGGCGGCCCACCTCCACGACATCGGCATGGTCCTGGGCTACCGGGACCACCACAAGCACGGGGCTTATCTAGTGCTTTCCGAGCCCCTCTTCGGCTTTTCCCACCGGGAGCAGGTCCTCCTGGCGCTCCTCGTGCGCTACCACCGCCGGGGGAGCCCCGAGGCCAAGGGCTTTCGGGCCCTCCTCGCCCGCGGGGACGGGAAGCGGCTTAAGCGCCTCGCCGCCCTCCTCCGCCTGGCCGAGATGCTGGACCGCACCCGCTCGGGCCGGGTGCGGGGGGTCCGGGTGGAGCTA
>NZ_JBAMMI010000062.1:0-21061 GCF_039793865.1 Thermus sp.
GCTCATCGCCTATGGCCTTAGGGTTCTTCTCTCCCTTCTCCCGCCCCCTCCGGGGCACGAGGCGATTTACTAGGCAAGCCCAGCCGCTCAAAGGCGAGGACGAGGGAGGGCAGGTCCTCGGGGTTTGCCACGGCGAAGAAATTTTCCTCCACCTCCCAGCGGGCCGCCCACTCCCCCTCCACCCCGGCGAGGGCGAGGGGCCTCGCCTCCTCCTTGAGGAAGCGCTTGCGCCGCAGGCGAAGGTCGCCCTTTTCCGAGTAGAAGACCTGGTAGACCACCCCGCCCCGCCGCTTCTCCCCGTAGAAGCCTCCCTCTATGGGGCTCACCTCGTAGCCCAGGGCCTCAAGGCCTTCCATCCAGCAACTCCAGCTGGTCGGGCTCCTCGAGGACGATCTCGTAGTAGTCCCCGTAGAGGACGATCCTTCCCCGGGCCCGCACCCGCTTGCCCAGGTAGCTTTCCGGGAAGGGCTGGGCGAAGAGGCCGTAGCTCCTCGGGAAGACCACCAGGCGGAGGTCCTGTTCCCCGGGGCCGAACCTGAGGAAGGCCACCGTGCCCCGGTCCTCCACCCCCTGGACCACCCCCTCCACCGTGGCCACGCGGCCGAAGTACCGGGGGGCCTCCTGCCAGGGGATCACCCCCTCCACCGGGGGGAGGGCGAAGGGGTTTTCCGGGAGCGCCTTTTCCCAGTCCCCTTCCATCACGGAAAGGAGCCTCCGGAAGGCCTCGGGGGCCTCCTTTGCGGTGAAGCGCACGGCAAGCTCCCGGTTAGCGTTCAGGGAGTTCGCGCTCAGGTTCAGGCTTCCCAGGAGGGCCTCTTCGCCGTCCCGCACCAGGACCTTGGCGTGGACGTAGGGGCCCGGGAGGAAGCGCACCTCCGCCCCCGCCTCCTTCAGGTCCAGGGCGCCCTGCAGGAAGTAGGTGTCCCCGGGCTCCCTGGGGCTTCCCAAAAGGCGCACCCGCACCCCCCGCCTAAGGGCCTCCTTCAGGGCCTCCACCACCTCGGGGTCGGCCATGGCCTGGTGCTCCAGGAAAAGCTCCTTCCTGGCGCTACGGATGAGGCCGAGGAGGGCCTCGCGGGCGTTCCCCTCCTTCACCCCGCCGAGGACGCGGCTTGGGGCAAAGACGAGAAGGGCCCGGGAGAGGTCAAGCCTTTCCCCGGCCCAGTCCGCGGCGAAGACCCGGGCCACCTCCGCCACCTGCTTGGGGTCGTCCAGGATCAGGGCGTACTCGCGGTTTGCGCCGAAGGAGCTTCCCGTGAGGTTCATGGTCCCCACCCAGGCGAGCCTCCGGTCCACCACCAGGCTCTTCTCGTGGACGAAGACGAAGCGAAAGGGGGTGGTGAGCCGGACCTCCACTCCCCGCTCCTTCAGGGCCTGGAAGACCTGGAGGTCCACCCGTCCCCCCGAGGGCTCCCGCTCCAAGAGGACCCGGACCCTTACCCCCCGCTTCACCGCCTCCCCCAGGGCCTCCACCACGTCCATGCGGCTTGGGGTCCAGAGGTACATCTTCACCAGGACCTCCTCCCTTGCCGAGGCGATGAGGTCCAGGAGGGGCTTGACCCCGTCCTCGGGCTCCACCACGAGGCGGGGGGCGGCCAGGGCCAGGCCGAGAAGCCAGAGGAGAACGATAAGGCGCTTCATACCCAGCCAAAGCATACCCGGGCGTTCCCGTCCGTGAGGGCCTCCGCCTCGGCAAAGGTCAGGCCCCGCACCTCGGCGAGCTTCTCCAGGGTGTGGCGCACGTAGTGGGGAAGGTTCCGCTTTCCCCGGTGGGGCTCCGGGGGCAGGAAGGGGGTGTCGGTTTCCACCAGGAGCTTTTCCCCGGGAAGCCGGGCCGCCACCTCCCTGAGGGCGGCGTTTTTCTTGTAGGTGAGGGGCCCGGCGAAGCTGAAGTAGGCCCCCACCTTTAGGCCCGCCTCCTCCAGGGCGGGGTGGCCAAAGAAGGCGTGGAGGACCACCCTTTGGGGCCGGTGGAGGAGAAGCCAGGCCGCCAGGTCCTCCTCGGCCTTGCCGTCCTTGCTCCGCACGTGGAGGACCAGGGGAAGGCCAAGCTCTTCCGCCAGGGCCGCCTGGAAGTCCAGGGCCTTAAGCTGGGCGGGTTTGGTCTCGGGGGTCCAGTGGTAGTCCAGCCCCGTCTCCCCGATGGCCCGCACCCGCTCGCTTCGGGCGTAGTGGCGGAGGGCCTCCGCCACCTCGGGGGAGAGGAGGTGGGCGCTCGTGGGGTGGAGGCCCACCGCGGCGTAGACGTTCCCCTGGGCGAGGCTTAGGGTCTTCTCCCAGCGGCTTGGGTCTACCCCCAGGGTGAGGACGGCCTGGAGCTCTTGGAGGTGGGCCCTGGCTTCGGCGAGCTCCTCGGGCTCCAAGAAGTCCAGGTGGGCGTGGGTGTCGGTCATGGGGCCAATGTAGCGCAGGCCCTGGACTTGGGAAAGGGCCTTTCCGGGTAGCATGGAAGTATGAGGCGCCTTTTTCTCCTCGCCCTTCTCCTTTCCGCCTGCGCCCCGGCCCTTTTGGGGGTGGACCCGGCGAGGCTCCCGGACCCCGCCGACTGGGACCCCAAGCCCGCCCCCCTGGAGTGGTGGTACGCCTCGGGGTGGGCCGAGCCCTACGCCTTCCACTTCGCCTTCTTCAAGGCCTACCCGCCCCCCTCCTACCGCATCCTGGGCTTGCCGGGAAGCCTCTTCGGGCCCTTCCACGCTGCCCACCTGGCCCTCACCGACCTGCGCACGGGGGAAAGGCGCTTCCTCGAGGCCTCCGACCAGGACCTCTTCGCCCCCCGGGGGCGGGCGGAGGCCGGGCCCAGGCTTGAGCTCGCCGGGTGGCGCTTCTTCCGGGAGGGGGAGGGGTTCCGCCTCGAGGCCCCCGGGGTGGACCTCGGCTTCCTCCCCCTGAAGCCCCCCGTGGTCCACCCCCCGGGCTACTCGGGCACCGAGGCCACGGGGCGCATGTACTACCAGTCCTACACCCGGGCCAAGGCCGCCGGGCAGGTCCTGGGGGAGCGGGCCCAGGGGGAGGTTTGGCTGGACCACCAGTGGGGGGAGCAGCTTTCCGGGGTCTCGGCCACCTGGGACTGGTTCGGCCTCCACCTCTCCGACGGCTCCGAGCTCATGGCCTACCAGGTGAAGGACCGGGAGGGGAGGGTGGTCCAGGTCCTGGGAAGCCTCGTGGACCCCTTGGGGCGGGCGGAGGGCCTGGAGCTCGCCTTCCACCCCCTGGAGGCCTGGACGAGCCCCTCGGGCCGCACCTACACCCTGGCCTGGCGCCTGGAGGGCCCCGGGCTCGCCCTCTCCTTGAGGCCCCTCTTCCGGGAGGGGGAGATTTTCTCCCAAACCACCCGAGTGGCCTACTGGGAGGGGCCGGTGGCGGGAGAGGGGCTTCTCCGGGGGAGCCCCGTGCGGGCCCGGGGGATGGGGGAGTTCGTGGCCGGGGCTTTCCGGCCCTAGGGTTGCGCCTGCTATACTAAAGGCGGTTTAGCGCCTGGGTGATATTTATGGGCTTACGCGTGCTCGGCGTCAACGCATCGGCACGGACGGACGGGTTCACGGCGGAGCTTTTGGACCTGGTGCTGGAGGCGGCCAGGCGCAAGGGGGCCCTCACCGAACGCCTGGACCTGGTGCGGCACCCCTTTCCCTTCTGCGCCGGAAACTACTCCCAAGACCCCGCCTCCTGCGGCCCCGAGGCCTGCGTGCAGGGGCCCTGGGACGGGTTCGGGAAGGTGGCGGAGCGGATCCTAGGGGCCGATGCCGTGGTCTTCGCCACCCCGGTCTACTGGTTCAGCGCCTCGGCCCGGATGAAGGCCCTCCTGGAGCGCATGACCTCCATGGAGAACCAGGGCCTCCTCAACCTGGGGAAGCCCATGGCCCTGCTGGCGGTGGCGGAGGAGGAGGGGGGAAGCCAGGCCCTCGCCCAGATGCTCCTGCCCCTATCCTACATGGGCTTCGTCCTCGCCCCCCTGGGCCTGGTCTACGCCCACCGCAAGGGGATGCGAAGCCTTAAGGAGAACCCCGAGCTCCTGGAGGACGCCCGCATCGCCGGGGAGAACCTGGTGCTCATGGCGGAGAGGCTTCGGGGGGCCTCCTTCCAGGAGCCCCTGCCGAGCTACCGCTACCTCGCCCCCCTGCCCGGGGCGGCGGCGGACTGATCCCGCCCAAGGAGGAGGCCGAGGGCGCCCGCCCGCCTCGGTTAGAGGTAGAGGGGCTCCACCCCTTCCCTGGCGTAGGGGAGGAGCTCGTAGAGGGCCCTGGGGTCCGGGGGCGGGTCCAGGAGGAGGCCTTTTGGGGGAAGCTCTTCCGCCTCGAGCTTTCCCGGAGGCCGGACCTCGAGGGGCCTCCCCCCCTCCTTGAGGTAGGTGGCCCCGTAGTAGAGGCGGTTCCGGGCGGTGAAGAGGGGGGTGAGGGGAGGCCCCCCCTCCTCCAGAAAGGGCCAGCAGGCGGCGAGGAGGGAGCTTGCCCCATAGACCCTAACCCCCAGGGCCTGGGCCAGGCCGAGCCCCGCCGCCAAGGCGATGCGGAGGCCCGTGTAGGAGCCCGGCCCCTCCCCTAAGACCACGGCGGAGATCTCCTCCCGCCTCGCCCCCACCTGGGCCAAAACCTCCTCCAGGAGGCCGAAGAGGACCTCCTCATGCCGCCTCTCCACCCGCACCACCCGGCCCAGGCCCTCCTCTCCCCGGAAGAGGCCCAGGGAGAGGTAGGGGGTGGCGGTGTCCAGGGTCAGGGTCCACACCCCTCCATCCTATATACTCCCCGTGAGGATGCGGGCGTTCCCCTACCACCTGCTCCTTTCCCTGGGGGGGCTTCTCCTCTTGGGGCTCTACGGGGAGCGCCTGGGCTTCTTCCCGGGGTGGGGGGTGGCCCTGGGCCTCGGCCTCTACGGGGCCCTCGCCCTCTACGCCCTCCGCTTCGGCCGGGCCCACGCCCTCTTTCTACTCGGGCTCCTTTCCCCCCTCTGGCCCCCCCTGGCCTTCCTCGTGCCCCTTCTCCTCGGGGCCCGCTTCGTCCGGGGCCTTTCCGAGAGGGCGCAGGGGGCCTTCTACGGCTGGGCCCTGGTCTGGCCCGCCTTGGCCCTCCTTTTGGTGTGGCACGTTTTCCCCACCCTCTACGCCTTTTACCTGAGCTTCCTGGACCGGGTGAACTTCCTGAGGCCCGCCGCCTTCGCCGGGCTCAAGAACTACCGCATCCTCCTCGAGGACCCCCTCTTCTGGCGCGCCTTGGGCAACACCTTCTGGTACGTGGTCTTCACCGTGCCCACCGGGCTTCTCCTCGCCACCTTCGTGGCCATCCTCCTCAACACCCAGGTGGCCTTCCAGGGGCTATACCGCACCCTCTTCTTCCTGCCCTACATCACGGCCCTCACCGCCGCGGCCGCCGTGTGGCGCTGGATCTACCACCCGGAGTTTGGCTTCCTCAACTGGCTCCTCCACACCCCGGGCTTGGACTGGCTCAACACCCCCACCGGGGTCTTCGCCCTCCTCCTCCGCCCTTTGGGGGTGGAGGTCCAGGGCTTCCTCGCGGGGCCCAGCCTGGCCTTCGTGGCCGTCATGGTCATGAGCGTCTGGCACTTCCTTGGCTACCAGGTGGTGATCCTTCTGGCGGGGCTTCAGGCCATCCCCAGGGAGTACTACGAGGCCGCCGAGCTGGACGGGGCGAGCTTCTTCCAGAAGCACCGCCTCATCACCTGGCCCCTCCTTTCCCCCACCACCTTCTTCCTCTTCACCCTGGGGCTCATCGGCGCCTTCCAGGTCTTCACCCAGGTCTACGTCCTCACCCCCACGGGCGGGGTGCTGCAGGACACCCTGACCCTGGCCTTCTACCTCTACAACAAGGGCTTCCGCGACTCGGACTTCTCCTACGCCAGCGCCATCGCCATGGTGACCTTCCTGGTCATCCTGGTCCTCACCCTGGTCCAGCGGCGGGTGCTGGAGAGGCGGGTGAACTATGAGATCTAGGGCGGCCCGCCTCCTCGTGCACCTCCTCCTCCTCTCGGGGGGCCTGGTCATGGCCTTCCCCTTCTACTGGATGCTGGCCACGAGCCTGAAAAGCCCCCAGGAGGCCCTCCAGGCCGAGCCCGTGTGGGTGCCGGAGCGGATGAAGCCGGGGAACTGGCTCAAGGCGGCAAGGCTCGGGGATAGCCCCCTGCTGGGCGGCCTTGGGCCCGGAAGGAGCGTGGAGCTCTTCTTCCCCGGGCCCGAGGGCCCTCCCCCAAAGGCCCTCGTGCCCCGCTCCCCCGGGGCCTTCGTTGACCCCGTGGCGGACGGGACGAGGGTGGAGGTGGTCCGGGGGGAGGGAGGGTGGCGGGTGCGCCTCACCAACGCGGGGGAGGCCCCCTTCCGCCGGGTGCCCCTGGTGGTCCTCTGGCCCAAGGGGGTGCCCCTCCAGCCCCCCTTGCCCCCGGACGCCCGCCGCTCCCAGGGGGAGTTTTGGAGGCTGGAGTGGGTGAACGCCGTGCCTGGGGCCTTGGGGTACGTGTTCCACAACTACCTCGAGGCCTGGGGCGCCGCCTCTTGGGGACGCTATTTCTTCGTGAGCTTCTTCACCGCCCTCACCCAGGTGGCGGTGGGCCTCTTCCTCGCCGCCCTCGCCGCCTTCGCCCTGGCCCGCATCCCCTTCCCGGGGAAGGAGGCGGTCTTCGTCCTCGTGCTGGCCACCATGATGGTCCCGGGGGAGGTGCTCCTCATCCCCAATTACGTCCTCCTCGCCCGGCTCGGCTGGCTGAACACCTACTACGCCCTCATCGTGCCCTGGCTCGCCTCGGTCTTCGGCATCTTCCTCCTCAGGCAGTTTTACCTCTCCCTGCCCCAGGACCTCTTTGACGCCGCCCGCATAGACGGGGCGGGGTACCTGACCCAGCTTTTCCGCATCGCTCTACCCTTAAGCGTACCGGGGCTCGTCTCCTACGGCATCTTCACCTTCCTCGGGGCCTACAACGCCCTCCTTTGGCCCCTCATCGTCACCCAAAGCCCGGAGATGCGCACGGTGCAGCTCGGGCTTCTCGCCTTCGTCTCCGAGGCGGGCTCGGACTACGGGGCCCTGATGGCCGCGAGCACCTTCGTCATCCTGCCCGTGGTCCTGGGCTACTTCGTGGCCCAGCGGCAGTTCATCCAGGGCATCGCCCGCTCGGGGCTCAAGTGAGGCCGATACCCCTTTGGCGTGAACCCTTCGTCCAAGGCCAGGCGTGGAGGCTTTGCGGGATCGTTTTTACCGGGGCCCCCATGCTGGCCCAAGCCCGCATGGGGTGGCGTGACAGGCCCTTGACCGCGGAAGGGTATACTCGGGGCGGAGGTGCATGGGCGTGAGAAAGGGTCTATTGCTGGTGGCGTTTTTGGGACTGGCCCTGGCCCAGCAGGCCAAGCCGGAGGACGTGATCAAGGAGCAGTGCGCCAAGGCCAAGGTGGTGGCCGAGCTCTGGCACGGCTTCACCGGCGGGGCTCCCAAGGCCGCCTTGGAGAACCTGGTGGTGGAGTTCAACAAGACCCAGCAGGGGCGGTGCGTGCGCCCCGTGCCCCAAGGGGGCTACCGGGACCTCTCCACCAAGATCAAGGCGGCCTTCGCCGCGGGGAAGGTCCCGGCCATGGCCCAGGCCTACGAGAACAACATCGCCCTCTACCTCGAGGCCAAGGCCCTCCTCCCCATTGAGTCCCTGGGGGTCAGGCTCCAGGGGGTGAACCTGGCCTTCCTGAACGCCGTGCGCTTCGGGGGCGTGGTCTACGGGGTGCCCTTCAACAAGAGTATCCAGGTCCTCTACTACAACAAGGACCTTCTGAAGAAGCACGGGGCCAAGGTGCCCGCCACCCTGGAGGAGTTCGTGGCCACCGCCAAGCGGCTCTCCCAGGCCGAGGGCGGCCCCGTCTACTGGTTCCAGCCCGACGCCTCCACCTTCGCCTACTTCTTCTTCAACCTGGGCGGGAGCTACCTGAAAAACGGCAAGCTCGTCCTGAACTCCAAGGAGGCGGTGGAGGCCCTCACCCTCCTGCAAAACGGGGTGAAGGAGGGGTGGGCCAAGGCCATCACCTCGGGGTACATCAACCAGAACCTGGGCTCCGGCCCCTACGCCTTCAGCGTGGACACTTCCGCCGGCTACACCTACTACCGCCAGGGGGCCAAGTTTGACCTGGGGGTGGCCCCCCTTCCCGGCCGGACCAAGGGCCAGCCGGGCTATGGCCTCGTCCAGGGGACCAACCTGGTGGTCTTCCGCCAGGCCTCCAAGGAGGAGCAGGCCGTGGCCAAGGACTTCCTGGAGTTCGTCCTCTCCCCCAGGGCCCAGGCGATCTTCGCCACCGCCACGGGGTACGTGCCCGTGACGGAGGGGGCGCTGAAGGACCCCGTCTACCAGACCTACGCCGCCGAGAACCCCGACTACGCCACCATCGTGCGCCAGAGCCGCTACGCCAAGTTTGAGCCCGCCCTGGCGGAGTGGGAGCAGATCCGCTTTGACATCCTGGGCCAGGCCATCAAGGAGGCCATCCTCAACAAGGCCGACCCCAAGGCGGCCCTGGACAAGGCCCAGAAGCTGGCGGAGGACCTGCTCTCGGGGAAGACCCGCTAAAGGCCGAAGCCTCCCCCGCCCGCCCTGGGCGGGGGTAGACTTTAGCTATGCCCAAGGGCTATCACGACCGCGTGGCCTTCGTGGACCTCTCCACGGGGCGGGTTTGGTACGAGAGCTTCGGCGAGGCCTTCTGGCGGCGCTACCTGGGGGGCCGGGCCCTCGCCACCTATCTCCTCCTCGAGCACGTGCCCAAGGGGGCGGATCCCCTGGGCCCCGAGAACGCCCTCATTTTCGCCCCCGGGGTCCTCACCGGAACTCCCATCTCCGGCTCGGGGCGGAACACCGTGGCCGCCAAGAGCCCCCTCACCGGGGGGTACGGGGACGCCGAGGGGGGCGGCTTCTTCGGGGCGGAGCTCAAGAACGCGGGTCTGGACGCCCTGGTGGTCCTGGGCCAGGCGGAAGCCCCCGTCTACCTCCACGTGGAAGGGGGGGAGGTGGCCCTCCCCCCCGCGGTCCACCTCTGGGGTAAAGACCCCCTGGAGGTGGAGGCCCTCGTCAAGGAGGCCCACGGGGCCAATACCCGCGTGGCCCAGATCGGCCTCGCCGGGGAGAACCGGGTCCTCACCGCCAACGTCATCCACGACCTGGCCCACTTCGCCGGGAGGGGGGGCTTGGGGGCGGTGATGGGGGCCAAGAGGCTCAAGGCGGTCT
This sequence comes from Thermus sp., assembly GCF_039793865.1. Taxonomy (GTDB): domain Bacteria; phylum Deinococcota; class Deinococci; order Deinococcales; family Thermaceae; genus Thermus. Next base: position 9,190 of record NZ_JBAMMI010000062.1, read on the forward strand.
CCGCCCGGGCCCGCAAGGAGACCCTCCCCGCCTACCACGACCCCGGCCTCCTCAAGGAGCTCGCCCGGCGCATGGCCAAGGAGCGCATGGAAAGGGCGGCGGGCCTCGTCACCATGGGCACCGTGGGCACGGTGAAGCCCTTCAACCTCCGGGGGGTCCTGCCGAGCCACAACTTCCTGGATGGCTTTTTAGAGGGGGCCGAGGCCTTAGACGGCACCAGCCTGGACGCCCTCGGCATCCGCATCGGCCGGGACACCTGCTACGCCTGCGCCATCCGCTGCAAGCAGGTGGCGAAGATTGAGGGCACGGGCAAGTACGACGTCCGCCCCGAGTACGGGGGGCCGGAGTACGAGGGGCTTGGGGCCCTAGGCTCCACCTGCGGGGTCACCGACCCCTACGCCGTGACCAAGGCCAACACCCTCTGCAACCAGTACGGCCTGGACGTCATCGGGGTGGGGGTGACCCTCGCCTGCGCCATGGAGGCGGTGGAGAAGGGCCTTCTGGACGACGAGGGCCTGGGGCTTCGCTTCGGGAACGGGGACGCCCTCATCGCCGCCATAGAGAAGCTGGCGAGGCGGGAGGGGAGGCTTGGGGAGCTCCTTGCAAGGGGGGCGAAGCGCCTCGCCGAGGGCCTAGGCCACCCGGAGCTCGCCATGCACGTGAAGGGCCAGGAGGTGCCCATGCACGACCCCCGGTACAAGCGGGCCCTGGGGGTGGGGTACGCGGTGAGCCCCACGGGGGCGGACCACAACCACAACCTCCACGACACCGCCTTCGCCAAGGAGGGGAAGGCCTTGAAGGAGCTCCGCTTCTACGGGGAGGACTTCGGGCCCCTCCCCATAGAGGACCTCTCCGAGGCCAAGATCCGAATGCTCTGGACCAAGACCCGGGAAAGGGGCTTCGTGAATAGCCTGGTGCTCTGCGACTTCGTCCCCTGGACTCCCGAGGAGTGGCAGGAGGCCCTCTACGCCGCCACGGGCTGGCGGCTTTCCCCGGAGGAGATGCTCGCGGTGGGGGAGAGGACCCTCCAGCTCACCCGGCTTTTCAACCTGCGGGAGGGGATCCCCCCGGAGGAGGACCGGCTTCCCGAGCGCTTTTTCCAGCCCTTCCGCAAGGGAAACCCCGAGGCCCGCCTAGACCCCGAAGCCTTCCGGGAGGGGGTCAGGGCCTACCGGAGGCTTGCGGGCTGGGAGGGGGGCGTGGATCCGGGAAGGCTTAAGGCCTTGGGCCTAGAGGAGTTCCAGAACGCCCTGGCGTAGGAGGGCGGGGAGAGGGGGCTCCCCCACCCGGAGGAGGGCGTACCGCCCCCGGAGGAGGGCGAGGAGGCGGAGGGCCTCGAGGTGGAGGGCCAGGGCCTCCTTGTAGGCCTCCACCTCCTCCCGCCCCACGGGGAGGACCTCCCCGGTCTCCACGTCTTTAAGGAAGGCTTCCTCCAGGGGCGGGTCCAGCTCCAGGGGGGAGAGGACCTGCACCAGGACCACCCGCCTCGGCAGGAGCCTGGGCCAGGGAAGGGGGTCAAGGCCATCGGTGACGAGGACCAGCACCCCCCTTCCCAGAGGGAGGTCCTTGGGGCTCCCCTCCCTGAGGCGGGCCAGGGGGTCCTCCTGGCGGGCGATCCTGAGGAGGAGGGCCGCCACCTCCTGGGCGTAGGGGAGCTTCCCGTGGAGGCCCATGCTCGGGCTTTGGTCCAGGTAGACCCGGAAGCGGGCCCTTTCGGGGGCGGTCTCCAGGCGGGTGAAAAGCCTTCCCGTCTTGGCGTAGGCCCGCCAGTGGACCCGGCGCACCTCGTCCCCGGGGGCGTAGGGCCTGAGCTCGTAGAACTCCCCCCCGAGGCCCTTCCTCCGGGCCAGGCGCTCCCCGGGATAGGGGAGGTAGGGCCTGGTGGCGATGCGGTAGCGGCTCCTTCCCACCCTAAACCCGGATGGTCACCCGCGCCCCCGTCTCAAAAAGATGGATAGAGTCTATGAAGCGTACGACTTTCGTGGCGTACCCCATGACGATGGAGTGGGTCCTGGCCCCGCCCCCGAAGAAGCGCACGCCCTGGAGGATGTCCCCGTCGGTGATGCCGGTGGCGGCGAAGACGATCTCCTTCCCGGGGGCCAGGTCCTCGGTCTTGTAGACCCGGTTCTCGTCCCCGCCCATGGACTTGAGGCGCTTCCTTTCCTCCTCGTTTTGCGGCGTGAAGCGGGCCTGGATCTCCCCCCCCAGGCACTTTAGGGCGGCGGCGGCCAAAACCCCTTCCGGGGCCCCCCCGATGCCCATCACCGCGTGGACCCCCGTGCCGCGGATGGCGGCGGCCAAGGCGGCGATCACGTCCCCGTCGGAGATGAGCTTGACCCTAGCCCCCGCCTCCCGGATCTCCCGGATGAGCTTTTCGTGCCGCGGGCGGTCCAGGACCACCACCACCAGGTCCTCCACCGAGCGCTGGAGGGCGAGGGCCAGGGCCTTGAGGTTGGCGGAAACCGGCCAGGTGAGGTCCACGAGGCCCGCGGCGGGCGGGGGGACGATGAGCTTTTCCATGTACATGTCGGGGGCGTGGAAGAGCCCGCCCTTTTCGCTCAGGGCGATCACGGTCACGGCGTTGGGCAGGCCCTTGGCGGCGGTGGTGGTTCCCTCCACCGGGTCCACGGCGATGTCCACCTCGAGGCCCCCCTGGCCCAGCACCTCCCCGATGTAGAGCATGGGGGCCTCGTCCATCTCCCCCTCGCCGATGACCACGGTGCCCCTTATGGGAAGCTCGTTGAGCACCCGGCGCATGGCCTGGGTGCCCGCCTCGTCCACCGCCTCCTTGTCCCCCTTGCCCGCAAAGCGGCTCGCGGCCAGGGCGGCCTGTTCCGTTACCCGCACCACCTCGAGGACCAACCGGCGCTCCATTTCCATGGCTTCCATCATAAGGGGTCCGGGGGTAGACTTAGGGCATGGGGGGCTTCGTGGAGGACGGGCCCAGGCGCTACCGGGAGGCGGTGCGGCCCGAGGCCCAGGGAAGAAGGGGCCTCCGCGCCTGGCTCCACCGCTTCCTGGAAGAGGTGCGGCTAGGCGGGAGGCTCTGGCTCCTTCGCCGGGGCTAGGCCTTTCGGCTTGTGCCTTTCCCAGAGGGTCCTCGCCAGGTCCTCCGGGGTGAGGCCGAGCTCCGCCAGGGTGAGGAGGAGGTGGAAGAGGAGGTCCGCCGCCTCGTGGCGGAGCTCCTCGGGGCTTCCGTTCTTGGCGGCGAGGATGACCTCCCCCGCCTCCTCCCCGATCTTCTTCAGGATCCGGTCCAGGCCCGCCTGGTGCATCCGGGCCACGTAGCTCCCCTCGGGGAGGGTCCTTAGGCGCTCCAGGATGGTGGCGTAGACCTGGCCCGCCACGAAGCCCAGGTCCTTCTCCCCCTCGAGGAGCGCCCGGTGGAAGCAGGTCCTTTCCCCCGTGTGGCAGGCGGGGCCCTGGGGGAGGACCCGGTAGACCACGGCGTCGCCGTCGCAGTCCAGGAGGACCTCCACCACCTCCTGGGTGTGCCCCGAGGTCTCCCCCTTGCGCCAGAGGGCCTGGCGGCTTCGGCTATAGAAGGTGCTCCTCCTCGTCCTTAGGGTTTCCTCCAGGGCCTCCCGGTTGGCGTAGGCCAGGGTGAGCACCTCCCCGGTACGGGCGTCCTGGACCACCACGGGCACGAGGCCCTTTTCGTCAAAGCGCACCGCCGAAAGGTCCATGCCCCTAGTCTAGCCGCACGTGGACGCCCCTTTCCGAAAGGAAGCGCTTGAGGGAGGGGATGGGGATCTCCCCGAAGTGGAAGACGCTCGCCGCCAAGGCGGCCTCGGCCCCGGCTTGAAAGGCTTCCAGAAAGTGCTCCATCCGCCCGGCCCCGCCGCTGGCGATGACCGGGACCCCCACGGCCTCCGCTACCCTGCGGGTGAGCTCCAGGTCGTACCCCTCCTTGGTCCCGTCCCGGTCCATGCTGGTGAGGAGGATCTCCCCGGCCCCAAGCTCCACGCCCCTAACCGCCCACTCCACGGCGTGGAGGCCCGTGGGCACGCGCCCTCCCGCCACATAGACCTCGGGGAAGTCGCCCCGCCACCGGGCGTCTATGGCCAGGACCACCGCCTGGGCCCCGAAGTGGTCGGCAAGCTCCCGGATGAGCTCGGGGCGCCGCACCGCCGCCGAGTTCACGCTCACCTTGTCGGCCCCCGCGAGGAGGAGCTTGCGGGCGTCCTCTAAGGAGCGCACCCCCCCGCCCACGGTGAGGGGGATGAAGACCCCCTCCGCCACCCTCGCCACCACGTCCAGGAGGATGGCCCGTTCCTCGTGGGTGGCGGAGATGTCCAGAAAGACGAGCTCGTCCGCCCCCGCCTCGTCGTAGGCCCGGGCCGCCTCCACGGGGTCCCCGGCGTCCCTTAGGTTCACGAAGTTCACCCCCTTGACCACGCGGCCCGCGTGGACGTCCAGGCAGGGGACGATGCGCTTGGCGAGGCTCATAGGGGGGGCTGGAAGAGGAGCTCGGCCTCGGGCAGGAGGAGGGGGGCGATCGTTTCGCCCTGGGCCACAAGGAAGCGGCCCCCCTCGAGCTTCCGGTGGACCTCGAGGCCCTCCCGGGCGAGGAGCCAGACCTCGGGGAGGCCCGCCTGGGCGTAGAGGGGAAGCCTCTTCTCCCGCTCCCAGGCCTCGGTGGAGAGGCTCACCAAAAGAAGCCCGTCCTCCGGGCCGGGGTGGGCCTGGGTGTAGAGGTTCTCCTCCACCCGGAACCGGTGCCGCACCATGGAGGCCATTATACTTTTCCCAAAGCCCTTCCGGTGCTACCATCTAAAGGATGGAACGGGTGAACGTGGTGGGGGCGGGCCTCGCGGGAAGCGAGGCCGCCTGGACCCTCTTGCGCCTGGGCGTCCCCGTGCGCCTTTTGGAGATGCGCCCCAAGCGGATGACCCCGGCCCACGGCACGGACCGCTTCGCCGAGATCGTCTGCTCCAACTCCCTGGGCGGGGAAGGGGAGACCCAGGCCAAGGGCCTCCTCCAGGCGGAGATGCGCCTTGCCGGAAGCCTCGTCATGGAGGCGGCGGACCGGGCGAGGGTGCCCGCCGGGGGGGCCTTGGCCGTGGACCGGGAGGAGTTTAGCGGGTACATCACCGAAAGGCTTTCCCGCCACCCCCTCCTCGAGGTGGTGCGGGAGGAGGTGCGGGAGATCCCCCCTGGGATCACCGTGCTCGCCACGGGGCCTTTGACCTCCGAGGCCTTGGCCGAGGCCCTGAAGCGGCGCTTCGGGGACCACTTCCTCGCCTACTACGACGCCGCAAGCCCCATCGTCCTCTACGAGAGCATTGACCTTGCGAAGTGCTTCCGCGCGGGCCGCTACGGCCAGAGCGCCGACTACCTCAACTGCCCCCTGACCGAGGAGGAGTACCGGCGCTTCCACCAGGCCCTCCTCGAGGCCCAGCGCCACACCCCCCACGAGTGGGAGAGGCTGGGGTTCTTTGAGGCTTGCGTCCCCGTGGAGGAGCTCGCCCGGCGGGGCTACCAGACCCTGCTCTTTGGCCCCATGAAGCCCGTGGGGCTCAAAGACCCCCGCACGGGGAAGGAGCCCTTCGCCGTGGTCCAGCTCCGCCAGGAGGACAAGGCGGGAAGGATGTGGAGCCTGGTGGGGTTCCAGACGGGGCTCAAGTGGCCCGAGCAGAAGCGGCTCATCCAGATGATCCCCGGCCTGGAAAACGCCGAGATCGTCCGCTACGGGGTGATGCACCGGAACACCTACCTGAACGCCCCGAGGCTCCTTCGCGAGACCCTGGAGTTCAAGGAGGCGGAAGGGCTCTTCGCCGCCGGGGTCCTGGCGGGGGTGGAGGGGTACCTGGAGAGCGCCGTCACGGGCTTCCTCGCCGGGCTCAACGCCGCGCGGAAGGTCCTGGGACTTCCCCCCGTGGCGCCCCCGGAGGAGAGCATGCTGGGGGGGCTCGTGCGCTACCTGGCCACGGCGAACCCCGAGGGCTTCCAGCCCATGTACGCCAACTGGGGCCTGGTGCCTCCGGTGGAGGGGAAGGCGGGCAAGAAGGAGAAGCGCCAGGCCATGTACCGGAGGGGCCTACAGGCCTTCTCGGAGTGGCTTTTCTCCCTTATGCCCCTTGGGCGTGAATCCCTCGCTCAGACCGAGGCTTGAAGCCCTACAGGTCTTTTTTACCGGGGCCCCCATGCTGGCTTGGGCCAGCATGGGGTGGTGTCAGCTCTCGGGGCGAGGCTTCCGGAAAGCGTTTCCTGAGGGCGGCGAGGGCCACGGCCCTTTCGTCCCAGGGGAGGGCGAGGGTTCCCCTCTCCAGGGTGGCCTCGTGCCCCTTGCCGGCGAGGAGCACCGTGTCCCCCTCCTGGGCCTCCAGGACCGCCCGGAGGATGGCCTCCTCCCGGTCTGGGACCAGCTCAAAGACGCCCCCCTCCCTCCTCGCCGCCTCGGCGAGGGCCTCGAGGATGGCCTCTAGGGGCTCGGTGCGGTGGTCCTCCTCGGTGAAGAAGGTCTTGTCGGCAAGGCGGGCGGCCACCTTGCCGATGTCCTCCCGCCGCCCGGGGTCCCTTTCCCCCGCCGCCCCCACCACGAGGAGGAGCCTCCCCTTGGTGGTGCGCCTCAGGGTGGTGAGGGCGGCCTCGAGGCTCTTCCCGGTGTGGGCGAAGTCAATGACCACGCGGAAAGGCTCCTCCTGGACCACCTCCATCCGGCCCGGCACCCCGGGGAAGGTGGCGAGGCGGGCCAGGACCTCCTCCAGGGAAAGCCCATAGGCCAAGGCGGCGGCGCTGGCCGCCAGGGCGTTTTCCAAGTTGTAGGTTCCGAGCATGGACAAGAAGGCCTCCCCCCGGCCAAAGGGGGTGTGGAGGGCGAAGGCGAGGCCCTTTTCCGTTTCCCGCACTCCTTCCGCCCACACCTCCCCCCCGGGGCCGAAGAGGAGGTGGGGCCTCCTCCTCAGGAGGTCCAGGTGGGGGAGCCGGGTGGAGAGCACCGCGAGCTCCGAGCGCTCCACCAAGAGGGCCTTGGCCCGGAAGTAGGCCTCGGGGGTGCCGTGGAGGTCCAGGTGGTCGTCGGGGTAGAAGCTCACGAAGACCCCGATGCCGTAGGAAAGCCCCTCCACCCGCTTGAGGGCGAGGGCGTGGCTGGAGACCTCCAGCACCGCTTCCCTTAGGCCCCGGTCGGCGGCCTCCCGCAAGAAGGCGTAGACCCGGTGGGCCTCGGGGGTGGTGAAGTGGCCCAGGGGGGGCCTCCTTTCCTCCCCTAGCCACAGGCCCACGGTGGAGAGGAGGGCCGCCCGGGGGAGAAGGTGGTGGAGGAGGGCCGCCGTGGTGCTCTTCCCCTTGGAGCCCGTGACCCCGAAGAGGAATAGCCCCCGGTCGGGCTCCCCGTAGAAGCGCCGGGCGAGCTCCGCCAGGGCCTGGCGGCTGTCCGCCACCTTCAGGTAGGGCACGGGGAGGGCGAGGTCCCTTTCCCCCACCACGGCGATGGCCCCCCGCCCGAGGGCTTCGGGAATGAAGTCGTGCCCGTCTAAGGGCTTCCGGTGGGGGAGGGGCACCCCGGGGGCGGCCACGAAGACGAAGCCCGGCTCCACCTCCCTGGAGTCCAGGGTGAGGCCCCGCACGCCTAGGGGCGGGGCGGAAAGGCCGTAGGGGGCGAAGAGCTCCTGCAGGGTCATGGCCGGATGCGCAACCGTAGGGCCTCCAGAAGGGCCTCCCGGTCCTCCTCCCTCTCCACGAAGTCCACCCGGTCCGCCTCCACCACGTAGACCGGCGAGAGGTCCCAGCCCGCCACGAGCTCCTCGTAGAGCCGGTTCAGGCCCAGGAGGTAGCGGTCCGGGATCTCCCGCTCAAAGGGACGGCCCCGCTTGGCGATGCGCCTCTTTAGGGTGGGGAGGCTCGCCCGGAGGTAGAGGAGGAGGTCGGGCTTCCTCAGCGCGGGGGCAAGGCTTTGGAAGAGGTCCAGGTAGGTCCGCCAGTCCCGCTCGGAGAGGTAGCCCTCCCGGTGGAGGTGGCGGGCGAAGACAAAGGCATCCTCGTAGAGGGTGCGGTCCTGGACCACGCGGTCTTGGCCGTTCACCTCCAGGAGGTGCTGGCGCACCCTTCTCGCCAGGAAGAAGACCTGGGAGTGGAAGGCGTAAACGGCCATGTTCCGGTAGAAGTCCTCCAGGTAGGGGTTCTCGCTCACCGCCTCGTACACGGGCCTAAAGCCGAAGGCTTCGGCCAGGAGGGCGGTGAGGGTGCTCTTGCCGCTACCGATGTTGCCGGCGATGGCCACGTACATGGTCCTGGCTCCCGAAGAGGTGGGCCCGCACCAGGGCCACCACCTCCTCCCGGTGGGGGCCCGTGGGGCTGAAGTCCAGCCGGTCCGCCTCGAGGACCAAAAGGGGATGGGGGTAGCGGGCGAAGTGGCGCTCGTAGGCCTGGGAGAGGGCCTCGAGGTAGCCCGGGTCCATGCCCATCTCAAAGGGCCTTCCCCGCCTGGCGATGCGTTCCAGGAGCACGGGCACCGGGGCCCTCAGGTAGAGGGTGAGGTCGGGCGGGGGGAGCCTGGGGGAAAGCTCCCGGTAAAGCTCCAGGTAGAGGTCCCACTCCGGGCCCTCGAGGGTGAGGCTTGCGAAGATGGCGTCCTTGTCAAAGAGGTAGTCGGCCACCACCCCGCCGAAGAGGGGCCTTTCCGCCAGGCGGGAGAGCTGGCGGAAGCGGGAGAGGAGGAAGAAGACCTGGGTCTTGAAGGCGTAGCGCTTCCGATCTTGGTAGAAAAGGGGCAGAAAGGGGTTTTCCTCCACCACCTCCAAAAGGGGCTCGGCCCCCAGGGCCTCCGCAAGGAGGCGGGCCAAGGTGGTCTTGCCCACGCCGATGGGTCCCTCAATGGCCACGTACACGCCTACCTCCTGGGCCGGGCCATGAAGGTGAGGGTGGCCTCGAGCCTCCGCCCCTCCCGCCACAGGGTGAGGCGCACCCGGTCCCCGGGGCGGTAGCGGGCGATGCGGCGCACCACGTCCACCTTGTCTTTGACGGGGGTGCCGTTCACCGCCAGGATCACGTCCCCCAGGGCCACAAGCCTCCCTTGGGCGTCCCGGCTCGCTCCCCTGAGCCCCGCCCGGGCGGCGGGGCTTCCCGGCTCCACCCGGTCCACCATGGCCCCCTGGAGGGTGGTGAGACCCACGGCCCGGAGAAGCACGGGGGGTAGCTCCTCCAGGCTGATGAGGCTCGCCCCCAGCCAGCCCCGCTGGGGGATGCCGAAGCGCTCCAGGTCCTCCACGCTCTGGGCGGCGAGCTCGGCGGGGATGGCCACCCCGATCCCCCCCACCCCGCTCGGGCCCCCCACCACGTCGGCCACCACCCCGATCACCTCGCCCTGAAGGTTCAGCAGGGGGCTACCCGAGTTGCCCACGGTGAGGGGGGCGTCGGTGAAAAGGTACTCCCCCACCTCGGCCCCGATGGAGGGATCGGGGGTGGGGACCTCGAGGGGGCCTACCCCTGAGAGGATGCCGTAGGAGGCCAGGGGGCCCTGGCCGTAGGGGAAGCCCACCACCACCACCCCCATCCCCAGGGGAAGGTTGGCGGTGGAGGCCTTGCTGAAGGCCAGCACCCCCGGGGCCTGCACCCCTTTCACCGTGAGGAGGGCCAGGTCGATCCCCGGGTCCACGGCGAAGCGCTCGGCAGGGAAGGTTCGCCCGTCGTAGAGGCGCACCGTGAGGTCGGTCAGGTCCTGCACCACGTGGTAGTTGGTCACGAGGCGAAGGGGGCTCACGAAGAAGCCGGTACCCACCACGTTCCCTTCCCCGGCGCTAAGGGGGGTGCCCTGGATCCGCACCACGGCCGGAAGGGCCTTCTTGATGACCTGGCTCCGGGCCACCTCCTCGGGGGAGACCAGGCGCTGCCCCAGGGCCAGGGCGAGAAGGAGGAGGGCAAGGAGGGGAACGGGCATGGCCTTACATTACCTCGGGGGCGGGGATGCCGAGGAGGCCGAGGCCAATCCCAAGGGTTTCCTTGAGGCTTTGCACCAGCGCCAGGCGGAGCTCCCTTAGGCCAGGAGGAGCGGTGAGGACCGGGGTGGCGGGCCGGTCTCCTTCCTTGGCGTTGTAGTAGGCGTTCCAGCTTCCCGCTAGGTCCAGGAGGTACTGGGCGAGGATATGAGGGGTCTTTTCCTCCGCCGCCTCCCGCGCCGCCTCCTCAAAGTCCAGGAGGTCCAGGGCCAGGGCCCTTTCGTAGGGGGTGGCCTTTAGGAGGTCGGGAGGGCCCCACTCCCCTGCCTTGCGCAGGATGCTGCTCGCCCGGGCGTGGGCGTACTGGATGTAGGGCCCCGTGTCCCCCTCAAAGGAAAGGGCCTCCTGGTAGCGGAAGTCTATCTGCTTTTTGGGCTCGGTCTTCACCATGGCGAAGCGGATGGCCCCCAGGGCCACCATCCCTGCGGCCTCCTCCTTGTTGGGGTGGGCGGGGTTCTTCTCCTCCACGATGGCGAGGGCCCGCCTCCTGGCCTCCTCTAAGACCTCGTCCACGCTCACGGCGAGGCCCTTCCGCCCCGACATCTGCCTTCCCTCCAGGAGGACCGTTTCATAGGCCAGGTGGAAGGCGCCCTGGGCGAGCCCGGGGTGCCCCGCCAGGGCCAGGGCGGCCCGCACCAGGGCCTGGGGGTGGCTCTGGCGCACGTCTATGACGTTGATGGTCTCCTGGGCCCTCGGGGTGTAGGGCTCCCCCTCGGGGGCGCTGGTGCGGAGGCCGGGGTAGTAGGGATTCTCGTAGGGGCGGAAGCGGAGGCCTTCCAGGAGGCCCATCTTCCAGAACTGGAAGGCGATGTCCTTGGCGTAGTAGGTGGCCGCCCCGCCGGAGCGCACCAGGACGAAGTAGGGGTCTTCCAGCCCCGGGATGAAGGGGCTCGCGTCCATGACCAGGGCCCCGGCGTACTTCCCCTCCTTGGGGCGGAAGACGTGGGGGCTCTTCTGCAAGACCTCGAGGGCCTTCTCCAGAAGCCCCGCCCGGACGATGTCGGATTCCCAGACCAGGAGGTCGTAGTGGGCCCCTAGGGCGCGCATGGTGGCCATCTGGGCGAGGAGGATGCGGTTCACCTCCTCCCGTAGCTCCCCCCGTTCCAGGGCGTGGAGGACCTCCTCAATGCCCGCTTGGAGCTTCTCGTACTCGGGGTCCTGGTGGAGGCGCACGTAGGCCCTACCGGCGAAGTGGTCGTACTTCTCCTTCCCGTCCCAGGCGAGGCCGTAGTGGCGCAGGGCGAAGAGGGTCTCCGCGGCCTGGCGCCCGGTGTCGTCAATGTAGTTGAGGACCAGCACCTCCCGCCCGGCGTAGGCCAGGATGCGGGCCAGGCTGTCCCCCAGGGCGATGTTCCGCAGGTGGCCCACGTGGAGCTCCTTGTTGGGGTTCACCGAGGTGTGCTCAATGAGGACCAGGCCTTCCCTCTTTGGGAAGGGCCGCCGCTCCTTCAGGGCCTCCGCCAGCAGGGCCTCGGTGGCGAGGCGGAAGTTCAGGTACCCCCCCACGGGGATGGCCTCCTCCACGAAGGGAGGAAGCTTCAGGCGGCCCCTAAGCTCCTCGGCGATGGCCTGGGGAGGTTTTTTGAGCTCCTTGGCCAGGGCGAAGAGGGGGACCCCGTAGTCCCCGGGCTTGCCTTTAGGGGCCCTGGCCACCCGCAGGGGGAGGTCCAGGCCCATCTCCTTTAGGGCCTCGCGAACGGCTTCCTCTAAGGCGCGGCGCACCATCAAGGGGCCATCATACCCTTAAGCCGCGCTTAGGGCGCCCCGGTTAAGCTTAGGGCATGGGAAGGCGCCTTTTGGGGTTCGCTCTGGGTTTGGGCCTCGCCCTGGGCCAGGGGCTTCTTGGGGGAGGCCAGGGGCACAGCGCCGCGGTGGTGGCAGGGGCGCTTTGGGCCTTTGGTTGGGGGTACGACGGCCAGCTTGGGGACGGCACC
>NZ_JBAMMI010000062.1:21161-32489 GCF_039793865.1 Thermus sp.
GGGGACGGCACCCGGGAGGGGAGGCTCAGGCCGGTTCGGGTGCGTCTTCCCTGAGGGCCTCCTTGAGGGCCCGGGCCGCCTTCAGGCTCATGCCGGGGAGCCGGGCGAGCTCCTCCAGGGGGGCCTCCTTCAGGGCCCTAAGCCCCCCGTAGCGCTCCAAGAGGAGCCGCCTCCTCTTCTCCCCGATCCCGGGGATGCCTGCGAGGACCTTGAGGGCCTCCTCGCTCCGCCGCTTCTGGTGGTAGCGGAGGCCGTTTTGGTGGGCCTCGTCCCGGAGGTGGATGAGGAGCTGGAGGGCCGGGTGGGTGAGGGGTAGGCGAAGCTCCCGCCCTTCCGGCGTGACCAGGACCTCCTCCCCCTTGGCGAGGCCCACCAGGGGAAGCCGAAGGCCCGCCCGCTCCAGGGCCCTTTCCGCCGCCCGCACCTGGCCCAGACCCCCGTCAATGAGGAGGAGGTCGGGGAGGGGAAGGTCCTTGAGGCTTCCCGTGTAGCGGCGGAAGACCCCTTCCTCCATGGCGGCGTAGTCGTCGTTGCCCGCCTTGAGGCGCATCCTCCGGTACTCCTGCCGCTTGGGCCTTCCCCCCTCAAAGACGGCGATGGAGAACACCCGGGCCTGGCCCTGGAGGTGGCTTACGTCGTACCCCTCCAGGCGCCAGGGACGGGCGGGAAGCCCCAGGAGGTCCTGGAGGGCCTTGAGGGCCGGGTGCTCCCCCCGCCTTTCCCGGAGCTTGAGCTCGGTCTCCAGGGCGAGGCGGGCGTTTTTCTCGGCGAGCTCCAAAAGCCTCGCCTTCTCCCCCTTCTTCGGCACCCTAAGCTCCACCTTCCGCCCGGCGCGGCGCCGGAGGAGCTCGGCGAGGCTTTCCAGGTCCTCCAGGGGGAAGGGGAGGAGGATGAGGGGGGGGAGGGGGGAGGCCTCGAGGTAGTGGTCCCGCAGGAAGGCCCAAAGGATCTCCTCCTCCGTGGCCTCCTCCTTCTCCACCACCCGGCTGATGCGCCCGAGGATGCGCCCGGAGCGCACCTGGTAGAGCTGGACCACGGCGAGGGCCCCGGAGCGGGCCATCCCCAGGAAGTCCAGGTCCCCCATCTCCGGGTCAAAGGCCTGCTGGTTCGTGGAGAAGAAGGCCTTTAGGGCCTCCATCTGGTCGCGGATCTCCGCCGCCCGCTCAAACTCCAGCCTCCTCGCCGCCTCCCGCATCTTGGCCTCCAGCTCCTGAAGGAGCCCGTCCACCCGGCCCTCGAGGACCGCCTCCACCTGGCGCACCACCTCCCGGTAGGCCTCGGGGTCGGCCAGGCCCACGCAGGGGGCGAGGCAGCGGCCCATGCTGTAGTTCAGGCAGGGGTAGCGCCTCCTTTTCATGGGGTAGCCCGAGTTCTTGCGCAAGGGGAAAAGGCGGTCTATGAGGGTCTTGATGCGGCGAAGCGCCCCCGCCTCGGGGAAGGGCCCGTAGTATTTGGCCCCGTCCTCCTCCACCCGCCGCACCACGAGGAGGGTGGGGAAGGGCTCGTGGGTGAGCTTGAGGAAGGGGTAGTGCTTGTCGTCCTTGAGGAGGACGTTGTAAGGGGGGCGGTGGGCCTTGATGAGGTTGGCCTCGAGGAGGAGGGCCTCCACCTCGTCCCGGGTGGCGATGAAGTCCAGGCCCGTGGCCTCCTCGGCGATGCGCCTGGCCTTCCCCTCGGCGTGGAAGTAGCTTCGCACCCGGGCGCGGAGGCTCTTGGCCTTGCCCACGTAGAGCACCTCCTCCCCCCGCTTCCAGAGGTAGACCCCGGGGGCCTCGGGGAGGGGAGGGAGGTCTTGGGCCCGCACGCTCCCCATTGTAGACTCTCCCCGTGCCTTCCTTCCTGGTGGACGCCCACCTGGACCTGGCCTGGAACGCGCGCGCCTTGGGGCGGGACCTGACCCTTCCCCTGGAGGCCCTCCGGGCCCAAGACCCCCACCCCGACACCCCCCTGGTCACCCTCCCGAGCCTAAAGGAGGCGGGGGTGGCCCTGGCCTTCGCCACCCTTTTCGTGGACCCCAAGGAGGTGCCTCCCGGGGCGTACGAGGAAGAGGCCCTGGCCCAGCTCGCCCTCTACGAGGCCTGGGAGAAGAGGGGCCTGGTGCGGATCCTGCGGGAGCGGGAGGACCTTTTGGCCCACCTAAAGCGCTTTCCCGAGGACGGGGTCTTGGGCCTCGTCCTCCTTCTGGAGGGGGCCCACCCCTTGCCCAGCCCCGGGGCGCTTGGGGCGTGGCGGAGGCAGGGCCTGAGGCTTCTTTCCCTCACCTGGGCCACGAAAAACGCCTACGCCGGCGGGAACGCCGAGCCCGGGCCCCTCACGGAGGCGGGGCGGGCGCTCCTTGGAGAGATGGAGGCTTTGGGCGTGGCCCTGGACCTCTCCCACCTGGCGGAGGAGGCGGCCTGGGAGGCCCTAAAGGCCTACCGGGGCCCCGTGGCCGCCACCCACGCCAACTGCCGGGCCCTGGTGCCCTCGGAAAGGCACCTCTCCGACGGGCTCCTCCGCGCCCTGGCGGAGAGGGAGGGGGTCTTGGGCCTCGTGCCCTTCAACGCCTTCCTGGACCCCGCCTGGAAGAGGGGGATGCCGCGGCTTCCCCTGGAGGCCTTCCTCCGCCACAAGGCCCACGCCGAGGCCGTGATGGGCAGAAGGCGGGTGGGCCTGGGCACGGACTGGGACGGGGGGTTTGGCCTCGAGGCCGTGCCCCTGGGCCTGGATCGGCACCGGGACCTCCTCGCCTTAGGGGACGAGGGCTTCCTGGGCGGGAACTGGCTACGCTGGCTCCTTGGCTGGTTCTAAGGGCACCACGGCCAGGGTGCAGCGGCTTGCGGCCAGGAGGCGCCCCTCCTCGTCGTGGACCTTCACCTCCCAGACCTGGGTGGTGCGGCCCACGTGGAGGGGCCTTCCCACGGCCCGGATCGTCCCTTCCCGCTTCTTGCGGATGTGGTTGCAGTTGATCTCCAGCCCGAAGGCGGCGTGCCCTGGGGGGCAGTTTAAAAACCCCCCCACGCTCGCCACGCTCTCCGCCAAGGCCACCGTGGCCCCCCCGTGGAGGAAGCCGAAGGGCTGGTGGACCTTGGGCGTCACCTCAAGCTCCGCCACCACCTCTTCCTTCTCCGCCTTGAGGTAGCGGATTCCCAAAGTCCGGTCCAAAGTTTCCCGCTCCAGGAAGGCCTTGACCTCCATGCCCTGGAGTATAAAGGGGCCGTGGGCGAGATCCGGCTTTTTCCCGGCTTCCTCGTCCCCCCGGCGGGGCTGGACTTCCTCTTGGACCTCCCCTCGGAGGAGGGGCTCCACCTCGTGGCCTTCGCCGAGGGGGCCCTGGACGCGCTGAAGGTGGCCTTCCGGGAGGGGGCGAGAAGCCTCGTCCTCCTCTCCCCGGTCCTCTTCCGGGACGCGCTCCTTGCGGCGCGGCTTGGCGCCTTGCGCTTCGGCCTGGAGCGGGGCGGGGTGGAGGGGTTCGCCCGGGTGGGCCGGGCCCTCTTCTTCGGGGCCTTGAGCGCGGGGAGCGAAGAGGTCTACGAGGCTTGGAAGGAGGGCCTGAGCGAGGCGGGGCTTTGGCGGTGGCTTGGGCGCCTCGAGGCCCTGGAGGACGAAAGGCGCTGGCTTAGGGGCACCGAGGCCCGGGTCCTCGTGGTCCAGGGGGCCCTGGACGCCTTCACCCCGCCCCTTCACGGGGCCAAGGTGGCGGACTTCGCCAAAGGGGAGGCCCTCCGCTTCGTGGTGGACGAGGCCGGGCACCTCGCCCCCTGGGAGGCCCAGGGGGAGGTCCGGGACCTGGTTTCGGACTTCCTCCTGGGGGAGGGGTTCCGGCCCCTGCCGGGGGGGCTCGCCTTATGAGGCGCGCGGGATACCTCCACCTCTACGGCCTGAACCTGGTCTTTGACCGGGTGGGCCGGGGCCCGGCGGTGGTCCTCCTCGCCGAGGAGGCCTCGAGGTGGCCCGAGGACCTGCCCCCGGGGTACGCCTTCTACCTCCTGGACCTCCCGGGCTTCGGGCGCACCGGAGGGCCCGCCATGACCCCAGAGGAGCTGGCCGAGTACGTGGCGGGCTTTTTGGCCATGCTCAACCTGGGCTCGCCGCCCCTCCTGGTGCGGGGGGTGGGGGAGGCGGTGGGGGCGGTCCTGGCGGAGCGGGGGTATAGGGTCTTTGGGGCAGAGGATTTGGGGGCGGCGTTGCAAGAAGCCTTGGGATCGTGATAGGATATACCTGGGAGGTGTGCGGTATGAGAAAAGCCCTGATCCTTCTCGTGGCGGCCATGGGTTTGGCCTCGGCGCAGGTTTCCCTGGAGAACCTAAGGCCCTCCTTGGCGGCGGTGGGCGGCACGCAGGGCTTCGGGGTGGAGGTTTCCTGGTACTGCCTCCTCTTCCAGCCCCCCGTGGGGGAGGTGCGCCCCGCCCTGGACCTGGCCTACACCCTGGGGGGTAGCCTGAACGGGGCCTTCCTCTTCCGCTACCTCTACCCCGTGGCCGAGGGACTTAAGGCGGGGGCTGGGCTAGGGGTGGCCGTTCCGGGCTTCAACTTCGGCAACCTGGCCCTCTACTTCCGGGCGGACGCGGAATACGATCTGGCCTCCGTCCTCAAAGCCCCGGTGTTCTTGGGCGGGGACCTGGGCCTTGCGGGGGGGAAGCTTGCGGCCCAGATGAAGGTCGGGTTCCGCTTCTAGGGGAGCAGGCTTGCCCAGGGGGGCCGGACGTGTCCCCCCTGGGTTTTTCCTTTAGCGGGGAGGCTACTCCCCCTCCTCGCCCGAAGGGGCATCCACCTCCTTTTTCATCACCTCCCTGAGAAGGCTCGTGGCGTAGCTTCCCTTGGGCAGGAAGAAGCTCAGCCAAAGCCCCTCCGGGCCCTCCTCCACCTGCCACTCCGAGAGGGGAACCCGGATGGGCCTCCGGGCGCCCCGCCTCGCCCTGAACTCCTCCCGCTTGAGCCCGTAGCGGGCGAGGACCTCGTCTTCCATGGTCCTCGCCTCCCCTTGGGCCTCGGGGTACTTCTTGCCGAAGAGGGGTCCCGTGGCGCTGATCTCAAGCCTTAAGGCGCGCTCGGCCTCTCCCGGGTCTTCCACCAGGAACTCCCCCCCGGTGGCGTGCTTCTTGGCCCAGTCCCCAGGGATGACCCGGTCAAAGAGGCCCCGCTCCAGCCTGAGGGCCACCCAGTCGTTGAAGAGGAGGCTCTGGAGGCTTCCGATGAGGAAGCGCTTGAGCCAGGGGCTTCCCCGGCCCTTTCCCTCCTTCACCAAGCGGTAGCCCCGCACCGGGTTGAGGCCGCCGAGGCCGAAGCGCTGGGGGCCGTAGTAGTTGGGCACGCCCTTCTCCGCGAGGCGCCTGAGGACCGCCTCCGCCTCGGGGAGGCCCCCCTTGGGGCGGCGGATGAGGACGCGGAAGCGGTTCCCCTTGAGGTGGCCCGTGCGGAGCTTGTGGGGGTGGAGGCTGGCCTCAAGGAGCCTCACCCCCTGCAGGTTCTCCAGGAGGCAGAGGGCGTCCTCGTATTTCCTCGGGATGGAGAACCACTGCCGGGTGCGGGCGTGCTTGTCCTTGAGGCCCGCCACCCCGATCTCCTTCTCCGGCACCCCCACCGCGTCCCGCAGGAACTCCACCACCTCCCGGGTGGTCAGGCCCTCCTTCTCCAGGAAAAGGTAGAGGTGCTCTCCCTCCCCTTTGGGGAGGTAGGCGGGGACCTCCTCCACCTGGAAGTCCTCCCGCTCCACCCGGATCTCCCCGCTCACCCCGGGGAGGTCCCCCGTGAGGAAGGGGTAGCGCTCGGGGCGGTAAACCAGGTCCATCCCCCTATTCTCGCCTAGGGGAGGGCCTCAAGCCAAGACTCCAGGACGCCGAAGCCGTAGCGGAAGAAGGCCTCGGAGCCAAGCTCCACCCCGGCCTCCGCCAGGATCTCCTTGGGGCTTTGGCGCTCCCCGGCCTCGAGGACCCGGAGGTACCGGGGCACGAAGGCCTCCCCCTCCTCCCGGTACTTGCCGTAGAGGGCGAGGACCACCAGGTAGCCCAGGGCGTAGCTGTAGGTGTAGAAGCGGTAGTGGACGAAGGGTCCTCCGGGGAAAGCCCTGCCGCCAGGGCCAGGGCGCTCTCCAGGTCCTGCCAGAGCCTGGGGTCCTCCGGGGAGGCGTAGAGGTCGGAAAGGTCCCACTCCATGGGCCCCACTATACCTGGGCGGTATCCTGGGGGGCGTGGCCGCGCTCGTCATCTACAAAGGCAAGCCCGCCCTGGCCGAGGAGAAGGGGGGGCGCTTGGAGCTTGAGCTTCCCGGGGGCGAGAGGCAAAGGGTTCGCCCCAAGGACGTCCTCTTCCTTCACCCGGGTCCCGCCTCCTTGGACCTGAAGGCGCCCGAGGGGGAGGAGGAGGCCGCCTGGGAACTCTTAGAGGGGCAGAGGGTGAGCCTAAAGGAGCTCGCCGAGCTGGTCTACGGGGCCTTTACCCCGGAGGCCGCCCTGGGCGCCTACCTCCTTGCCCAAAGGGGGGAGCGCTTCGTCCTGGAGGGGGAAGGGGTGCGGGCCCGCACCCGGGGCGAGCTTCAGGCCCTAAAGGAGGCGGAAAGGAAGCGGGCGGAGCGGGAACGGGCCTTCCAGGAGGCCCTAAAGCGCCTGAGGGAGGGAAGGCCCGCCCCGGAGGACCGCCCCCTCCTCGCCGAGGTGGAGGCCCTGGCCCGGGGGGAGAGGAAGGAAAGCCCCGTCCTAAGGGCCCTCGGCCTCCCCGAAACCCCCGAGGCGGCCCACGCCTTCCTCCTCCGCCTGGGGCTTTGGCAAAGGGAAAACCCCCACCCGAAAAGGCTCGGCCTTCCCCTCCAGCCCCCGGACCTCCCCGTCCCCCCTCTTCCTGAGGAGGACCGGGTGGACCTCACCCGCCTCCCCGCCTTCGCCATAGACGACGAAGGGAGCCAGGACCCGGACGACGCCATTTACGCCGAGAAGGTGGAGGAGGGGTTTAGGCTTTTCGTCCACGTGGCCGACGTGGCGGCCCTGGTGGCCCCAGGTAGCCTCCTGGACGAGGAGGCCCTGCGCCGGGGGGCGAACCTCTATCTGCCCGAGGGCACGGTGCCCATGCTCCCCCCCGCCGTTACCGAGCGCCTCGGCCTGGGCCTAAAAGAGGTCTCCCCGGCCCTCACCTTTGAGCTTTGGGTCTCGGAGGAAGGGGAGCTTCGGGAGGAGAGGGTCTACCCCTCCTGGATCCGGGCCGCGCGCCTCACCTACCGGGAGGCCCTCGAGGTGGAGGCCTTGAGGCCCCTAGAGGCCCTGGCGGAGGCCTTCCGGGCGAGGCGCCTCGCCGCGGGGGCCCTGGAGATCCACCTCCCCGAGGTGAAGGTGCGGGTGGAGGGGGAGGAGGTCCGGATCACGCCCCTCCCCCCCTACCCAAGCCGGGTCTGGGTGCGGGAGGCCATGCTCCTCGCCGGCTACGCCGCGGCCCACCTGGCGGTGCGGGAGGGGCTTCCCTTCCCCTTCGCCACCCAGGAGGCCCCCTCGAGGCGGGTGGAAGGGGAGGGCCTCGCCGCCATGTGGGAGCAGAGAAAGGCCCTAAAGAGGGCCCAGCTCAAGGCCGTGCCCGCCCCCCACAAGGGCTTAGGCCTTCCCCTCTACGCCCAGGTGACGAGCCCCCTGAGGCGCTACCTGGACCTGGTGGCCCACCAGCAGCTCAGGGCCTGGCTCAAGGGGGAGAGGCCCCTCTCCCAGGCCGAGGTCCTGGAAAGGGTGGGGGCGGCGGAGGCGGTGGCCGACCTGGTGCGGGAGGCGGAAAGGCGGAGCAGGCTCCACTGGACGCTCCTTTACCTCATGGAGGAGGGCTACGAGGGGCCCGGCGTCCTGGTGGAAAGGCGGGGGGGGCAGGGGGTCTTCCTCCTCCCTGAGCTTGGGCTTTCCGCCCAGGTGGCCCTCTCCCAACCCCTCCCCCTGAACGCCGAGGTCCGCCTCCGCTTCCTGGAGGCGGACCTTCCGGGCCTCGAGGCCCGCTTCGCCCTGGTCTAAGCGCCCCACGGCGGCGAAAGCCGCGGTGGGGGCCCCGATGCGGGCTACATGTGCTCGATCAGGGCCCGGCCGAACTCGCTGGTCTTGAGGAGGGTGGCGGGCTTTCCCTCGGCCTGGAGGAGGCGGTGGAAGTCGTAGGTGACGAGGCCCTTGGAGATGGTGCGCTCCATGGCCTGGAGGATGAGGTCCGCCGCCTCGTTCCAGCCCAGATAGCGGAGCATCATCTCCCCGGAGAGGATGACGCTAGAGGGGTTCACCTTGTCCTGGCCAGCGTACTTGGGGGCGGTGCCGTGGGTGGCCTCAAAGACGGCGTGGCCGGTCTTGTAGTTGATGTTGGCCCCGGGGGCGATGCCGATCCCCCCCACCTGGGCGGCGAGGGCGTCGGAGATGTAGTCCCCGTTGAGGTTCAAGGTGGCGATCACCGAGTACTCGTCGGGGCGGAGGAGGATCTGCTGCAGGAAGTTGTCGGCGATCATGTCCTTGATGACGATCTCCCGGCCCGTCCTGGGGTTTCTCATCACGTGCCAGGGGCCGCCCTCCAGGGGCACGGCCCCGTACTTCTCCCGGGCCAGGGCGTAGCCCCATTCCCGGAAGGCCCCCTCGGTGAACTTCATGATGTTGCCCTTGTGGACCAGGGTGACGCTGGGGAGGTCCTCCTTGATGGCGTACTCTATGGCCGCCTCCACCAGGCGCTCCGTGCCCTCCTTGGACACGGGCTTGACCCCAAGGCCCGAGGTCTCGGGGAAGCGGATCTTGGCGTAGGCCTTGGGGAACTCCCGCTTGAGGAAGTCCAGGACCTTCCTCGCCTCCTCGCTCCCCGCGGGCCACTCAATGCCGGCGTAGATGTCCTCGGTGTTCTCCCGGAAGACCACCATGTTGACGAGCTCCGGGTGCTTCACCGGGCTCGGCACCCCCTGGAACCAGCGCACGGGGCGCACGCAGGCGTAGAGGTCCAGCTCCTGCCTCAGGGCCACGTTGATGGAGCGGATCCCGCCCCCCACGGGGGTGGTGAGGGGTCCCTTGATGGCCATCAGGTGCTCCCGGATGAACTCCAGGGTCTCCTCGGGAAGCCAGACGGGCTCCCCGTAGACCTGGTTGGCCTTCTCCCCGGCGTAGATCTCCACCCAGGCGATCTTGCGCCTTCCCCCATAGGCCTTCTCCACGGCGGCGTCTAGGACGGGTTGGGCCGCTCTCCAGATGTCGGGGCCGGTGCCGTCTCCCTCAATGAAGCCGATGAGGGGTCGGTCGGGAACCCTCAGGACCCCGGCCTGGATGGTGATCTTCTCGCCCTCTTCCGGAATGCGGATGTGCTTGTAGGCCATACCTGACCTCCGGGGCACAGCATACCCCCTCCCCCAGGGAAAAGTGTCCTAAACTTGCCCTATGCCAGATATCGTCGTGGTGGGGGCGGGGATCGTGGGGGCGGCCTCGGTCTACCGCCTGGCGGAGGGAGGGCTTAAGGTCCTCCTCCTGGAGAAGGAGGCCACCTTCGCCCAGGGCTCCACCGGGAAAAGCGCCGCCGGGGTGCGGGTGCAGTTCTCCGAGCCCCTGAACGTCCTCCTCTCCTACCATTCCATCCTGGAGTACCGGGAGATCCCGGAGGCCGCCTACCGCCCCACGGGCTACCTCTTCCTGGTGCCCGAGGGCCTAGCCGAGGCCCAAGAAGAAGCCCTTAGGGTGCAGAAGGCCCTGGGGGTTCCCGTGGAGAAGCTCTCCCTGGCGGAGGCCCAGAAGAAGGTGCCCTTCAGGGAGGAGGGCCTGGCCTACGCCACCTTTGGCCCTATGGACGGGGTCATAGACCCCCACGGGGCCACGGCCTATTACCTCCGGGAGGCGAGGCGGCTTGGGGCGGAGGTGCGCTTTTCGGAAGCCCTCCTCTCCGCCCGGCGAAAGGGGGGGCTTTGGCGGGTGGAAACGCCTAAGGGGCGGTACGAGGCCCCCTACCTTCTCCTCGCCACCGGGGCCTGGACGGGGGAGGTGGGGAAGGCCTTGGGCCTGGAGATCCCCATCTACCCGGTGCGCCGCATGGTCTTTGCCACCGCCCCCGCGCCCTTTCCCCACGCCTTCCCCCTCGCGGTAGACCTCGCCACGGGCTTCTACCTGCGCTCCGAAGGCCCCCGCCTTCTCTTTGGCCGCTCCAACCCCAAAGAGCCCCCGGGCTTCCGGGAGGGGATGGACTGGGAGTGGCTTCCTCCCACCCTCGAGGCCGGCCTCGCCCGATTCCCCTTCCTGGAGGGGCTTTCCCTGGACCGGAGGGCGAGCTGGTGGGGCTACTACGAGGTGACCCCGGACCACAACCCCATCCTGGGCTTCGTGGAGGAGGGGCTTCTTTTGGCCGCGGGCTTCTCCGGGCACGGGGTGCAGCAGGCGGCCATGGTGGGCCGCCTCATGGCGGAGGAGGTGATCTTCGGCCAGGCGCAAAGCCTGAATATCGCTCCCTTTCGCCTAGGCCGCTTCCGGGAAGGAAGGCTCCTGAGGGAGCAGGGGATCGTGTGAACCGATTGACCGAAGGCTTGGCCTCCCCTATGATGGGGG
Organism: Thermus sp.; assembly: GCF_039793865.1. GTDB lineage: Bacteria > Deinococcota > Deinococci > Deinococcales > Thermaceae > Thermus. Next base: position 31,654 of record NZ_JBAMMI010000062.1, read on the forward strand.
TTGCCTGGCGCCGGGCGGCGTAGCTCAGGTGGTCAGAGCACACGACTCATAATCGTGGTGTCGTGGGTTCGAGTCCCACCGCCGCCACCAAGGGGCCCCTGGGAAAACCAGGGGCTTCCTTATGCTTTTCTTCCACCGCGGTAAGCATTGGCCGCCCCCCGCCCCAGAAGTCGTGAAGAGGGTAAATCGTCGGGTCATGGGAAGTCGTAAGCGGTACTCGTCGAGGGTAAGTATGTGGGGCCCAATCACGGCTTGGGCGGAAGGATGGCTTTTGGACTGCAAGGCCAGGGGGCTTTCCCCGAACGCCATCGGGTTTTACCGGGACGCGGTGAGGGCCATGGTGAAGGTGCTGGGAGATAAGCCGATGGGGGACCTTAGCGCGGACGACCTTCGGGCCATCCTTGGGCCCCAAATCCGGGAAGTGAAATCTCCCGGCGGGGGCAGTCCAAGCGCGGGCGGGCCCGGTGGGGGTGGCCCGGGGGTGCTTCGGCAAGGGGCGCGCCTTCCGGCCTTGGCCTTTGGGCTCCTAGCGGCCCAGGGGAACGCCCCGCCCTTGGCTTTCTTTGTGGGGCCCGCATATATGTCCCAAGCTTGGGCCCGGGAAAGGGGTGTTTCGTTAGCGAAACAGGGGCCCTTACCTTGGGGCACGGGAGGGGGGCGCATAGCTAAACGAGGAGGGCTGGAGACGACCCACCCCCTGGGCTTCCGCAAGCCCCTGGGGGAGCTGATAGAGGTCCAAGCCCAGCGCCTGAAGGCCGCCCTCTTGGGACGGGAGCGCTATACGCCCTTTTACTTGCGAACGCGCTAGTTGCTACACTTGTGCGCAAAATTGCGGG
>NZ_JBAMMI010000063.1:0-4365 GCF_039793865.1 Thermus sp.
GGGTAAAGTGATGACATGGAAAAACTCCTGCTCCTTTTAGGCTTGGCCCTCATGGTCTACAACGTCCTCTACGGCCTCAAGCTAAGGAGGGCCGCTCCAGGCGGAGTCATCGGGGAACGCATGGGGCAAGCCCTCTTCCTCATCGGTTTCTTCGCCCTGGCCTACCTGGGGGTCATCCTCCTCACCTGGAGCGAGCCTTCCAGCCTTCTCCTCGTTCTCCTCTCCTTCATCCTCCTCCTAGGGGCGGTCTTCGTCTACCTGATCCTCCGCTTGGTGGACGCCATCGTGGCCTCCCTGTAGCCATGGTCTTCCGCCGCAACCCCAATCCCCCCGAAGGCTGGACGCCCACCCCCGCGGAGTGGCGGGTCTACGCCCTTTGCGACGGGCGCCGCACGGAGGAGGAGGTGGTGCGGGAAAGCGGCCTGGGGGAGGAGGCCTACCAGGCTCTGGCCAGCCTCCTGAAGCGGGGCCTGATCCTCCCCGTGGAAGGCCCCAAGGAGCTCTGCGCCAAGCTGGTGGAGCTCCTCAGGTCCCGGCTCGGCCCTCGGGCCGAGCCCTTTGTTGCCCGGCTAAAGGGGTGCGAGAACCGGGAAGCTCTGGAGGAAGAGGCCCTGAGGGTGGCCCTGAAGGTCAAGCTCACCCTGGACAAAAAGACCGGGGAGGAACTGGAAAAGGCGGTAAGGGCCCTCTTCCGCTAGGGTGGGGGCCTTCTTCGCCCACCCAGGCTTGGGCGAGGGGTCCGCTAAACGAGCCTTCCCTCCAGGAAGGCCCGGCTCCTCGGGTCCCGGGGGGCCTGGAAGAAGTCCCGGGCCTCGGCCAGCTCCACCGCCTCCCCCTGGAGGAGGAAGAGCACCCGCCCCGCCAGGCGCCGGGCCTGGAAGAGGTCGTGGGTGGCCAGCACCACCCCCCGGCCCTCCCCGGCCGCCGCCCGCAGGAGGGCCTCCACCCGGGCCACGTTGGCGAGGTCCAGGCTGGCGGTGGGCTCGTCCAGGAGGAGCACCTCCGGCTCCACCAGGAGGGTGCGGGCCAAGGAGAGGCGCACCGCCTCCCCTCCCGAGAGGCTTTGGGCCGGGCGCCGGGCCATCTCCCCAAGCCCCACCCGCTTTAGGAGGGCCTCCGCCTTGGCCCGGGCGAGGGGCCCCGGCACCCCGTGGAGGCGGAGGCCGAAGGCGGCGTTCTCCAGGACGCTCCGCCTGAGGAGGATGGGGTTTTGGGGCAGGTAGGCGCGGAAGCCCCCTTCCACCTGGCCCTCCAGGGGGGTGAGGAGGCCCGCGAGGAGGCGGAGCAGGGTGGTTTTGCCGCTTCCCGAGGGCCCGAGCACCGCCAGGATCTCCCCGGGGTAGACGGAGAGGGCAGGCACCCAGAGGGTAAAGCCGGAGTGCCGATGGAGGAGCCCCTCGGCCCGAAGGAGCGGCCTCATTCCCGCTCCAGGATAACCAGGAAGCCGGTGACCAAAAGGGCCACCCCCAGGAGGATCAGGCCCAGGGCCAGGGCCGCTTCCACCTCCCCCTTGCGGGTTTCCAGGACGATGGCCGTGGTCAGGACCCGGGTGTGGTGCCGGATGTCCCCGCCCACCAGGGTGGCCGCCCCCACCTCGCTGATGGCCCCGCCGAAGCCCGCGGCCAGGGCAGCGGCCAGGGTGCGGCGGCTCTCAAAGAAGAGGGCGGGGAGGACCTGGTCCTCCCGTCCCCCCAGGCTTCGCACCAGAAGCCGCACCTCCTCCGCCCTGGCCCGGGCCGCGGAGAGCACGAAGGCGGCCATGACGGGAAAGGCCAGGATGGCCTCGGCCAGCACCATGGCGTAAGGGGTATAGAGGAGGTCCAGAAAGCCCAGGGGGCCGGAGCGGGAGAGGAGGAGGTAGAGGAAAAGCCCCACCACCACGGGAGGAAGGGCGAGCCCGGCGTAGAGGACCGCCCGGCCCAGGGGCCCGCCCCCGCCCCTCAGGGCCAGCCAGAGCCCCAGGGGCACGGCGGGAAGGGCGGCGAGAAGGGTAGCCGAACCGGCCACCCCGAGGCTTCTTAGGGTGATCTCCAGGAGCTCAGCGGCTTCCATTCACGGGGAAGAGGCACCGCCCCTTCAGGGGCTGGAAGAGGGGCTGGCCTTCCACCTGGAGGCCCAGCATCCGCCGGACCGCCTCCTCGGAGGCGAGGAAGTCCCTTAGCTTCCGGGCCTCCTCGAGCCTAGGCGAGCCCGGCACCACGTAGACGCTGTACTGGTTGAGGAGAAGGGGGTCGTCCCGGTCGTAGAGGGGGGAAAGGCCCCGCTTTTTCCCCACGGTGAGGTAGGTGGCCAGGTCGGAGAGGGTGTAGGCCCGCTTCTCCGCCGCGAGGACCAGGGTCTGCCCCATCCCCGCCCCTGACTCCAGGTACCAGGGGGGCCCGGGCCGGATCCCCGCCTTCTCCCAAAGGGCGAGCTCCTTCAGGTGGGTTCCCGAGCGGTCCCCGCGGGACACGAAGGGCGCCTTGGCCGAGGCGACGCGCCTCATGGCCTCCAGGACGTCCTTGGCCTCCCGGACCCCGGCCGGGTCCTCCTGCGGGCCCACCAGCAGGAAGCGGTTCTTGGCCAGGCAGTACCCTTCCGCCAGGAAGCCCCGCTTCCGGTACTGGGCCTCGAGGTCGGGGGCGTGGACCAGCACCGCGTCGGCGTCCTTGCGCTCGGCCAGGGCCAGGGCCTGCCCGGTGCCCACGGCGACCACCCCCACCTTCACCCCCGTGGCCTGGGTGAAGGCGGGGAGGAGCCGGTCCAGGAGGCCCGAGTCGTAAACGCTGGTGGTGGTGGCGAGGCGCAGGGCCTGGGCCAAGAGAAGAAAGGGGAGCAAAACCGCCATGCGGCGCATGGACCTAGCCTAGACTGGGGCCCGTGGGGCTGCAAGAGGCCCTGGAGCTTTGGCGCGAGGGGCACTACTTTGAGGCCCACGAAGCCCTGGAGGCCCTTTGGCGGCGGGCCGAGGGGGAGGAGCGCCGCTTTCTCCAAGGGCTCATCCTCCTGGCGGCGGCCCTCCACCAGCGGAGCCAGGGAAGGACGGGCCTGCGCAACCTGAGGAAGGCCGAAGCCAGGCTGGAGGGCCTCCCCTCCCCCTACCTCGGGGTGGACTGGAAGCCCCTCCTCCTGGAGGCCCGGCGTAGACTTGGGGAGTGAAGGCGGAGGTTTTGGTCTACCGCGGCGAGCTTGTGGAAAACCGGCACCGGGTCTCCTTGGCCCTATACGGGAAGGAGGGGCTTTTGGCCTACGCCGGGAACCCGGCCCTCCTGAGCTACCTCCGCTCCTCGGCCAAGCCCTTCCAGGCCCTGGCCCTCTTCCTCACGGGGGCGGTGGAGCGGTTCGGCCTCACGGAGGAGGAAGTGGCCCTGGCCACCGCAAGCCACGACGGCACCCCCCGCCACGTGGAGGTGGCCGCCCGCTTCCTGGCCAAGCTCGGCCTGGGCCCCGAGCACCTGGTCTGCGGGGTGCACCCGCCCTTTTCCCGGGAGGCCCGGCGGGCCCTGGAGGAGGCGGGCCTTGGACCCACCCCCCTGCACCACAACTGCTCGGGCAAGCACGCCGGGATGCTGGCGGCGGCCCGGGCCCTGGGGGCCCCCACCGAGGGGTACGAGCGCCCCGACCACCCGGTGCAGGCCCTGAACCGGAAGACCCTCGCCGAGCTCTCCGGAGCCGAGCCCTTCCAGGCCACCGACGGGTGCAGCGTGCCCACCTTCGCCCTCCCCCTCGCTCGGGCGGCCCGGCTCTTTTACCTCCTCGCCGCCCCCGAGGAGGCCCCCGAGGCCTACCGGGAGCCCTTGAGGCGCGTGCGGGAGGCCATGCGCCGCCACCCCGACCTCGTGGCCGGGCCGGGGAGCGTGGACACCCTCCTCATGGAAAGGCTGCCCGTGGTGGCCAAGCGGGGGGCGGACGGGTACTACGGCCTCGCCCTCCTAGAGGGCCCCAAGGGGCCCCTGGGCCTCGCCCTCAAGGTGGAGGACGGCTCGGCCCAGGCCCGGGAGGTGATGGTGGTGGCCCTCCTCCGGGCCCTGGGGCTGGACCCCGGCCCCACCCCCTGGGACCGGCCCGAGGTGCGAAACCACCGGGGGCTTCCCGTGGGCCACCTCGAGGCCCGGCTAGGGCTCTCCTGGCTGTAGCGCCAAGCCAGTGAACCCGGACAAACCCATGCCTTCGGAGGCCTCGCTCCAGAACCTGATGGAAAGGCCCTTCCCTTCCCACCGGTCCCTGGCCCGCTACGCCCTCGAGCACCTGGACCTTCAGCTCCTAGAGGCTCTCCTGGAGAGGCTTGTCCGGGAACGGGAGGCCCACCTCGCCGGAGGGGAAGCTTCTTCCGGCCGGGCGCCGGCGCTTTTGGAGCTCATCGCCTACGGCCTTAGGGTTCTTCTC
>NZ_JBAMMI010000064.1:0-4336 GCF_039793865.1 Thermus sp.
GGGTTCCACCAGGCTCTGTCCCCGTCCCGAGTAGATCGTGAGCGTGGGGCTTTGGGCGAGGGCGCCTAAGGCCGCGAAAGCCGCGAGGGTCAGAAGGTAGCGCTTCACCGTGGGTGCCTCCGTTCTCCTCGGGAGGGGCCCCTCCCGGGAAGGAGGGTACCCCGGGGTGGGGAAAATGTCAAGTATTCCGGTCGGATTTATTGGTTTTAGAAGCGATAATCGTTCGCAGCCAGGGAAATACGCCCGTGAGGTCCCTGGGCGGGGGCGGGGCCTCCCCGGTGTAGACCAGGGGGACCGGGTTGAGGGTGTGCCGGGGGTGCCAGGGCTCCTCGGCGTTGCCGTGGTCCGAGGCGAGGAGGAGGAGGCCGCCTTCGGCGAGGAAGCCCTGGAGGAAAAGGGTGAGCTCCCGGAAGCGGTCGGGGAGGCTTTCGGGGTGGCGGTGGGCGGCGAGGTCCAGGGCCCAGTACTCCAGGACCACGAGGTCAAAGCCCCGGGCTAGGGCCGCCGCCTTGGCCCCCGCCCCGTAGGGGTCCTCCCAGAAGCCGGGGGGAAGGGCCAGGGGGTGCCCCAGGGGAAGGAGGGGGAGGCCGGAAATCCTCGCCGCCTGGGCGAAGGCGGAAAGGAGGAGCCTTTTTCCCTCCGTGGCCCGCCTGAGGTACTCCGGGCGGTAGGCGTTGGCGTGGAGGACCTTCAGGCCCCTGCCCTTGGCCCAGGCGTAGAGGCTTTTCCTTAGGAGGGGCCTGAGCCTGGGGCTCGGGAAGGGGCCCTGGTGGTGGCCGAGGAGCTTGGCGGCGTTCTCCCCGGTGAGAAGGGCGGTCTGGCCCGTGCCCGACTGGGGCAGGCCCTCCACCCCCAAGGTGGCGTCCAGGGGATGGGGGGAAAGCTCCAGAAGAAGGGGGAAGAGGTCCGAAAGAGCCCCTCCCAGCCCCAGCCCGTCCACGAAGAGGAAGAGCACCCCCTTAGTGTAAAAGGTGGTGCCGTTTCCAACACCTTTGGGCAAGGCCGGGTATCCCGGTGGAGGAGGTGTCCTTATGCCGGTGAGGAAGGCCGAGGCCTTTTGGGAAGGGGGTTTGCGTTCGGGCAAGGGGGTTATGAGGCTGGGAAGCCAGGCCTTTGAGGGGCCCTATTCCTTCCCCTCACGCTTTGAGGAAGGCCCGGGCACCAACCCCGAGGAGCTCATCGCCGCGGCCCACGCGGGGTGCTTCTCCATGGCCCTGGCGGCCAGCCTGGAGCGGGAGGGCTTCCCGCCCAGGCGGGTTTTTACCGAGGCCAGGGTCCACCTGGAGATGGTGGAGGGCAAGGCTACCCTCACCCGGATTGAGCTCGTCACCGAGGCCGAGGTGCCGGGGATAACCCCGGAGAAGTTCCTGGAGATCGCCGAGGCGGCCAAGGCGGGCTGCCCCGTGTCCCGGGCGCTCGCGGGGGTAAAGGAGATCGCTCTTACGGCCCGCCTGGTGGGCTAAGCGCCCGCACCTTGGCTTTGCAACATGGGATGCCCGAGCTTGGTCTGTGGGAAAGCTCTTTTGGGGTCCCCACCGCGGCTTTTGCCGCGGTGGGGTACTTAGCCTTCCCCCTTCCACAGGAGGCGGCCGCAGGAGGGGCAGCGGGTGAGCTGCCCCTGGACCACTTTTTGCGCCACGTGGGTGGGCAGGACCACGTTGCACCCCTCGCAGCGGAAGACCTGGCCCTGGCGGAGTATGCGCACGATGCCGGTGCCCTTGCGGGCCCGGCGTATGGCCTCGTACTCCTTGAGCACGGAGGCGGGGATGCCCTGGGCCATGGCCTCCCGCTCCTCCCTGAGCTTTTGGATCTCCACCTCCAGGGCCTCCACCCTCAGGGCGTTTTCCTGGAGGAGGGCCTCGAGGCGGGGGCGGAGGCCGGCGAGACCCTCCTCTACCCGGGCGATCTGGGCCTCCACCTCCTCCATGGCCTCCATGATGGGGGTGGAGAGCTCCAGGAGCTCCTTGATGCGGTCCTTGATCTGCTGGATGCGGTTTTCGTACTGGGTCTGCTCCCGGGCGCTTTGGGCCTGTCGCTGCTCCGCCTCCGCCTGCTTCTCCTTGGCGGTGAGATCTTCTATGTCCAGGCTGTGCCGGGTGTAGGCCTTGCGCAGCTCCGCCTGGCGCTCCAAGAGGTCGCCCAGTTCCCGCTCCAGGGCATCCACCTGGGCCTTCACCGCCACGAGTTCCTCCGGGAGGCTTTCCGCCTCCTTCTTTAGCCGATCTATTTCCAGATCCTTTTCCTGAAGGGCGTAAAGGGCCTTCAGCGCCTCCAGCTGTCCCCGTTGAGGAGCGTCCGCCCCGTTCACGTTTCCCATTCTAACCCGGTGAGGAAGGGGTTCGTCCGGGCCTCGAGGCCCAAGCTCGTTCCGGGCCCGTGCCCGGGGTGGACCCGGGTTTTTGGGGGAAGGGCGAGGAGGCGCTTGAGGGACCGGAAGAGGGCCTGGGGGTCCGCTCCCGGCAGGTCGTAGCGGCCGATGCTCCCCCGGAAGAGGAGGTCCCCGGAGAAGACCTGGGCCCCTTCGGGGTCGTGGAAGGCCACGTGCCCCGGGCTGTGGCCGGGGAGGTGGAGGACATGGAACCCGAAAAGCCTCGCCCCCTCTTCCAAAGGCCTCACGGGGAGGGGGGGCTTGGGGATGGTGAAGCCCCAGGCCCGGGCGGCGAGGTCCGCCCCTTCGTAGAGGGGGAGGTCCAAGGGGTGGAGGTAGACGGGGAGGTCCAGGGTCTCCACCAGGGGGGCCACGGCCCCCACGTGGTCAAAGTGGGCGTGGGTGAGGAGGATGGCCCGGGGGGTGAGGCCGGTTTCTCGGAAGAGGGCGAAGAGCTTTTCCGGCTCGTCCCCGGGGTCAATGAGGACCGGGCCCTCTCTCGTCTCCACCAGGTAGGCGTTTTCCTGCAGGGGACCTAAGGCGATGGGAAAGACCCTCATGGCTCGGTGGGCAGGCCCTCCTGGAGCCACTCGTGCATGGAGCCCAGGTAGTTCCGGGCCCGGACCCCGAGGTTCCGGAGAACGAAGAAGGCCACGGCGCTCCGGGCCCTGGAGTGGCAGTAGACCCCCACTTCCTGGCCCGGCTCCAGGCCAAGCCGCTCCAGAACCTCCTCCGGGCTCAGGAAAAGCTCCAAGGGGGCGTTCCGGCTTCCCGGGATGCGCCCGCCCCGGGGGCAGCAGGGGGGGTGGACCTTGCCCTGGAACTCCTCAGGGCTCCGCACGTCCAGGAGGAGGGGGTGGCGGGCGGCCTCGTCGGCGGTGAGGAGCCAGTCCCGCCGGAGCCTGGCCACCACCCCGGTGCGCTCGGGCCTGGGCTCCTCCTTCTCCGTGGCGTAGGGCTCCCAGCCCTCGGTCCAGAGGGTCACCTCCAGCCCCCCCAGGCCCAAAAAGAAGGCGGTGCGGCAGAGGCGGCTCGTGAGCCCCTCGTCGTAGAGGACCGCGGGGCTTTTCAGGCCCAGGGTCTGGAAGAGCTCGGTGAGGCCCGCTTCCAGGGCCCTGAGCTCCGCTTCCTCCCGCAGGCGGAGCCGGGGGGCGGAGAGGTCCAGGTGGCGGGCTCCCGGGAGGTGCCCCGCCTCGTAAGCGGCCCGGGGGCGGGTGTCCACCAGGACGGCGTCCTTGGGCAGGTCCATAGGCCTGATTATAGAGGGCGCATGGGTAAGCCCAAAAGAGTAAGGGTACTTGACAAATATGCGCGCATGTGTTATTAGTGCACCTTGGAGGTGATGGGTATGGCTCTGGTGCGTAGGGACGCTCGCGCCACGGAGATCACGCCCTTCAGGACCTGGGGACCCCTCTCTCTCTTGGAGGAGGCCAACCGGCTCTTTGAGGAGGTGATGGGCGACTTCGCCCGGCCCTTGGCCACCGCCTACGTGGCCCCGGCGGACCTCTACGAGACCGACGAGGCCCTGGTCCTGGAGATGGCCATTCCCGGTCTTGCTCCCGAGGACCTGGAGGTGAGCCTCGAGGGCACCAAGCTCACCGTCCGGGGTCAGGTGAAGCCTCAGGAGGACGTGCGGGTGCGCCGCTACTACCTCCAGGAGATCCCCCACGGCTCCTTCGTGCGCACCTTCACCCTGCCCGTGGAGGTGAAGGCGGAGGAGGCCAAGGCGGAGTTCCGCCACGGGATCCTGAGGCTCACCCTGCCCAAGGTGGCCGAGGCCCGGGCCAAGCGGATCCCCATTGAGGTGGTCCAGTAGCCCTAGGCCCTGAGGAACCCCCTGGGGAAGCCCCAGGGGGTTTGCTGACGTTAGAGGCTGTCGTAAAAGGGTGGTATCCTTAAGGGGTGACTCTTAGAGCCCGCAAGGGCTACCTTGCCAGCCAGTCTGTGGTCACGAGCGGAGCTCGTACC
>NZ_JBAMMI010000065.1:0-4301 GCF_039793865.1 Thermus sp.
TGCATCGCAATTTTGCTGATAGGTATAGCAAAGGCCCGCCTCATCGCCACAGGTAAAAGGGCGCAAGCTTGGAGTTAAGGAATCTTTAAGTGCCCCGGACCACCCTGAGAGGTAGAGGGTGGGAGATTGGCTCCAACCCCTTCGCTTGGGCGGACGTTCAAGGAGGAGAGGACCGATGAAGGTGGCCTGGATCCGCGCCCTCGAGGAGGTGGTCCGTGAAGAGAATAGGTGGAGCAGCTATGTGGTTTATGGCGGTCGTCCTGGCCCAGTTCGGCCCCCTTCCGGGGCAGATTGGGCCCGGGCCCTCGGTTGTGCCGCGGGAGCTGTACCAGAATCCGGCGCTGGGGATGCGCTTTCCCGTCCCAGCGGGGTTCCAGAAGATGGAGGAGATGCCCTATGAGGGCGGGATGGTCGTGGCCTTCTTCCACCCCACTTTGAGGGCCGAGCTCTACGCCATTTCCCACCCCTTTCAGGGGGATCTCCAGTCCTTTCACCAGTACAACCTCCAGCGCCTGGCGCAGATGGACCAGCAACTGCAGATGCAAGGAATACAGCTCAGCCGCCAGCCCCTTTCCGGCCTGAACCTTGGGGGTAGGCCCGCCCTTGGCGTTTACAGCCAGATCACTTTTCTGGGCCAAAGCTACGTGGACGTGGCCGTGTACACCGTGGAGCGGGGCCGGGCCTACGGCCTACAGCTCACTGCCCCAGCCCAGGCCTTTCCCCAGGTGCAGGGGGTTTACCAAGCGCTTCTAAGCCAGGTGGAGCTCGTGGGGGCGCAGGCCCCGCAACCCTTCCCTTCGCCCCAACCCTTCTCTCCCTTCCCACAGCCAACCCCTCCCCCCTTTCCTCCGGTGCCAGGAGAGGATAGGGGCGGCAGCGGCTCGTTCTCGCCGCAACCTTTCCCTTCGCCCCAGCCGCCCTCGGGGGACAAGGGGAACCAGCGGCCCCGTCCCGCCTTTACCCCCCCTGCTGACCGCCCGGTGGAGCTCCGGTATGGGAAAGAGGTGGGGGACGGCACCCGCTTCGCCGTGGCCCTGGGCGGCCTCCGCTACCGCATCGTGCCCAAAGGGCCGGGGCGGTGGGAGGTAACGGAGGTGGTGGCGGGCGCCGACGGGGAGGAGAAGGAAACCTACCTTCTGGACGGACTCGGCCTCCAAGAGGAGGAGGAGGTCCTCCTGCCCCCGGTATGGCACACCGGGCGGGAGGAGATAGGGGGCCTGAGGTTTTCCCGGGAAAACCGGGGAGATCTCGTGGTCTACCGCTACCAGGACGAGGAGATACGCCTGGAGTTCGCCTACCGAAAGGACGGGTGGCTCGCCTACTACGTTCAATGTGACCTTACCAAGAAGGCCAACCCCTGTGTGCGCTACACCCTTAAGGAGGTGCGGTGATGCGCTTCGCCCTGTTCTTGATTCCTCTTCTGCTTCCCGTCCTGGCCCAGGGGGTGCGGACGGGGATCACCCCCAAGGAGGCGGAGGCCCTCCTCAAGGCGGCCTCCTACCGCTACGAGCGGGTGGAAGAGGGCGGGGAGGTCTACTTCCGCCTGCGGCTTGCGGGGCTTCGGGCCCTTCTTCTGCTCATGGACTGCGAGAAGGAGGTGTGCTCGAGCCTCCAGCTCTACGCGGGCTTCTCCATGAAGAAGCCCCCCAGCCTGGAGCGCATCAACGCCTGGAACCGGGAGAAGCGCTTCTCCCGGGCCTACCTGGACAAGGACGGGGACCCGGTCCTGGAATGGGACCTGGACCTCTCGGGCGGGGTGACCGACGGGGCCATAAAAGCCTTTCTGGATTTGTTTGAGGAAAGCCTTCGGGCCTTCGCGTCCTGGATCGGCTTTGATTAGGGGGCCAAATGCGGGAGCTCGCTTTTCCGGCGGGGGTGCGTTGGCGGCTTTGGTGGGCGCTTCTTTTGGGGCTTCTTCTCCTTGCCTTTGGGTTTAAGGCCCGGGAGCCCTTGGCCCTGCTTGTGGGGGGGCTTCTCGTCTTGGCCTTCGCCCTTCACCTCCGCCGCACGGCCTATGCCCTTACCCTGGAGCTCGAGGGGGTGCGGTACGGGGGAAGGCTCTACCCCAAGGAGGCCCTGGAGGGCGTGGCCCTGGACCCCCTTTGGGGCAGGCTCCTCCTGGACTTCGGCGGGGAGAGGCTTCCCCTCCCCCTGGGGCTTCCCGGGTGGGACGAGGTCCTCGCCCAGCTAGGGGTGGACTGGCGGGAGGTGGAGGGCCTTGTGGACTACCTCCTGGCCCAGCGGGGCCGGGTCTGGTTCCTCGGGGCCCTCCACCCGCCCCGGGAGGCGGAGGGGGTCCACCGCTGGGCCCAGGGCCTCTACCGGCGCCACTTCCTCAAGATCTACGGGGCCCTGGCCCTCTTGGGGGTGGGGCTTGCCCTCTTCTCCTTGGCCGAGGGCCTGGGGCTCGCCCTCTTCGCCCTGGGCTTCGGCCTCGCCCTCTGGTGGCTTCTCGTCTTCCCCCACGACCTGGTGCGCCTCAGGGGAGGCGGGGGGCGGTACAACCCCCTGGACCCGGAGTTCCAGAAGCTTGCGGAGGAGGGAAGCGCATGAGGCGGATAGCGGTTCTTGGGGCGTTCCTTTTGGCTTTGAACGCGGGAGCCGAGTGGGTGGTGGACCGGCTCCACGGCTTCGCCGCGGACCTGCCCGAGGGGTGGAGTCTCGTCTTCGCCGAGGGAGGCCTCCTCTTCACCGACCTGGAGAGCGTGGTCCTGGTGCGGGGCATGCCCTTAAAAAGCCCCAGGGAGGCGGCGAAGCCCCTCCTGGAGGAGGCGAGGCGCCTTGGGGGAGGGCAGGCCACCTTCCACTTCAAGGCCGCCTCGGGAGGGCTCATGCTCCTCGCCCGGGGCCTGGGCTACCCCCTTTTCCTCACCCAGAGGGCCATGGGGGAACTGGCCCTCTTCGCCATGGCGCCCGAGGCCCAGGCCGCCCTTTCCGGGCTCCGCTACGAGGCGGCCCACCTCCTCCTCCCAGGTCCTAAGAGCCTCCTCGCCGTGAGCGCCTACCTGCCCCAGGACCTCTCCCCGGACGGCAGGAAGGAGGTCTTGGGCCTCCTCCGCTCCTTGGAGTTTTTGGGGCCCAAGGAGCGGGTGCCCTACCGGGTGGAGGCGGTCCTGGACCCCGGGCTTGGGGTTCCCGCCCTAGCCGTCCCCGTGCCCCAGGGGTACACCTTGGCGGGGAGCGTGGTGGGCTTAGACGAAACCCAGCGCTGCCCCGTCTTCCAGCTCGCCAAGGGCGGGGTGGTCCTCCGGCGGGACGCGGTCTTACTGGAGGCCATGGCCATCGCCACGCCCTTCGGAGGGAGTCCCAACACCATCCTCCTCTGGAACGGCCGGGCGGGGCAGGTGCCGGGCTTCCTCTGCGCCCGGGGCCCCGAGGAGCTTCCCGCCCTCTTCGCCCAGGGCCTTTGGGCCCTGGAGGCCGGGAGCCCCTGGGAGGTGGAGCGTGCCAACCCCCTCCGGGGGAGGAGCCGGGTGGCCCGGTACCTGGAAGAGACGCGGGAGGCCTACGAGAGGCTCATGGACCAGCAGATGCTCATGGTCATGGGAAGGTCCGGGGACCAGTACCAGAGCTGGCGGCAGAGCCTGGACCTCCGCGCCCGCCAAGGAAACGTGGGGCGGCAGGCCGTGGTGGAGGCCCGGGGATTCTTCCGATACCAGCCTTCCTTCGCCGCCTCCTCCGCCCACTGCACCCTCTACCTGGAGCTCGCCTTGGTGCACGGCCCCAAGGAGGCCCTGGCCCGGGAGCAAGGGGTCCTGGCCGGGGTCTTCCTGGGCCTCGCCCTGAACCCCCGCTGGGCCGCCCTGGAGGCGGAAAGAAGCAGACGGGCGAGCAGCGAGCTCACCCGGATGGTCCTCCAGATGAACAAGGATGCGGAGGAGTTCAACTCCTGGATGAGCCGCTCCTGGACCAACCTCCTCTCGGACCAGACCTACGCCCGCGACCCCGCCACCGGGGAGACCTTCCGCCTTTACAAGCAGTCCTTTGACACGGGAGCTTTTTGGCGGGAGCCCGTCTTCGGAGGGGTCCTGGGGAGCGTGGAGCGGGGCGGGAAGCTGGAAGAACTCCTCCGCGGCGAGGGCTGGCGGCGCCTGGAGGAGTCCCTGAGCGGCCTTCCCGGCACCTGGCGGTGATGCCCCCCGTCCCGGGCATGCCGGGACGGGGACGCGGAAAAACCGGTCAACGGCCTCCCACCCTGGCGCTGGGTGGAGGGGCTTGGGCGCGGCTTTGGGGGGGCCGCCTTCAAGGGTAAAGCCTGCCCCGCCAGCAAGAGGTAGCCCCCAAAGCCGCCTCTCGTGCAT
>NZ_JBAMMI010000066.1:0-4052 GCF_039793865.1 Thermus sp.
CTGGCCAAGCACGCGGGGCTCCTTGGGGAGGGAATGGACCACGGCCATTAGCCTAGGCTTGAGCCCATGGAACGTCGGCATCTGCTCAAGCTTGCCGTGGGAGGGCTTGGGGCCCTTTTCCTCCGGGCCCAAGCCTCTCCTAGGCCCCTACGGGTGGGGGTGGAAGCCTGCCCCTACTGCTTCATGACCATCCTGGACGCCCGCTACGCCGCTCAGGCGGTCAACCCCCAGGGCAAGGCCTTCTTTTACGACGACCCCGCCTGCCTCCTGGACCAGTTGAACGGCTGGGGGGGGCCTGAGCTGAAGGCCAAGGAGGTGTACCTGGCGGATTTCTTGGCGAGCGATCGCAAAAACCCCGTCTGGGTGGAGGCGAAAAAGGCGGTGCTCTACCACCACCCCAGAATCCGCACGCCCATGGGCTCGGGGCTTCTGGCCTTCGGCGACCCGAAGGAGCTGGAGGCGTACCTCAAGGGGCGACCGGAACACCGGGGGGGGCGGACCCTCACCTGGAACGGGGCCTTGGAGGAAGGAGCCAAGCGCACCTGGGTGCCCGCGGACTTCTTTCCCCCTCCCCCCAAGGCGCCGTGACGGGGTTTTTCCTGAGGGAGGTTGGCCGGAACCCTTGGGCCGGGGGTCTTGCGGTCCTTCCCCCCCTTCTTGCCCTGGGCTTTGAAGGGCGGGGGGAGGGGGTGGGCCTTGTGGGCCTTTACTCCAGCCTCCTCCTCGTCCTCCCGCCCCTGGTCCTGGCCCTCGCCCTTCCCCTCCTGGCCTCGAGGGAAGAGTGGGCCTTCCTCCTAGGCCTCCCCGCCCATCCGGCGCGGGCCTTTCTGGAAGGGGTCTTGGGGGTGTTCCTCGGCCTTCTCCTCCCCTTCCTCCCCGGGATGCTCATGGCGGCGGGCCTCTTGGGGTTGGGGAGGGAGGCCGCTTTGTGGTTCCTCCTTTCGGGGCTGGGGCTCCTCGCCTTTTGGGTGGGGCTTTCCGCCCTGCTTTCCGCCCTCTCCTTGGAGGAGAGGCGGGCCCTAGGGTTCGGTTTCGCCCTCTTCGGCTTTCTCAGCGTGCTTTACGGGCCTTTGGTGGTGGCCCTGGCCGTGCGCCTTAGGGACTACCCCCTCGAGGGCCTCCTCACGGGAGCCCTGCTCCTCAACCCCCAGGAGGTCCACCGGGTAGGCCTCCTCTCGGGGCTCAAGGCCCCCGTGCTCACGGGGCCTGTGGGCTACTTGGTGGCGGAGCAGCTGGGACAGGTGGGGCCCTGGCTGGGCCTGGGTTACCTCGTCTTCTCCGGGCTGGCCCTCGCCCTCCTCGCCGCCTGGGTCTTCGCCCGGAGAGACAGGTAACCTGGGTCCATGCGCCGCGCCGCCCTCTTCTTCATCCTCCCCTTCTTCCTCCAGCTCCTGGGCCTGGGGGACACCCCCTTGGGCGGGGGGCTTTGCGGCGAGGTCTTCCGCCTCAAAGACCCCGCCCTGGCCCTCAAGACCCCCGGGTTCTGGTACGGCCTCCTCTTCATGGTCCTCCTGGCCTTGGAGCTCGGCTTTGGCCTCTCCCTCCTCCTCCTTCCCCTCCTCGAGGTGCGCCCGGGAAAGGGGTGGATTCGGGCCGGGCGCTACCTGGTGGGGACCCTTCTTCTCCTCTTCCTCCTCACCCGCACCACGGGCCTGCCTGCCCCGGGCCCCGGGGGCTGGACCCTGGAGCCCGCGCCCCTGGACCCCCTCTCCCTCCTCCTCGTGGGGCTTTCCCTGACGGGGGGGCTCCTCCTAAGGGAGAATGGGGGGCATGGAAAGGCTTCTTGAGGTGATGCGCCGCCTGCGGGGGCCGGGGGGGTGCCCCTGGGACCGGGCCCAGACCCACGAAAGCCTGGTCCCCTACCTCCTGGAGGAGGCGAGCGAGGCGGCGGACGCCCTCCTTAAGGGAAACCCCCAGGAGATGGCCGAGGAGCTCGGGGACGTCCTCCTCCAGGTGGCCTTCCACAGCGTCATCGGCGAGGAGGAGGGAAGCTTCTCCTACGGGGACGTGGAGCGGGCCATCGTGGAGAAGCTCATCCGCCGCCATCCCCACGTCTTCGGGGAGGCGGAGGCCAAGACCCCGGAGGAGGTCAAGGCCCGCTGGGAGGAGCTCAAGGCCAAGGAGGGGAAGCGGGAGGACCCCTGCGCCCTGCCCCGGGGGCTTCCCACCTTGCTTCGGGCCTACGAGCTCCAGAGGAAGGGGATGGACCCAGGGAGCGAGGAGGACCTGAAGGAAGCCCTGGCAAAGGGCGACCTGGAGGAGGCGCTTTGGCAGCTGGTGGGGCTTTTCGCCAAGAGGGGCCTGGACCCCGAGAGCGCCTTAAGGAAGCGCTCCCTCAGGGCCTGCCGGGAGGGCTAGAACCCCCGCCCGGCTTCCGCCTGGCGGCGGTGGCCGTCCCCCTTCTGGGGGAGCACCTCCTCTTCACCCTAAGGAGCCCCCGCCTCCCCACCCACGCCGGCCAGGTGAGCTTTCCCGGAGGGGTGGTGGAGCCGGGGGAGGGGGTGGTGGAGGCCGCCCTGAGGGAGGCGGAGGAGGAGGTGGGGCTAAGGGGGGTAGAGCCTTTGGGCTTCCTCTCCCCCACCCTCTCCCCCCAGGGCTTCCTGGTCCAGCCCGTGGTGGTCTTCCGAGAGGACCTTCCCCCCCTTAAGCCCAACCCCGAGGAGGTGGCGAAGGTGCTCCCCGCCCCCCTGGAGGAGCTCCTAAAGGTGGAGCCCTGGGGCGAGGTGCGGCTCGGGCGCAGGGTGTGGCACTTCCCCTGGCGGGGGGTGGACATCTGGGGGGTGACGGGAAACATCCTCAAGGAGTTCCTGGAGGTGTGGCGCGAGGCGCATCGGGGTCCTTCTCGCGGACCTCTTTGACGAGCGGGAGTTTCCCTACCCCTACTACCGGGGGCCTTTCTGGCTCAAAGAGTGAAGCGGGTCCCCGCCTCTTCCCGGAGGACGGCCTCGAGGACCCCCCTCTCCCCCCGGGCGATGGCCGCCCAAGGGGCCCCGGCCCGGAGGGCGGAAAGGGCCGCCTCCACCTTGGGGACCATCCCCCCCTGGAGGACCCCCTCCCCCTTTAGGGCCTCCACCGCCTCCGGGGTGAGGCGGAGAAGGCGAGTCCCGGGGTCCTTAGGGTCCCGGTAGACCCCCTCCACGTCGGTGAGGAAGACCGCGGGCCACCCCAAGGCCCCGGCCACGGCCCCCGCGGCGGTGTCGGCGTTCACGTTCAAGGCGCCTTCCTCGTCCAAGGCGATGGGGGCGAGGAGGGGGGTGTAGCCCTTCTCCAGGAGGTCCAGGAGGAGGCCCACCTCCACCCCCACCACCTCCCCCACCCGGCCGAGCCCGGGAAGCGCCCTCCCCTTGAGGCAGAGGGCGTCCCGCCCCGAGAGGGCGACCGCCCTCCTCCCCCTTCGGGAAAGCCCAGAAGCCAGGCGCTTTCCCGTGAGGTAGAGGGCCATCTCCACCACCTCGAGCTGCTCCGGGGGCGTCACCCGAAGCCCCCCCACGAAGCGGCTCTCCATCCCCAGGCGCCCTAGCCAAGCCCCGATCTCGGGCCCGCCCCCGTGGACGAGGACGAAGGGCCCGGGGTAGGCGGAAAGCTCGTCCAAGAGGGCCTCCGCCCCCCTCAGGCTTCCCCCCACCTTGACCAGAAGGGCCTCACTCAAGGTAGACCACCTCCTCGGGGAGGCTTCCCTCCTCCTCGGCCTCCAGGAGGTCCAGAAAGCCCAAGGCCGCGTGGTCCGGGTGGAGGCCGAAGCGGGGGGCGAGAGCCCGGACGGCCTGCTCCGGGGGCAGGGCCCTGGCCCCTTCCAGGAGGGGCCTGAGGTCCTCCGGGGCCCAAAGGGCCTCCCCGAGCTCGGGGCCCCGCCGGAGCTCCGCCACCACCTCCCCCCCTTCCGCCAGGAGGAAGAGGAGGTCCTCCTCCGCCTGCACCAGGAAGGCGAGGGCCCTCCCCAAGCGGGAAAGCTCCCTCAGAAAGGCCTGCACCGCTTCCGGGTTCTCCTCCGCCTCGAGGGCCTCGTGGTAGAGGCTCGTCCAGGGGGGGTCGGGCACCAGGTAGACCCCGGC
>NZ_JBAMMI010000067.1:0-13778 GCF_039793865.1 Thermus sp.
ATCTCCCTCATCCCCACCCCCCACCATCCCTCCCGGTCCGTCCCGTAAAACTTCCGGGGAATCCGCCGCTTCCCCGTCCGTCCAGGCCAGGACCACCAGGGAAAGCCCGAAGGTCCAGCCCCCCGTAGCCGTGTCCCGCATCTTCTTCAGGCCCAGCTTGCCCGAGCGGTAGCGCCCGATGAGGACGTCGTCCAGGATGAGGTAGCCCCCTTCCAGGCCGCCGAGGTCTCGGCAGAGCTTTAGGGAGAGCTCAAAGAAGAAGGCCAGGGGTTGGGGCTAAAGCTCCAAGATACGGGCTTCGCCCGTGACCTAGAGCGCGCAGAACGGGCTGTGGCATCCGCAAGATGGGACTACGAACACCCCTGCCCGGCTTTGGTCCCCCGTGGTGGGTCCATCCCCACGTGCGTGGGGACTACGTGCGGCATCTCACCCTTTCGCCCTAGGTGCGTGAGCAAGGTCCATCCCCACGTGCGTGGGGACTACTCATGCGCCGCTACCCCGCAGCAGATTCGCGACGGTCCATCCCCACGTGCGTGGGGACTACGCTGAGGAAGCTGTTTCTCGGGCTGAGCAGGCCGGTCCATCCCCACGTGCGTGGGGACTACGGGATAGTGGCGGGTGGGGCGGACCAGGCACGCGGTCCATCCCCACGTGCGTGGGGACTACCGTGCGGAGGCTACGGGGGTAACCTTGGAAGCCGGTCCATCCCCACGTGCGTGGGGACTACGCGATAAAGGCTTTGCTGCTGCTCGTGGGGGGCGGTCCATCCCCACGTGCGTGGGGACTACGGTCGCGGGTGAGTCTTCTGCGGCTCTTTTGTAGGTCCATCCCCACGTGCGTGGGGACTACCCCCTGGCCGGAGCCACCGAAATGAGCGTTGACCGGTCCATCCCCACGTGCGTGGGGACTACTGTCCTTCCGGGGGCGTGGGTTATGCCCGCCTCGGTCCATCCCCACGTGCGTGGGGACTACGCTGATATGCGGCGGCGGCGGCGTTGGCTGGTCCGGTCCATCCCCACGTGCGTGGGGACTACGGCCGCTCGCCGGGGCCTCCTGGACGGCCGTCCGGTCCATCCCCACGTGCGTGGGGACTACGATTTGTCGGTGGGCCTTTCCTCCGAGGCTGGCCGGTCCATCCCCACGTGCGTGGGGACTACCAGCGAATCGCGCTCATGGGGCTTTCTCAGGACGGTCCATCCCCACGTGCGTGGGGACTACGCTCTCGCGCGCTGAGGTTCAGGCCTTTTTTCGGTCCATCCCCACGTGCGTGGGGACTACGTCCTGATTTATCTGATTGGCTCTCTGGCCATCGGTCCATCCCCACGTGCGTGGGGACTACCCTCCGGGAGAGGAGCCCCCGGATCGAGGGAAACGCGGTCCATCCCCACGTGCGTGGGGACTACAAAACCGCCACGAAGCGCATCCCAGAGAGAGGCGGTCCATCCCCACGTGCGTGGGGACTACTAGCGTTCGCCGCCTCGCGCAGGCCCTCTCCGCCGGTCCATCCCCACGTGCGTGGGGACTACTCGGTGGACGCGATAGTCCGCGATTTGGTTGCTGGTCCATCCCCACGTGCGTGGGGACTACGTCTAGGATGACCACGCTGTTGCGGTTTATCCCGGTCCATCCCCACGTGCGTGGGGACTACATGCAAGCCCCCCGCATCTATTCTGCAAGCGCCGGTCCATCCCCACGTGCGTGGGGACTACTCCTTCCCTGGCAGGGGAAGAAGGTGGTGGTCGGTCCATCCCCACGTGCGTGGGGACTACACTTGACCAGGACGGCGAAAACGCCCGCTCACCCCCCGTTATGTGTCTTTTTGGGACTAGGAGCAGGTAAACTTGTCAAGGTCCACACCCCCAGCAGGGAGATTCGGAAAAGGGGGCTACTCCTAGCCTAGCACGGTCAAAGCTCGCGCGGCAACTCTGGAAACCCCGTTAAACTTTTGGCATGGGACAGGAGGCGAGGAGCACCCGTCTGCTTCAGCTGGCCGAGGCGCTCAAGCTCCGGCCCATGCGGGTGGCGGAGCTCGCCCGCCGCTTCGGCGTGAGCGAGCGCACCGTGGAGCGGGACCTCGAGGCCCTGAAAGCCCTCGGTCACCCCGTGGAACGCCTCCGCCGGGGGGTCTACGGCATCCGGGACCTTCCCCCTCCCCTCCACCCCGTGGAGGCCCTGGCCCTCTTCGCCGCGGGGAGGCTCATCTACCACCAGGCCCCGACCCACCAGTACCGCACCGCCCTGGAGAAGCTCGCCCGCGCCCTGCCCCAACCGCTTCGGGAACTCCTTCTGAAGAGCGCGGAAGGCCTGGAGGCCCGCCACGGGGATAGCCGCACCCTGGAGCTCGCGGCCCGAGCCCTTCTGGAGAGAAGGGTGCTGGCCTTTGAGTACCGCTCGGGCGGCTCCAGAAACTGGCGGCCCAAGGAGCTTCTGGTCTACTTCCTGGAAGCGAACCGCGCCAACCTCGGCCTCTACGCCATCGGCTACGAGCGCTCCTTCCACAAGGCGGTCCACACCTTTAAGCTCTCAAGGATGCGCAACGCCCGCCTCCTGGAGGAGACCTACGAGATCCCCCACGACTTTGACCCCAGGGCCTACCTGCGCCAGGCCTGGGGGGTGGTGGGGGTGCGGGAGAAGGGGGTGGAGGTGCGCCTCCGCTTCGCCCCGGAAGCCGCCTGGCGGGTCCTGGAGGGGGACTACCCCGGGCTTCAGGTGGAAGGGGAGCTGGAAGACGGCAGCCTCCTCGCCCGCCTCGAGGCCGCCCCCTTCAAGGACGGGGTGCCCTACGAGGTACTGGCCTGGGTCCAAAGCTTCGGCCCCCGGGTGGAGGTGCTAAGCCCCCCGGAGCTCCGGCACCGCTGGCTGGAGGAGGCGAGGCGGCTCTTGGAGCTCTACGGAACCCGACAGGAGGTGTCGGGAACGCCTTCTAAGGTGAGCGTATGAACGTGAAAGAAGCAGCCCTGGCCCTTTGGGCCAAAAGCGACCCCTTCCACCCCCTCCTCGCCCACATGCTGGACGCGGCGGCGGTGGCCCAGGCGGTGCTCTTCCGCGAGCCCGAGCGGACCCGGGCCCTATACGCCCAGGACTGGGGCCTCTCCCCGGAGGAGGCCGTGGCCTGGGTGGCCCTCCTAGTGGGCCTCCACGACCTGGGCAAGGCGAGCCCCGTCTTCCAGGCGGCCTGGGAGGAGGGGGCGAGGCGGGTGCAGGCGGCGGGCCTCCCCCTGGAGGAGGGCCTGGAGTGGGTAGCCCACGGGGTCTTCACGGAGCTCCTCCTGAAGCGGCTCCTCAAGGAGAAGGGCCTCCCCGAGCGGGCGGCCAACGACCTCGCCGCCGCCCTCGGGGCCCACCACGGCTTCTTGGCCAGCCCCGAGGAGAAAAAAGCCGCCCGCCGCCAGCTCAAGCAGGAAGACCCCCTCTGGTGGGAGGTCCGAGGGTGGCTTCTGGAGGAGCTATTCCAAAAGCTCGGGGTCCGGCTCCCAAAGCTGGAGAGCGGGGAGGCCAGGCCCGAGGCCGTGCTCCGGGTTATGGCCCTGGCCTCCTTCGCCGATTGGGTGGCCTCGGACCCCGGTTTTTTCCCTTACGGCCGGGACCCGCTAGCCCCGGACTACTTCGGCGGGGCCCAGGACCTCGCGGCCAAGGCCCTGGACAGCCTGGGCTGGAAGCCTTTCCGCCTTCCCCCAAAGCAGGACTTCGTGGAGCTCTTTTCCTTCGCCCCAAACCCCCTGCAGGGCGCCCTCCCCCAGGTCTTAAAGGAACCGAAAGCGCCCGTTTTCCTCCTGGTGGAGGCCCCCATGGGCATGGGCAAGACGGAGGCCGCCCTCTACGCCCACCACCTCCTTCAGGGGGCCCTCCACCATCGGGGCCTCTACTTGGGCCTGCCCACCCAGGCCACGGCCAACGGCCTCTTCCCCAGGGTCCAGGCCTTCCTGGAGCGCGTGCTGGAGAGGCCCGAGGTCCAGCTCCAGCACGGCACCGCCCTCCTCAACCCCCACTACGCCGGGCTCCTGGAGCGGGCCCGCCCCGCCCAGGTGTGGGACGAGGGGGAAGAAGGGGGTGCCGTGGCCTCGGCCTGGTTTTCCGCCCGCAAGCGGGCCATGCTGGCCCCCTACGGGGTGGGCACCCTGGACCAGGCCCTCCTCGGGGTGCTCCGGGTCAAGCACCACTTCATCCGCCTCTGGGGGCTCATGAACCGGGTGGTGGTGCTGGACGAGGTGCACGCCTACGACGTCTACACCTCGGGGCTCCTCCTCTCCCTCCTCAGGTGGCTCAAGGCTCTGGGCTCCAGCGCCATCGTCATGACCGCCACCCTGCCCCCTTCCCGCCGGAGGGCCCTCCTCGAGGCCTGGGCCGGGAAGGCCTTGCCCCAGGACCTGGGAGCCTACCCCCGGGTGGCGGTGGTGGAGGGAGAGGCCGTGCGCCACGCCTCCCTACCCCCCGCTCGGGAGGTGGAACTGGCCCTGGAGCGGGTCCCCGTGGGGGTGGAGGAGGTGGCAGAGGCCCTGAAGGAAGCCCTTCCCGGGGCCCTCGGGGCCATCGCGAACACCGTGGACCGGGCCCAGGCCCTCTACCTGGCCCTGGGGGAGGGAACCCCCCTTACCCTCGAGGCGCTGGCGAGCCGCCTTGGGGGCATCCCTGGCGGGCAGGCCTGGGAAGAGGTGCGCCGGGCGCTTCCCGAGCGGAAAGACGAGGTGGTGGGGAAGGTCCTATCGGACGGCACCTTGGTCTTCCTCCTCCACGCCCGCTTCCCCGCCGAGGAGCGGGCCTTAAGGGAGAGCGTGGCCCTTGCCCTCTTCGGCAAGGGGGGGCCGAGGCCTGAGAGGGCCATCCTGGTGGCCACCCAGGTGGCGGAGCAGAGCCTGGACCTGGACTTTGACCTCCTCTACACGGACCTCGCCCCCGTGGACCTCCTCTTCCAGCGCTCCGGGAGGCTCCACCGCCACGAGCGGCCGAGGCCCGAAAAGCACGCGGGGCCCAAGCTCCTCCTCGGCGTGCCCGAGGGTCTGGACTTCGGAAAGCCCCTCTACTGGGACTCGGTTTACGAGGACTTCGTTCTCCTCGCCACCTGGAGGGCGCTTTCGGGACGTGACCGCCTTCGTGTGCCCGGGGACCTCGAGGCCCTCTTGGAAGAGGTCTACGAGGCGGAGGACCCCGGGAGCTTCCCCGAGGGTCTGCGGGAGCGGGCGAGGAAGAGCCTGGAGCGCCTTCGGGAGCGGCGGGACAGGGAGAAGGTACACGCGGAAAAGTTCTCCTTAAGCAGCCTGGACCGCCTCCTCGCCTACTGGGACGAGGGCGCCTTGGTGGCCCAGGAGCGCCTCGAGGACGACGAAGAGAAGGCGGAGACCCAGCGCCTCCTCACCCGCCTGGGGGACCCCAGCGTGGCCGTAGTTCCTCTCTTCCCGGTGGGGAATGGGCTTTTCCTGGACCGGGAGGGGTGGCGGAGGGCGCCCCTGGAGGGGGAGGTCTTTCGGGAGGAGGCCGAGGCCCTCTTCCGGCGGGCGGTGCGCCTTTCCCGCTTCCCCCTGCCCCAGGACCTCTTGAAAGAGGAGGCTCCCCCCGCCTGGCGGAAAAGCGGCCTCCTGCGGGGCCTCCGCCCCTTGGAGGTGGGGCGGGTCTTCGGGTCCGGCGCGGGGGCCTTCCGGGTAGAGCTGGACCCGGAGCTCGGGGTGGTCTACCGGCCCGTTTGAATCCGTCAGCGGATGTCGGGAACCGGGATTAGCCTGGGGAAGGAGGTGAAATCTTGGAGCCCAAGTTCAACCTGGTGGAGGAGCCCTGGATTCCCGTCCTAAAGGAGGGGCGGGTGGTGGAAGTGGGAATGGGGGAGGCCCTCTTGCGGGCCCACGAGCTCACCCGCATAGAGACCCCTTCCCCCCTGGAGGAAGCCGCCCTTTACCGCCTTCTCCTGGCGGCGCTCCACCGGGCCCTCATGGGCCCCCGCCGCCTGGAGGACGTACTGGACTGGTGGCGGGCCGGGCGCTTTCCCGAGGGGCCCATCCGGGACTACCTGGACCGCTTCCGGGACCGCTTCTTCCTCTTCCACCCCGAGGCTCCCTTCTTTCAGGTGGCGGACCTTCCGGAGGAGAACCCTCTTCCCTGGAGCAAGCTCCTCCCCGAGCTCGCGAGCGGCAACAACCCCACCCTCTTTGACCACACCACCGAGGAGAACCTCCCCAAGGCCACCTACGCCCAGGCCGCCCGGGCCCTCCTCGTGCACCAGGCCTTCGCCCTAGGGGGGCTCCTCCGCCGCTTTGGGGTGGGCTCGGCCAAGGACGCTCCCGTGGCCCGCCCCGCCCTTTTCCTGCCCACCGGGGGGAACCTCCTGGAAACCCTCCTCCTCAACCTCGTGCCCTACGCGCCGGAGGAGGACG
Organism: Thermus sp.; assembly: GCF_039793865.1. Taxonomy (GTDB): domain Bacteria; phylum Deinococcota; class Deinococci; order Deinococcales; family Thermaceae; genus Thermus. The sequence goes on from NZ_JBAMMI010000067.1 coordinate 6,363, forward strand.
CCCCCATCTGGGAGGTGCCGCCTTTGAGGCTCGCCGACCTCGAGGGCGGCAAGGCCCGGTGGCCCCTCTCCGGCAGGACCCGGGTCTACACCTGGCCCGCCCGGGGGGTGCGCCTCCTGGACGAGGGGGACGGGGTGCGCTTCATGGGGTATGGCCCCGGGGTGGAGCCCTTGGAGGCGCTTCACCGCGACCCCATGGTGGCCCAGCGCTTGGACGGCAAGGGCAACTTTCTCGTCCTCCGGCTTTCCGAAGAGCGGAGCTTCTGGCGGGACTTCTCAGCCATGCTCCCGAGGCAAGGCGGCAAGGTGGCGGCCACCCTCGAGCACGCGGACAACCTCCAGGGGGAGCTGGAGGACGCTTTACCCTCAGGGAAGCACCCTGAGGAGGCCAAAGAGGCCCGGGTGGCCTTGAGGGTGCTGGGCCAGGTGACCGACCAGGCCAAGGTCTTGGACCTGCGCCGGGAGGTCTACCCCTTGCCCCCAGGACTTCTTTGCCCAGAAGGCGAGGCGAACCTGGAGAAGGCCTTGAAGGAGGCCGAGGAGCTGGGGCAGGGCCTGCGGGGCCTCGCCTTTAAGGTGGCCCGGGCGGTGGTGGGGGAGCGGGATTCCAACTTCGCCCGCTCCCTCCCCTTGGAGCGCCTCTACTGGCACGCCCTGGACGGGGCCTTCCCCGGCTTTCTCGCCCGGGTGGCGGAGGAGGCTTCCCTAAAGGGGTGGCGGGAGGAGCTCAAGCGCGCGGCCCGGGAGGCCTGGGTGGCCACCCGCCTTTTCCTGGGCACGGGGGCGCGGCACCTGAAGGCCCTGGCCCAGGGGGAACAGGAGTTTGGGCGCCTACTTGGGGCGCTCGGTAAGGAGGTGGGGACGTGAGCCAAGGGGAGCGGTTTTTGGCGTGGCTGGAGCGCTTGAAGGCCCAGAAGACTTGGACCCCGGCGCGGGCGGCCCTTAGGCGCAGCCTGGCCTTCCCCCCGGGGACCTACCCCAAGGCCATGCCCTACGTGGAGCCCTTCGTGGAGGGAGAGGGCTGGAAGCGGGAGGCCCACTACCTGGCGGCGGCCCTCTACGCCCTGAAGGACGGGGAGCACCGGAAGGAGCGGACCCTGGCCCGGGCCCTCCGGGAGAAGGCCCAGGACTCAGGGAGTGTGGAGAAGCGCTTCCTCGCCCTTTTGGAGGCGGACCGCGACCAGATCGCCTTCCGCCTGCGCCAGGCGGTGGCCCTGGTGGAAGGGGGGCTGGACTTCGCCCGGCTTCTGGACGACCTATTACGCTGGTTTTCCCCGGAGCGGCCCGTCCAGGCCCGCTGGGCGAGGGAGTTCTACGGCGCCGAGGCTTCGGAAGAGGAAAGGAAGGAGGTGGAGGCGTGAAGCTTCTGGAAGTGCACATCCTGCAGACGGTGGCCCCGAGCAACCTGAACCGGGACGACACGGGAAGCCCCAAGGACGCCCTCTTCGGGGGCTTTAGGCGGGCCAGGATCTCCAGCCAGGCCCAGAAGCGGGCGGTGCGGGTGGCCTTTAGGGATTGGCCCCTCCTTTCCGAGGAGGAGCGGGCGGTGCGGACGAAGCGGCTCGTGGAGGAGCTTCTCCGGAGGCTTGAGGGCGTGGAGGAGGAGCTTGCCCGCCGGGCCATAGAGAACGCCCTGAACGCCTTGGGCTTCGGGGTGAAAGAGGGGCGGACGGAGTACCTGCTCTTCCTGGGGAACCGCGAGCTGGACGCCCTGGCCCAGGGCATCCGGGAAAACCTCGAGGCCCTCTCGGGGGAGGTCAAGGGGAAGAAGAAGGCGGAGGTCCCCTCCGACCTCAAAAAGGCCCTGGAGCGGGTCCTGGACGGCGGCAAGGCCGTGGACCTGGCCCTCTTCGGCCGGATGCTCGCCGACCGGCCCGAGCTCGGGGTGGACGCCGCGGCCCAGGTGGCCCACGCCCTAAGCACCCACAAGGTGGACCGGGAGTTTGACTTCTACACCGCCGTGGACGACCTCAACCCCAAGGAGGAAACGGGGGCCGGGATGATGGGGGACGTGGAGTTCTACTCCGCCACCCTCTACCGCTACGCCGTGGTGGACCTGGACAAGCTCGTGGAAAACCTCCAAGGGGACAAGGAGCTCGCCCTCAAGGGGGCCCTGGCTTTCCTCGAGGCCTTCGCCCTCACCCTGCCCTCGGGCAAGCAGAACAGCTTCGCCGCCCACAACCCGCCCCTCTTCGTGGCCTTCCGGGCCGGGGAGGGGATGCCCCGGAACCTGGCCACGGCCTTTGAGGCCCCCCTGCGGCCCAAGGAGGACCAGCCCCTTTCCCGCCTCTCCGCCCAGGCCCTCCTTAAGGAGTGGGCCAAGTTTGACCGGGTCTACGGGCCCCTTGAGCCTGAGTGGAAGGGCGCCCTGGACCTCACGGAAGCGGAAGGGGACGGGGTTCCGAGGCTGGAGGACCTGAAGGCCCTCAAGGAGAAGGCGAGGGAGGCCGTGAGGGCGCTTTTGGGGGTGTAGCGTGCCCACCCTCCTCCTCAGGCTCCAAGGCCCCCTGCAGTCCTGGGGCACGCGGAGCCGTTTTGACTACCGAGATACCTGGACCTACCCCACGAAAAGCGGGGTAGCGGGCCTCCTGGCCGCCGCCTTGGGCCGGGACCGGAGGGAGGACGTCTCCGACCTGGCCGCCCTCCGCATGGGGGTGCGGGTGGACCGGAAGGGGGTGCTCAAGGTGGACTACCAGACCGCCCAGGGCGTCCTCGCCGCCGACCTCAAGGCCAAGCGGGACGTGCAGAGCTGGCGCTACTTCCTCTCCGACGCCGCCTTCCTGGTGGGCCTCGAGGGGGACGAGGGGCTCCTTGGCGAGCTTCACGACGCCCTGAAGAACCCCCGCTTCCCCCTCTACCTGGGCCGCAAGGGCTACGTGCCAAGCCCCCCGCCCTACCTGCCCGACGGCCTCCTCGAGGCCCCCCTGGCGGAGGCCCTCAAGGCCTACCCCTACCTGGGGAGGGGAAGGCCTCAGGGGGACCTCCTCCTGGCGCTGGAGGCCGAGGAGGGCCGCCTGGTCTACGACCAGCCCGCGGGGCCCTTCAGCGAGCGGCGCTTCGCCGCCCGCTACGTGCGGGAGGAGGTGCTTCCCAAAGAAGCGGTGCCGGAAGGCCCCCCTAGGTGGGAGGTGGCCCATGTGGGTTAGCAAGCTCGTGCTCAACCCCGCCTCCCGGGCCGCCCGCCGGGACCTGGCGAACCCCTACGAGATGCACCGCACCCTCTCCAAGGCGGTGTCCGGGGCCCTTGAGGAAGGGCGGGAGCGGCTTCTCTGGCGCCTCGAGCCCGCCCGGGGCCTGGAGCCCCCCGTGGTCCTGGTGCAGACCCTCACCGAGCCCGACTGGGGCGTGCTGGAGGAGGGGTACGCCGAGGTCTTCCCCCCGAAGCCCTTTGAGCCCGCCCTCCGCCCCGGACAGCGCCTCCGCTTCCGCCTCCGGGCGAACCCCGCCAAGCGCCTCGCGGCCACGGGGAAGCGGGTGGCCCTGAAGACCCCGCTGGAGAAAATCGCCTGGCTGAAAAGGCGGCTTATGGAAGGGGGTTTCCGGCTTCTTGAGGGAGAGGAGGGGCCCCTGGTCCGCATCCTCCAGGACACCTTTCTGGAGGTCCGCCGCAGGAAAGGGGTTGCTTCGCCGTCAGGCGAACACCGAGAGGAGGGCGAAGGGAGGCTTGTGCAGGTGCAGGCGGTGCTCTTTGAGGGGCGCCTCGAGGTGGTGGACCCAAAGAAGGCGCGGGCCACCCTGGAGCGGGGCATAGGCCCCGGCAAGGCCTTGGGCCTCGGCCTCCTTTCCCTCGCTCCCTAGGAGGGCCCATGCCCCCCGTCCCCAGCGCCAGGAACCTCAAGGAGCTTCCCAAGTTCCGGGACGGCCTCTCCTACCTCTACGTGGAGCACGCCGTGGTGGAGCGGGAGGCGGGGGGCATCGGCATCTACGACCAAGAAGGCCTCACCCTGGCCCCGGTGGCGGGGCTTGGGGTCCTCTTCCTGGGCCCCGGCACCCGCATCACCCACGCCGCCATCCGCCTCCTCGCGGAAAACGGGTGCACCGTGGCCTGGGTGGGGGAGGGCATGGCCCGCTTCTACGCCCAGGGCCTGGGCGACACCCGGAGCGCCGCCCGCCTCTACCGCCAGGCCCGGGCCTGGGCCGACCCGGCCCTGCACCTCCAGGTGGTGATGCGGCTTTACCGCATGCGCTTCCCCGAGCCCCTGCCCGAGGGCCTGACCCTGGAGCAGGTGCGGGGCCTCGAGGGGGTGCGGGTGCGGGAGACTTACGCCCGCTGGAGCCGGGAGACGGGCGTGCCCTGGTACGGTCGGAGCTACGACCGGGGCGACTGGCGGGCGGCGGACCCGGTGAACCGGGCCCTCTCCGCTGGGGCGAGCTACCTCTACGGCTTGGCCCACGCCGCCATCGTCTCCTTAGGCTTTAGCCCCGCCCTGGGCTTCATCCACACGGGGAAGCTTCTCTCCTTCGTCTACGACATCGCCGACCTCTACAAGGCGGACTACTTGGTGCCCGCCGCTTTCCGCACCGTGGCGGAGTCCGAGGAGGGGGTGGAGCGGAGGGTGCGCCGGGCCCTGCGGGAGGCCATCCAGGAGGGGAGGCTTTTGGAGCGGATAGCGGAAGACCTTCTTAACCTCTTCCGGGGCCTGGGCCTCCCCGAGGAGGAGGACCCGGTGGAAGAGGACCCCACCCGCCCTGGGGGCCTTTGGGACCTCGAGGGGGAGGTGGAGAGCGGAGTGGCCTATGGTGGTGATGATCCTGGAGAAGGTTCCGAGGAGCCTTAGGGGGGACCTCACCCGCTTCCTGGTGGAGGTGGACACCGGGGTCTTCGTGGGCCGGGTCAGCGCCACGGTGCGGGAACTCCTCTGGGAGCGGGCCGTGGAGAAGGCCGAGGGTGGAAGGGTGGCCCTGGCCTACCGGACGAACAACGAGCAAGGCTTTGCCCTTCGGCTCCACGGCTACCCGGATCGCTTCCTGCGGGACTTTGATGGTATAGTGCTGGTGAGCGTTCGGAACGCCGAGGCGATGCGGAAGGCAGAGAAGTTGACTCGGCAAGTGGAGAGGTACCAGAAGCGCCTCGCCAAGGGTTCCGAAGGGGATCTTGAAAGCAAAAACCCATAACTCCTCCTAAAAAGACACATAAAGGGGGGTTAGGGGTCATTTTTGCCGTCCTGGTCAAGTGTAGTCCCCACGCACGTGGGGATGGACCGATAACCACCCAGGTCCACCAGGAGGTGAATGTGTAGTCCCCACGCACGTGGGGATGGACCGGTAAGCATTTTAGGAACTATGTCAGAAGAAACGTAGTCCCCACGCACGTGGGGATGGACCGGCGGCGACCAGAAAGAGAACCAGCCAACGCCGGTAGTCCCCACGCACGTGGGGATGGACCGCGCCAACCAAGGGCGTCCAGGAAGCGAGCCCTAGTAGTCCCCACGCACGTGGGGATGGACCGGGCGCCCTCCCCGTGGCGGCGGAGGGCCTCGAGTAGTCCCCACGCACGTGGGGATGGACCGGTCAGGGGTCGGCGGGATATGCCTCGGGCTACCGTAGTCCCCACGCACGTGGGGATGGACCTGCTATGGCTGAGGCCGGTGTGGCCTCTGTTCGGGTAGTCCCCACGCACGTGGGGATGGACCTCACCAGCAGCAACGATGTCGGCCACGAAAACCCCGTAGTCCCCACGCACGTGGGGATGGACCTTTTTCTGCTTGGGTTTAGAAGCGTATTTCCTAGTAGTCCCCACGCACGTGGAGATGGACCGGCGAGCCTGCCCTGGCCTAAACGCCCCCCCCAGTAGTCCCCACGCACGTGGGGATGGACCGGAAGATGGGGTTGCCGTGGCTCCTGACCCCTCCCATCGTAGTCCCCACGCACGTGGGGATGGACCGGCGGGTCCGCTCTCGAGGTTCGAGGGCGGGTCGTAGTCCCCACGCACGTGGGGATGGACCGACCACCTGGCTCCAGGGCGAGGTGGAGCGGCTGTAGTCCCCACGCACGTGGGGATGGACCGCCGCCGGACGACTGCTGCGTCCCCGGCACCCTGTAGTCCCCACGCACGTGGGGATGGACCGGAAACCCTGAGGGTGTATTCCCGTCAGGACGTGTAGTCCCCACGCACGTGGGGATGGACCGGTAGCGCATGGGCCAGTATTCCACGCCCCACAGTAGTCCCCACGCACGTGGGGATGGACCGAGTACGCCGCTTGACCTCTTTGCGCACCACCCGTAGTCCCCACGCACGTGGGGATGGACCGTTATTCAGGGTTACTGGACTTACGCCGACATTCCGCACCCCTCTTTCTTGGCCTTAGGATTTTGGGATGGAAACCACACCCGACCTACAGGTGTACGACTTGGGCCACCTGGGCCTAGCGGCCAGCATCGTGGACCGTATAGGGCTGGTCCCCCTGGTGGACGAACAGGCCCGGGCGATATTACCTGCTGGAGTGAAGGGAGTGCGGAATGTGTGTTTTTATCGCCTATTTTCCAGAAGCCGCAAAAGCTCCCGCACCTCCCGGGCCCGGTCCTTGGGGACCACCAGGACCTCGTCCCCCACCTTGGCCACCACCAGCCCGGAGACCCCCAGGGTGGCCACCACGCCCCGGTCGGCGTAGACCACGCAGCCGAAGGTGTCCAGGGCTACGTGCCGCCCCTCCCCCAGGACCACGTTCTCGTGGGGGTCCTGGGAGAAGACCCGCTCCAGGGCCCGCCAGTTCCCCACGTCGTCCCAGGGGAAGCGCCCGAGGACCACCCGCAGGGCCTCCGCCTTCTCCATCACCCCGTAGTCAATGGAGATCTTGGGAAGGCCGGCGTAGACCCGTTCCAGAGGCTCCCCCCCAAGGAGGCGGGCGAGAGCCTCGGCGTGGCTCGGCAGGTGGCGGCGGAAGAGCCCGGCCATGGTGGCGGGGGCGAAGGCGAAGACCCCTCCGTTCCACACGTAACCCCCCCTTAGGTACTCCAGGGCCTTGGCGTAGGAGGGCTTCTCCACGAACCCCTCGCCCCGGTACCAAAGGCCCTCCTTAGGCCCCAGGCGGATGTAGCCGTACTCGGTTTCCGGGCGGGTGGGCCTGAGGCCTAAGGCCACCACATACCCCTCCTCCGCCGCCTCCAGCATGGCCGCGAGGGCCTCGCGGTAGGCCTCGTCGTCCCCCACGTAGTGGTCGGCGGGGAGAACCAGAAGGCGGTCCGCCCCCTCCTTCAGGGCCTCGGCCACCCCCAGGAGCACCGCCCCCGCAGTGTCCCGGCCCAGGGGCTCAAGGAGAAGCCGGACCCCGTCCGCATAGGGGCGGGCCACCGCCTCCTGGTCCCGGCGCACGGCAAGGAGGGTGCGCTCGGGGGGAACGAGGGCCAGGGTGGCCTCCAAGAGGGTCTTCCCCTCAAAGAGGGGCAGGAAGGGCTTGGGGCGGTCCTCCCGGGAGAG
>NZ_JBAMMI010000067.1:13878-28722 GCF_039793865.1 Thermus sp.
GGGTCTTCCCCTCAAAGAGGGGCAGGAAGGGCTTGGGGCGGTCCTCCCGGGAGAGTGGTATCCTTCCTCGGGATGAGCGACGTGCCCATCCGCTTCGGCACCGAGGGTTTTCGCGGCGTCATCGCCCGGGAGTTCACCTTCGCCACCCTCCACCGCCTGGCCGAGGCCTACGGCCGCCACCTCCTGGAGCGGGGGGGCGGCCTCGAGGGAGCTCCGCCGACCGTGGTGGTGGGGCACGACACCCGCTTCCTGGCGGACGCCTTCGCCCGGGCCCTTGCCGCCCACCTCGCGGGGATGGGCCTGAAGGTGGCCCTCCTCCAGGGCCCCGTCCCTACTCCTCTCCTTTCCTTCGCCGTGCGCCACCTGAAGGCGGCGGGCGGAGCCATGCTCACCGCGAGCCACAACCCGCCCCCCTACCTCGGGGTGAAGTTCAAGGACGCCACTGGGGGGCCCATTGCCCAGGAGGAGGCCAAGGCCATAGAGGCCCTGGTCCCCGAGGAGGCGGAGGCCAGGGAAGGGGCTTACGAGGTCTTGGACCTGAAGGAGGCCTATTTTGAGGCCCTCAAGGCCCACCTGGACCTCGAGGCCCTCGCCCGCTTCCCCGGCGTCCTCTACCACGACAGCATGGGCGGGGCGGGGGCGGGCTTCCTCAAGGGCTTCCTCCGCCACGTGGGCCTGGAGATCCCGGTAAAGCCCCTCCGGGAGGAGCCCCACCCCCTCTTCTACGGGGTGAACCCCGAGCCCATCCCCAAGAACCTGGGGGTAACCCTGGCGGTCATGGGGCCCGAAACCCCCCCGAGCTTCGCCGTGGCCACCGACGGGGACGCGGACCGGGTGGGGGTGGTCCTCCCCGGCGGGGCCTTCTTCAACCCCCACCAGGTCCTCACCACCCTGGCCCTCTACCGCTTCCGGAAGGGCCTTAGGGGGCGGGCGGTGAAGAACTTCGCCGTTACCTGGCTTTTGGACCGCCTCGGGGAACGGCTCGGCTTCGGGGTCACCACTACCCCCGTGAGCTTCAAGTGGATCAAGGAGGAGTTCCTTAAAGGGGACTGCTTCATCGGCGGGGAGGAGTCCGGGGGCGTGGGCTACCCCGAGCACCTCCTCGAGCGGGACGGGATCCTTACCGCCCTCCTTCTCCTGGAGAGCGTGGCCGCCACGGGGAAGGACCTGGCCGAGCAGTTCAAGGAGGTGGAAGCCCTCGCGGGCCTCACCCACGCTTACGACCGTCTGGACCTCCCCCTGAAGGCCCCCCTGGACCTCACCCCTCTTCGCGAACCCCGCCCCCTCGCCGGGCTCACCCCCAAGGGGGTGGACACCCTGGACGGGGTGAAGTGGCTTTATGATGAAGCCTGGGTCCTCTTCCGGGCCTCGGGCACGGAGCCCGTGGTGCGGATCTACGTGGATGCTACGAGCTTCGAGCTGGTGCACGCAATTCTCAAGGAGGCCCGAGCGATAGTGAAGTGGCAGACTAAGGGACATTTGGGTGAAGCATGAAGTACCCTTATCTCCGGAGAGCTTATGACGCAGACCGCCGATGCGCTCCTAGAGGCTTTAAAAGAAAAGATCTCCCGCCGCTCCGCCGTAGTGGGGGTAGTGGGCTTGGGGTACGTGGGCCTTCCCTTCGCCGTGGAAAAGGCCAAGATGGGCTTCCGCGTCCTGGGCGTGGAGCAGAACCCTTTGCGGGCGCAAAAGGTGAACCGCGGGGAGAACTACATCGGGGACGTCAAGGATGAAGAGCTAAAGGAGGTGGTGGCCAAGGGCCTCCTTTCCGCCGAAACCGGCTTTGACCGGGTTCCGGAAATGGACGTCATCGTCATCGCCGTACCCACGCCTCTCACGCGGAACCTCACCCCCGATCTCCAGTACGTAGAGCGGGTGACGGAGGAGATCGCCAAGCGCCTCCGCCCAGGCCAGCTGGTGAGCCTCGAGTCCACCACCTACCCCGGCACCACCGAGGAGGTCATGCTCCCCATCCTGGAAGAAAGCGGCCTCAAGGTGGAGGAGGACTTCTTCCTGGTCCACTCCCCCGAGCGGGTAGACCCCGGCAACAGGCGCTACACCACCAAGAACACCACCAAGGTGGTGGGGGGGGTGGGCCCCCGATCCCTGGAGGCGGGCGTGCACTTTTACAGCCAGACCATTGAGCGGGTGGTCCCGGTGTCCAGCGCCAAGGCGGCGGAGATGGTCAAGGTCTTTGAGAACACCTTTCGGGCGGTGAACATCGCCCTGGTGAACGAGCTGGCCATGCTCTGCGACCGCATGGGGCTGAGCGTTTGGGAGGTGCTGGATGCCGCCTTCACCAAGCCCTTTGGCATCATGCCCTTCTACCCCGGCCCCGGCGTGGGGGGGCACTGCATCCCTATAGACCCTCACTACCTGGAGTGGAAGGCCAAGGAGTACAACTTCAACACCCACTTCATCGCCCTGGCAGGGGAGATCAACCGGAGGATGCCCGAGTTCACCGTGGAGAAGGCCCTCCGCCTCCTGGCCCAAGAGGGCGTTCCGGTGCGGGGGGCGAGGGTGCTGGTCCTGGGCGTGGCTTACAAGCGGGATGTAGCCGACTATCGGGAGAGCCCGGCCATAGAGGTCATCCGGGGCCTGAAGCGCCTGGGGGCCGAGGTGGCCTACCACGACCCGCTGATCCCGAGCTTCCAGGACGGTGTTCTCCGCATGGAAAGCGTCCCCTTGAGCGGGGACCTCCTGGCCTCCCAGGACCTGGTGATCGTGGCCACGGACCACAGCGCCTTTGACTACGAGGCCCTGGTGCGCCAGGCCAAGCGGGTGCTGGACGCCCGGGGCGCCACCCGGCACCTGCCCAAGGAGCTCACGGAAGGGAAGGTGGTCCTCCTGTGAGGCGCTTCGCCCTGACGGGACTTGCGGGCTACATCGCCCCTAGGCACCTGAAGGCCATCCAGGAGGTGGGGGGCCTCCTGGTGGCGGGTCTGGACCCCGCCACCAACGTGGGGGTGGTGGACAGCTTCTTTCCCGAGGCCGCCTTCTTCACGGAGCCGGAGGCCTTTGAGGCCTACCTGGAGGACCTGAGGGAGCGGGGGGAGGGGGTGGACTACTTGGCCATCGCGAGCCCCAACCACCTCCACTACCCCCAGATCCGCATGGCCCTTCGCCTGGGGGCCCACGCCCTCTCGGAGAAGCCCCTGGTCCTTTGGCCCGAGGAGGTGGACCGCCTCGCCGAGTGGGAGGTCCGCACGGGGAAGCGGGTTTACACCGTCCTCCAGCTCAGGGTTCACCCAGCCCTTCAGGCCTTAAGGGAGCGCCTCGCCCAGGAGAGGGGTGTGAGGGACGTGGTCCTCACCTACGTCACCGGGCGCGGGGCCTGGTACGGGGCGAGCTGGAAGGCGGACGAGCGGAAAAGCGGAGGGCTTGCCACCAACATCGGCATCCACTTCTTTGACCTCCTCGCCTGGTTCTTCGGGAAGGCCCACCGGGTGGAGGTGCACGTGCGCACCCCCACCGTGAACGCCGGGTACCTGGAGCTGGAGGGGGCCAGGGTCCGCTGGTTCCTTTCCATAGACCCCTCCTTTGTGCCCGAGCCCCTTCGCAAGGCGGGCAAGCGCACCTACCGCTCCATCGCCCTGGACGGGGAGGAGGTGGAGTTCTCCGAAGGGTTCACCGACCTTCACACCGAGGTCTACCGCAAGACCTTGGCCGGGGAAGGGTTTGGCCTCGCCGAGGCCAGGGAGGCCATCCGGGTGGCGGCGGAGGTGCGGACCCTATCTCCCAGAGACCCGAGTCCCGAGGTCCGCCATCCTTTTTTGGGGTGAGCCGTGGACTACTTCAAGCACGAGAGCGCCTACGTGGACGAAGGGGCCAAGGTGGGTAAGGGGACCCGCATCTGGCACTTTTGCCACGTCATGGCGGGCGCGGAGATCGGAGAAAACTGCTCCCTGGGGCAGAACGTCTTCGTGGCCAAGGGGGTGCGTATCGGCAACGGAGTCAAAATCCAAAACAACGTTTCCGTGTACGAAGGCGTGGTCCTGGAAGATGGGGTCTTCGTGGGTCCCTCGGCGGTCTTCACCAACGTGCGCAACCCCCGCGCCCCCTTTCCCCGCAACCGCCCCGAGGATTTCCTGCCCACCCTGGTCAAGCGGGGAGCCACCATCGGGGCCAACGCCACCGTCGTCTGCGGGGTTACCTTAGGGGAATGGTGCTTCGTGGCGGCGGGAGCGGTGGTCACCAAGGACGTGCCTCCTTACGCCTTGGTGGCCGGGGTCCCCGCCCGTAGGCTTGGCTGGGTGTGCGAGTGCGGGGAAAGGCTGGTGTTTACAGGCGAGGAGGCCACCTGCGGGGCCTGCGGCAGGCGCTACCGCCAAGCGGCCCCCGAGCGGGTGGAGAAGGTGGGGTAGCCCGTGTGCGGCATCGCTGGCCTCGTTCTCCGCACCCCTGACCCTAGGCGGGTGGCGCTCCTGGAGGGCCTTTCCCGTGCCCTCGCCCACAGGGGACCCGACGACCGGGGGTATCTCTTCTGGGGCAGGGAAGGCCCTGTGGCCTCGAGGGATCCGGTTCCCGTGGAGGGCTTCCGCCTGGGGTTCGCCCATCGGCGCCTGTCCATACTGGACCTCTCGGAGGCGGGGTGGCAACCCATGTCCTCCCCGGACGGGCGCCTCCACGTGGTCTACAACGGGGAGGTCTACAACTTCCTGGAGCTTCGCGAGGCCCTCGAGGCGAGGGGCCACGCCTTCCGAAGCGCCTTGGACACCGAGGTCCTCCTCGCCGCCTGGCGGGAGTGGGGCGAGGGGAGCCTAACGCGCCTTGTGGGCATGTTCGCCTTCGCCCTCTTGGACGCAGAGGAGGGGGTCCTCTACCTGGTGCGGGACTTCTCGGCATCAAGCCCCTTTACTACGCTTTCCTTCCCGAAGGCCTCGCCTTCGCTCCCGAGATCCCCCCTCTCCTCTCCCTCCCAGGGGTGGGGAGGCGCGTGAACTCCGAGAGGCTCTACGCCTACCTCCGCTTCGGCCTCACCGACCACGGCGGGGAAACCCTTTTCGCCGAGGTGCGCCAGGTGCCTCCCGGCCACTACCTGCGGGTGCCCCTGGAAGCGCCGGACAGGACGGAGCTCGTCCGCTACTGGCGCCTCGTTCCAGAAGAAGGGGGGGATCTGAGCTTTAAGGAGGCAGCCGAGAAGCTCAGGGAGCTCTTTCTGGAAAGCGTGCGCTTGCACCTGAGAAGCGATGTGCCCCTGGGGTTTACCCTTTCCGGGGGAATAGACTCCTCGGCCATCGTGTGCGCCGCCCGCCATCTGGAGCCCCGGCTGGAGCTCCACGCCTTCAGCTTCGTGGCCGAGGACGAGGCGGTTTCTGAGGAGCGGTACGTGGACCAGGTGGGGGAAGCCTGTGGCGTGCGGGTTCACAAGGTGCGCATCTCGCCCGAGGAGCTCGCACGGGATCTAGACTCCCTGGTCCGCGTTCAGGGGGAGCCCTTCGGCAGCACCAGCATCTACGCCCAGCACCGCGTTTTCCGGAGGGCGAGGGAGGAGGGCACCAAGGTCATGCTGGACGGCCAGGGGGCCGACGAGCTTTTGGCGGGCTACGTGAGCTACGGGGCCGCCCGGGTGGCCTCCCTCCTGGCCTCGGGGAGGCCCCTCGAGGCCCTCTCCTTCCTTCTTCGGCTCTCCCGGCTACCCGGCAGGGAAGGAACCTGGAAGCGCGTTCTGGGGAGGCTCCTTTCCCCTGCCCTCCAGCCCCTCGCCCGCCGCTTGGGCGGGGAGGCCCTTCTCCCCCCGTGGCTCAACGCCTCCTGGTTCGCCGAGAGGGGGGTGGCGCCGAGCCCGCCCTCCCGCCTCCTGGGCCCCCGCAAGGACCACCTCCGCCAGGAGCTCCTGGAGGCCCTCACCGAGACGAGCCTCCCCATGCTCCTCCGGTACGAGGACCGAAACTCCATGGCCCACTCCATAGAGAGCCGGGTGCCCTTCCTCACCCCCGCCCTCGCCCGCTTCGTCCTCGGCTTGCCCGAGGGGTACATCCTGGCCCCCGACGGCACCAGCAAGGCCGTGTTCCGGGAGGCCATGCGGGGCCTGGTTCCCGAGGGGGTGCCCGGGAGGAAGGACAAGATCGGCTTTGCCACGCCCGAACTCCGCTGGCTTAGGGCCCTCGGCCCCTGGGTGGAGGCCCTGCTCCGGGGAGAGGCCCTGAGGTCCATCCCCGCCCTCCGCCCGGAGGAGGTGCTTAAGGAGTGGCGGGAGGTGGCCGAGGGGCGAAAGCGCTTTGACTTCCGGGTGTGGCGGTGGGTCAACCTGGTGGCCTGGACCGAGGCCTTCGGAGTGGAGTATGATTGAGCCCTGCCTAGGGGGTGAGCCTTGAGGATACCCGTCTACGATCCCCTGCCCGAGGTGGAGTTCCTCTGGCCTGAGCTGGAAGAGGCCTTCCGCCGGGTGATGCGTTCGGGGCAGTACATCCTGGGTCCCGAGGTGGAGGCCTTTGAGCGGGAGGCGGCGGCCTACCTGGGGGTGAAGCACGCCATCGGGGTGAACTCCGGAACAGACGCCCTGGTCATCGCCCTCCGCGCCCTGGGCGTGGGCCCGGGGGACGAGGTGATCACCACCCCCTTCACCTTCTTCGCCACCGCCGAGGCCATCAGCCTGGTGGGGGCGACCCCGGTCTTCGTGGACATAGACCCGAGGACCTTCAACATTGACCCTGACCTCATACCCCCCGCCATCACCTCCCGGACCAAGGCCATCCTGCCCGTCCACCTCTACGGCCTCCCCGCCGAGATGGACCCCATCCTGGAGATCGCCCGCTCCCACGGCCTCAAGGTGCTGGAGGACTGCGCCCAGGCCTTCGGGGCCACCTACAAGGGCAGGAAAGTGGGCACCCTGGGGGACGCCGGGGCCTTCTCCTTCTTCCCCACCAAAAACCTGGGCGGGTACGGGGACGGGGGGCTCATCGCCACGAACAGCGACGAGGTGGCCGACCTTGCCCGCATGCTCCGGGTCCACGGCTCCCGGAGGAAGTACCACAACGAGAGGGTGGGCTACAACTCCCGTTTGGACGCCCTGCAGGCGGCTTTTCTCCGGGTGAAGCTCAGGCACGTGGACGCCTTCAACGCCCGCCGCCGGGAGGTGGCCGCCCGCTACCACGGACTCCTTCAGGGGATCCCGGGCCTGGTCCTGCCTCCCTTGACAGAGGGGCATGTCTTCCATCAGTACACCGTCCGTATTCCCGCAGGACGGGACCGCGTAGCTGAGGAGCTGGCGAGTAAGGGGATTGGCACCATGGTGTACTACCCGGTACCCCTTCACCGACTTCCGGTCTACGGGTATCCAGAAGGTACCTTCCCCGAGGCCGAACGGGCGGCCCAGGAGGTGCTTTCCCTTCCCATGTGGCCCGGCCTGGAGCCAAAAAGTCAAGGGCAAGTCCAGGAAGCTTTTCTATGCCTCTTGACCCCATGAGTGCTTTTTGCCGCTTGCCCCAAAGCCGCTTTTTCCGGGATGCGATGACTATCGCCGGAGGAACCGCCCTAGCTCAGGCGGCGGGTGTGCTTCTCTCTCCGCTTCTTACTCGCCTCTACACCCCGGAGGCTATGGGGCTTTGGGGGCTTTTTGTGAGCTTCCTGGGCGTATCCTCAGTGCTGGCCACCCTTCGGTACGAGGTGGCTATCGTGGCCGCCTCCAACGAGGAGGACGCCCTAGCCCTCACCCGGAGCAGCCTGGTCCTGGGAGTACTCACGGGCCTTCTGGGAGCTCTGGCACTGGAGTTTCTCCGCCAAAAGGACCTCCTCGGTTATGGGGCCCTTCCACCCTGGGCCTTCCTTCTGGCCTTTCCGGCCCTCGTAGCCTTCGCCTGGGGCATGTCCCTGCGCTACTACAGCGTACGCCAAGGGGCTTTCGACCTAGTGGGACGCTTCACCGTGGTCCAGGGCATAGCCCGCCCCGTGGCCCAAGTCCTTTTCTCCTTTGCGGGTGGGGCTGGCCTCCTTTGGGGAGAAGTCCTGGGCCGTTTCCTGGGCCTAACCGCCCTCTGGCGGATTCTACCCAAGGCCCAGGCTTCCTGGTTTTCCCCTGGCGTTTTGGCGAAGTACAAGGCCTATCCTCTGGTTCAGCTCCCCTCTGGGTTTCTTAACACCTTGGCCCTTATGGCCCCTGTGCCGGTCTTCACAGCCCTGTACGGACCTGCCGTGGGGGGTAGTTTGGCCCTGGCCCAAAGGGTGGTGGCCCTGCCGGTTTCTCTGGTGGGGGCCGCGGTGGCTGATGTCTTCTACGGTCGCGCGGCAAAACTTGCTCGGGAGAAACCCCAAGCTTTGAAGTCCTTCCTTCTAACCACGACCTTCAGGCTTTTCCTGATCGCGTTTCCCTTTGGCCTTACCCTTTGGCTCTTGGCCCCCCTCCTGACTCCCCGGGTTTTCGGGAGTGCTTGGGAGGAGGCGGGTAGGATGATAGCGGTAATGGCCCCTTGGATGGTTGCCCAACTGACCGTAAGTCCGGTGAGCCGGGTGGTCTTTCTGTCCCGGTGGTCGTGGATAAAATTAGTTTATGACATGTCCGCTCTAATGATATTTGCCCTACTCTTGGGGCTCGAGTTGGATTCTAGCAAAGCCCTGGCTTTTCTCTCCTGGGGGAGTGCAACGCTTTATGGAATCTACTTTGTTGTGATGGTTTTAATAATTGATTTAGAAATACGCCCGAATACTCCCGAAATCCCTAAGCAGAAGGACAGTCGCCATGGTTAGAGGGGAAACAACGGGGAACTTTCCTTGGCCTAAGCTGCCTATAGCACGAACCTTGGTCGCCCTCGCTTCCTTCGAAGCACTTTTCGTCCTCTTCCTTTTGGCTGGCCGCTTCAAGGCGGACCCGCGGTTTGCTTGGGTGCCAATAGATATAACCTTGCTATTTTTAGGGCTGAGCATTCTATCTGCATTATTTCTAATAATTTTGCGAAGGACTAAGGTCTACAAGACGGCCTTTGAAGGTGTAATGCTTTATCTTGCCTTTTCGTCATGGATAAGCTTTACGCTTATCTGGGCCCCGAACGACCCTTACGCTACTGACAAGGTTGTGCGCGTTCTTACCTTGGTGTTTTGGGCTTACGCAGGGGCAGCTTTGATCATCGCAAATAAACCAGAACGCGTGGCGCGATTCTACTTCTTATTGGTTTTAGCTGCCGTATGGCTTGCAGTAGAGTCCTGGCTCGTTTACATAAATAGTGGTTCCACAGAGCCTCATCTCGAACGCGTGTTAGGAGGAAACTACCTGGGTGTGGGTAGGGTTGTTGGGATGGCAACCAATATCCTGGTAGCGGGCCTCTTGTTGGGAAAGGAAAGGGGATTTTTTAAAACATTTTTATTAATCATGTTACTGTTCTTTTTTATTACGTTACTAATTATCGGTGGCCGCGGGCCTTTCATCGCAACTCTCATGAGCATCTTTATTGCTTTTCTATTAGCCAAAAAGCCGTTCAAATTCATGCTTTTCCTCCTTACCATGGGCGTTTTGTTCTCCCTTGCTTCCGAGGTTGCTCCCTTGACGACGCTTTATAGGTTGCAGATCCTCTTGGAAGAGCCTAGTGGAGGAACATCCGCAGAGGGCCGACTTCGGCGCATAGAGGGGGCTTGGGAACAGATAACGCGAGCCCCTGTTCTTGGTCAGGGCGTTGGCAGCTTTTACTGGTACTATGGGGACCCCTCGTTAGAAAGAGATTATCCCCATAATATTCTCTTGGAGTTAGCTGCAGAAACGGGCTTAATTGGGTTCTCTCTCTTTGTCTTTCTCGTTCTCTTTTCCATAAGACAAATAGAGTGGGCGAAGATCCGCCAGCGCCCACTGCATTTTGTGGCCATTCTCATGCTGGTGAACACCCTGCTCAATGCAATGTTTAGCGGAGATATACCGGATAATCGGTTGCTCTTCACAGTCTTAGGATTGCTAACAGGCTTTTCCGGTGTTCCTCGTGCTCTTTCGAGGAGGCAAGGATGACCAAGGCAAAAAGGGTGCTTCATTTAAGCACAGTCCATCCTGTACTAGACACTCGAATCTTCCATAAGGAAGCCCAGTCTTTGGCCCAAGCCGGCTACGAAGTTGTGCTGGTAGCTCAAGGGCAACCCAAAGAGTCCGAGGGAATTAGAATCCATGGCCTGCCCACTCCTAAGAACCGTTTTTCCCGCATGTTCGGAACCACCTTCAAGGCTCTGAGCCTGGCAGTACGCGAAAGGGCTGACATTTATCACTTCCACGATCCCGAGCTCATCCCCGTAGGCCTGCTTTTGCGGCTCATGGGGAAAAAAGTTATTTACGACGTGCACGAAGACCTACCGCGCCAGATTTTGAGCAAATACTGGATCCCATCCGTTCTTCGGGGCGTGGTTGCGAAGGCCGCAGAGTTGATGGAATGGGTAGCAGGTAGATTTATGAACGGTATAGTGGCTGCTACCCCGGCCATAGCCGAACGCTTTCCGCCACATAAGACGGTAGTGGTCCAGAATTTTCCTCTCCTATCGGAGTTTCCGCACGCAGGGGAAATCCCCTATAGTGAGCGTCCTATGCAAGTGGTATATGTAGGGGGGATATCCGCCATCCGCGGGGTCATAGAAATAGTCAAAGCCATGGAGCATCTTCCTCCTAGACTTGGGGCCCGACTCTTTCTTGCGGGTAGATTTGATCCCCCCGAGTTGGAGAGCCGTCTCCAGGAAATGCCCGGATGGCATAGAACTGTCTTTATGGGTTGGCTAAGCCGGAAAGAGATCCGTACGTTGCTTGCCAGGTCTCGTGTTGGATTGGTCATTCTCCATCCTACGCTGAATTATGTGGCAGGACAACCCGTCAAGCTCTTTGAATATATGGCTGCAGGAATACCTGTTGTTGCGTCTAACTTCCCGCTCTGGCGCGAAATCGTAGAAGGCGAGCAGTGCGGCTTGACCGTGGACCCTTTAAATCCTAAGGAAATAGCCAAGGCGATTCAGTGGCTTCTAGAGCATCCTCAGGAGGCGGAAGAGATGGGCAAACGTGGTAGAAAAGCGGTGCTGGAAAGGTTCAACTGGGAACAGGAAGCGGAGAAGCTCCTGGCCTTCTACAGGAGGATCGTATGAAGGTGGTCAGCGTCTTGGGTGCCCGACCCCAGTTCATCAAAGCGGCAGCAGTATCCCGGGCGCTTCGGGTCACGCCGGGGGTAAGGGAGGTGTTGGTCCACACCGGCCAGCACTACGACGACAACATGAGTCGGGTGTTTTTTCAGGAGCTGGAAATCCCCGAGCCGGATTACCACTTGGGCATTGGGGGCGGCACCCACGGCCAGAACACGGGGCGAATGTTGGAAGCCATAGAACGGGTGCTCCTGCAGGAAAAGCCCGACTGGGTCCTGGTCTACGGGGACACGGACAGCACCCTGGCGGGGGCTTTGGCGGCGGTGAAGCTTCACATCCCGGTGGCCCACGTGGAAGCGGGCTTGCGTTCTTTCAACCGCAGGATGCCGGAAGAGATCAACCGGGTGCTCACCGACCATGCTTCTGATGTGCTTTTTGCGCCCACAGAGACCGCGGTGCGCAATCTTCTTCGGGAGGGCATCCCAGATGATAAGATTCACATTGTGGGAAACGTGATCTACGACGCAGCCCTTTACCACAGGGTCAAGGCCGAGCGGAAAAGTCGGGTTCTTGAACGGCTGGGCCTCAGTCCCAAAGGCTATAATTGGGCTACCTTTCATCGGATGGAGAATACGGACGACTCGGGGATTTTACAGTCATCTGCCTTTAGTGGGTGGTTCTTATGCGCTTCTTAATTCTGACCCAGTACTTCCCTCCCGAAATCGGGGCTTCTCAAGTGCGCCTTTCGGCCTTAGCTAGAGAGCTCCAACGCTTAGGACACGAGGTAGAGGTGGTGACCGCACTGCCCAACCATCCCACCGGGCGTATATTCCCCGATTACCGGGGGCACTTCTACGTTCGTGAAGGCTGGGAAGGGGTACTTGTGCACAGGGTTTGGTTATACCCCTCTACGGGTGCCGGGATTAAGCGCATCTTGAACTACCTTTCCTTTGCGGTTTCCTCCTTGGTTGGGCTTTACCGGGCAAAGCGCCCAGACATCCTTTTTATTGAGTCTCCACCGTTATTTCTCGGTATTACTGGCCTCCTAGTAGCTCGTTTCTGGCGAATTCCAGCGGTCCTCAATGTAGCTGACCTCTGGCCCGATGCCGCTAGGGATCTGGGCGTCTTGCGTAATGACCAAATCTATGCTCTGGCAGAGGCATTGGAGGCCTGGTGCTATAGAAATGCCACATTTGTGAATGCAGTAACTGAAGGGATACTAAGTTCCTTGATCCAAAAAAAAGGCGTAAGGGTTGATAAAGTACTCTTTCTCCCCAATGGGGTAGACACTAGCCTCTTTCGTCCTAGAGAGCCCGACTGGGAATTAGCTGACCAGCTCGGGTTAGCAAATAGGAAGATGCTTTTGTACCCAGGCACAATTGGTTTCGCTCATGGGCTGGAAGTCGCAATCGAGGCCATGGACCTTCTCAGAGGAAGGGCGCCCGATGTGACCTTGGTAATTGTCGGAGACGGATCTGAGAGGGCCCGCCTAAAGTCTATGGTCCACCAGAGGGGTCTAGAAAATGTTCTATTCTTGCCCCCTCAGAATCCCACATACGTTGCCCAGCTTCTTTCAATTGCTCTTGCGGGTGTTGTAACAGTCCGGGATATCCCTGTCAATGCGGGGGCTCGACCTAGTAAGATGTTTCCGATCATGGCATCGGGCAAGCCGGTTATTTATAGTGGGAAAGGTGAGGGGGCTCGCATGGTAGAGCAGGCCAAAAGTGGTATCGTGGTTAGTCCAGAGGATCCCCAGGCCTTGGCTAATGCCATCGTATATTTATTGGAACATCCAGATGTGGCTAGCGAGTTGGGAGCTAACGGGCGCAGATTCGTAGAGGAAAACTTCAGCTGGGACAAGCTTGTAGGACGTTGGTTAAGCGATTTGGAGAATCGGCTTGGGGGTGTGTAGGTGAAGAGATTGGGAAAACGCTTATTTGACCTTGGGCTTGCTATTTTAGGCCTTATTCTGCTCTGGCCTGTTTTCTTGGCCATAGCCATATTAATCAAACTGGAAGACCGAGGGCCTGTTTTTTATCTACAAGAGCGGATTGGTTACAGGGGGAAACCCTTTAGAATTTGGAAATTCCGCACCATGGTTGTGGACGCAGAAAAGTTAGGAAAACCGTTGACGATTGGGAAGGACCCCCGAATTACGCGTGTTGGCTACTGGTTGAGGAAGTACAAACTAGATGAATTACCTCAACTTTTGAATGTAGTCTTTGGACAGATGAGTTTTGTCGGGCCTAGGCCGGAGTTGCCTTGCTATGTAGCACTATACACTCCTGAACAGAGAGAGATTCTGGATTTTTTGCCGGGAATCACGAGCCCGGCGTCAATAAAATACAGCAATGAGAGCGAGCTCCTTGCGCAGGCCCGGGACCCTGAAAAATTTTACATAGAGCAAGTCATGCCGGAAAAGATTAAACTTGACTTAGAGTATTTTAGGAATGCGACCTTGTGGAGCGACCTAGTTATTATTTTAAAAACTCTCGGACGAATAGTTCACTCTCGCTTTGGAGACGAGCTTATCCGCGTTAGAAAATCATGAAAAAAATCATGAAATACCGTATTTACCTCTCTCCCCCCCATCTTTCCGGTCTCGAGGCCCAGTTCCTTCAGGAGGCCCTGGAGTCTGGCTGGATCGCCCCCCTGGGTCCCCAGGTGGAGGCTTTTGAGCGGGAGTTCGCCCAAACCGTTGGGGCCTCCCACGCCCTTGCGGTGAGCTCGGGCACGGCAGCCCTTCACCTAGCTCTGATCCTGGCCGGGGTTGGCCCGGGGGACGAGGTGGTGGTTTCCACTTTGACCTTCGCCGCGAGTGCCTTCCCGGTGCTATACCTCGGGGCCCGGCCTGTGTTCGTAGACAGCGAGCAGACCTCCTGGAATATGGACCCGGCCCTCCTCGCCGAGTTCCTCGAGGCCCGGGCCAGGAAGGGCAGGCTTCCCAAGGCGGTGGTGCTGGTGCACCTCTATGGCCAGAGCGCCGACATCGCTCCTATCCAGGCCCTCTGCCAGGAGTACGGGGTTTCTCTCATTGAGGACGCCGCCGAGGCCCTGGGGAGCACCTACCAAGGCCGAAGTCCCGGAACCTTCGGACGCACTGGGATCTTCTCCTTCAACGGGAACAAGATCATCACCACCTCGGGTGGGGGAATGTTGGTTTCCCATGATGGAGCCCTGGTGGCCCGGGCCAGGAAGCTCGCCACCCAGGCCCGGGAACCTTTTCCCTGGTACGAGCACGTGGAGGTGGGCTACAACTACCGCATGAGTAACCTTCTAGCGGCGGTAGGGCGGGCCCAGCTCAAGACCTTGGAAGAGCGGGTGCAGGCCAGGCGGCGCATCTACGAACGGTACGTGCAGGAGCTTTCTGATCTTCCTGGGGTTTCCTTCCAGCCTGAAGCCCCTTGGGGGAGGCATACCCGTTGGCTTACGGTGATGCTTGTAGACCGCGCACTCTTTGGCCGGACCCCTGAGGAGATTCGGCAGGCCCTCGAGGCCCAGGGCATTGAAACCCGGCCCGTTTGGAAGCCCCTTCACCTCCAGCCCGTTTTCCGAGGAGCAGAAATCGTAGGCGGCAGGGTTGCGGAGGACCTCTTCGCCCGGGGACTCTGCCTGCCCTCCGGCTCCTCCTTGGCTCCCCAGGATCAAGACCGGGTCATTGCGGCCATCCGCGCCCTGGGAAAAGGCTAGCTCAGGTTCAAATTCCCATCCCCGCATTATGAGGGAGTAGGATGGCTACCAGCATGCGCGGGACTGTTAAGTTTCTGGTAGACCTTCTCCTCTGGACCCTGGCCACGCCCCTGGCCTTCCTCC
>NZ_JBAMMI010000068.1:0-28495 GCF_039793865.1 Thermus sp.
CTACGGGGTATTGATGGGGACAAATCGCCAGCAACCAGGAGGCCTGGGCCTCGGTGCTGGCCCCGCCGAGAAGGTGGCCCCTAAGCGGGGCCTCCTCCTCGCCCTGGCCGTGGCCTTGGGCCTCATGCTCGGGGTGATGGCCGCCTTCCTGGCCGAGGCGCTTAGGCCCCAGGAAAGGGCCACTGGCTAAGCCCGGCCCGCTCCAGGACCTCCTCCGCCTCCGCCATGTACCGGTCCCAGGGGACGAGGGCGTAGCCCCTTTCGCCCCGGGCGGCGTAGTAGGGAAGGTCTAGGGAGAGGGGGGCGCGCACCTCGTGGTGTTCCCGCACCAGGGCGGGGATGGGCTTAGGGAAAACCCGGGGGCGCCTCAGGCGCTCCAGGAGAAGGGCGAGGCGCAAGGGGGCCATCAGTTCCTCCGCACCTTCTTGTTGAGGAAGTCCAGGAGGAGGTAGCGGCCGATGTTGCCGGGGTGGGTGAGGTAGGCCTTGCCCCGGGTGATCTGGGAAAGCTTCTTCACGAAGGCCAAAAGCTCGGACTCCCGGGCCAGCATGAAGGTGTGGATGGGGATCCCCTCCCGCCTCGCCAGGGTGGCCTCCTTCAGGGTTTCGGCGAGGATCAGGGGGTCCAGGCCCCAGGCGTTTTTGTAGATCTCCCCGCTCGGGAGGGTTAAGGCCGAGGGCTTGCCGTCGGTGATGAGGATGATCTGCTTCATCTCCCCGCCCATCTTCTTGAGGAGGGTGCGGGCGAGCTCCAGGCCCGCCTTGGTGTTGGTGTGGTAGGGGCCCACCTGGGCCAGGGGGAGCTTGGAGAGGGGGATCTCCTCGGCGGTGTCGTGGAAGAGGACGAAGCGGACCCGGTCGCCGGGGAACTGGGTGCGGATGAGGTGGGCGAGGGCCAGGGCCACCCTCTTGGCCGGGGTGAAGCGGTCCTCCCCGTAGAGGATCATGGAGTGGGAGCAGTCCAGGAGGACCACGGTGCTCATGCTGGCGGTGTACTCGGCGAGGTCTATGACCAGGTCCTCGTGGGAAAGGCGCTCCAGGCCCTTGAGGGCCGCCTTCTTCAGGGTCTCGGGGGCGTTGAGGTCCAGGGGGTCCCCCCACTCCCAGGCCTTGGTCTCCCCCGTCTTCTCCACCCCGGGGGCGTGGTGGGGGGTGGGGTGGAGGCCCGGGGGGTTCCGCCCTAGGGCCCCGAGGAGCTCCCGGAGGCTCTTTAGCCCCAGGAAGTCCGAGGCCTTCTCCGTGAGCTCAAACCGGGCCTCCCCCGCCTCGCCCCGGTACCCCCCTTGGGCGGGGTCCGTGGGGTCCTCCCCGGGAAGGCGGAGGTAGCCCGCCTCCTTGAGCTTCTGGATCATCCCCTGGATGGCCTGGTAGAGGCGGGTTTCCTCCTTGCGGTCGGCGAAGCGGGCCTCCTTTAGCCAGTCCTCGGGGACGAGCTCGTTCTTGAGGAGGGCCTGGAGGAGGGCGTCGTAGAGGTCCTCGAGGGTGGGGGCGCGGCTCGGGTCCGGGTCGTAGCGCTGGAAGGGGTCGGAAAACCCCGAGTCCAGGAGGAAGTCCTCTAGGAGGGAGAGGATCTCCTCGGGGGAGAGGTCCTCCAGGCCTTCCTCGTAGCGGCTGTAGCGGATGGCCTTCATCTTTGCAACCTCCTCAAGATCCTTTCCATGAGCCGGGCGTAGTCCGGAAGCCGCGAGAAGATGGCCCGGGCCAGGGCTTCGTTGTACGTGTGGACCGTGAGGTTGCGGTCGTCCGCCATGCCGAGGGCCAGGCGAGCCTCTTCCTCCCCCAAAAGCCCCGCCTCCCGGGCCAGGCGGATGACCCCCTTGGGGCTTGCCCCCTCCAGCCCCTCCACCTCCCGGAGGTAGGCCTGAAGCGCCTTCCACAAGGCCTCAAAGGTGTACTCAAAGCGCTGGATGGCCGCGTCCCGCTCAACGGGGCTCGGGTCCTGCAGGAAGGCGAGCTCTCTAAGCGTGGCGAGGGCCTTCTCCGCGACCTGGATCCGTTCTAGAACTCGGCCCACAGGACGCCCTCCCTGAGCACCCGTTCCCGGAAGGCGGGCTCGGCCTCGGCGAGGTCCACGAGGTCCACCCGCCGCACCACGGGGGCCTCCTCCAGGGCCTCCCGGAGGAGGGGCATGAGGTGGGCGAGGGGTATAGGCGAGAGGAGGGCGAGGTCCAGGTCGGAGGCCCGCCCCCCCTCTCCCCGGGCGAAGGAGCCGAAGAGGAAAAGCCTCGTTCCCGTCCCCTGGAGGAAGGGCCTTAAGGCGGCGAGGACGGCCTCCTTGTCCCGCTCCAGGCTAGTTGCCATAGCTCCTCGGCCTCTCCGCCGCCTGGTAGCTCGCCTCGCCCCGGGAGAGCTTCCTCCTCCCCACGAGGCCCTCGAGGACGAACTCCCCGGCGGAAAGCAGGACCTCGGGCTCCTCCCCCTCGGCGAGGGCCCTCGCCGCTTCCAGAAGCCCCGGGACCCCGGCCATGGCCCTAAGGGCTTCCTCTAGGTCCCCCTCGGGGAGGGTGAGGAGGTTTCCCGCCTCAAAGTGGGCCACGATGGGCTCGGTCCTGATGCGGTAGCGGGGGAGGACCATCCCGAAAGCCTTCTGCACGATCTCCCGGGCCACCTTCTCCGCCCCCTGGAGCTCCCCTTCGTACTCCAGCTCCAGCTTCCCCGTGATGGCGGGAAGCCCCTGGTAGAGGTCCAGAGGCCTCGCCACGGGCCTTCCCCCCTGGAGGAGGGCCCTTCGCTCGGCGCTCGCCGCCACCACCTCCAAGAGGCTGATGGCGAGGCGCTGGGAGACCCCCGCCGTCTGGTCCACGCGGCGGTCCTCCCGGGCGGCGAAGGCCACGGCCTCTACGGAAAGCCTCACCCACTCCGGGACCAGGACCCCCTCCGGCACGTAGGCCTCCTGGGCGCTGATCCGGGCCCCCTCCTCCAGGGAGCGGGGGTAGTGGGTGCGGATCTCGCTCCCGATGCGGTCCTTGAGGGGGGTGACGATCCGGCCCCTTGCGGTGTAGTCCTGGGGGTTGGCGGTGAAGACGAGCCAGACGTCTAGGGGAAGCCGGATGGGGTAGCCCCGGATCTGGACGTCCCCTTCCTCGAGGATGTTGAAGAGGGCCACCTGCACCTTGGGGGCGAGGTCGGCGAGCTCGTTCACGGCGAAGATCCCCCGGTTTGCCCGGGGCAGGAGGCCGTAGTGGATGCTCTCCAGGTCCGCCATCCCCGTGCCCCGCCTGGCCGCCTTGATGGGGTCCATGTCCCCGAGGAGGTCGGCCACGGTGGTGTCGGGGGTGGCAAGCTTTTCCACGTAGCGCTCCTCCCGGCCAAGCCAAAGGATCGGGGCTTCGTCCCCGGCCTCCTCCAAAAGGCGCTTCCCCTCGGGAGAGATGGGAAAGAGGGGGTTATCCCTGAGCTCCGTGGCGAGGGCGGGGACCTCCTCGTCTAAGAGGCTTGTGAGGCTTCTAAGGATGCGGCTTTTCGCCTGGCCCCGGGTGCCGAGGAGGATGAAGTTCTGCTTGGCCAGGATGGCCTGGACCAGGGCGGGGATCACCGTGTCCTCGTAGCCGTGGATGCCGGGAAAGAGCGTCTCCCCGCGCCTTAGCTTCTCCCGGAGGTTATCCCGGGCCTCGTCCTTCACGGTGCGGCGAAGCTTTTCCAGGGGGTAGGTGCGCTTGAGTTCGCCTAGGGTCTTGGCCTTCACCCTTACCAGTCTAGGGGAAGGGGTGGAGGGGGGTGTGTGCCTTGAGTCTCCTTAGGATGACGACCCAGGCCTTCCGCTTTAACCCCAAGGCTCCCTTGGGGAAGGCGGTGCAGGCCGCCCGCGCCTTGGGGGAGCGCCTCGAGGCCCTCGCCGTGGTCCTCTTCGGCTCCCTGGCCCGGGGGGAAGCGACGCCGACTCCTCCGGAACACCCTTCTCCCCTTTCCCGAAAGGTGCCCGGAAGGGGTGCGCCGGGTGGTACACCTTGGCCGAGGCCAGGGAGGCCCTGAAGGAGGGGTTTGGCGTGGTCCCGGCCGCCCTTGGGGAGGGGCGGGTCCTCTTTGAGCGGGAGAGGCCCGGGAGGTCCTTGGCCGCCTAGCCTAACGCCCTTCTCATGCCTAGGGGGTATCTTGGCGGCGTGGAGATTCACGGCACCACCATCCTGGCCGTGCGCAAGGACGGGGTCACCGCCCTCGCCGGGGACGGCCAGGTCACCTTCGGCCAGACCGTGCTCAAGCGGGGGGCGGTGAAGGTGCGGAAGCTGGAGGTGGGGGAGGGGGTCCTGGTGGGCTTCGCCGGGGGTGTGGCCGACGCCTTGGCCCTCCTGGAGCGCTTTGAGGAGCGGCTCAAGGAGGCCAAGGGGAACCTCCTGAAGGGGGCGGTGGAAACCGCTAAGCTTTGGCGCACCGACCGGGTCCTCCGCCACCTCCAGGCCATGATCGTGGCCGCGGACCGGGAGGGCATGGTCCTCCTCTCGGGAAGCGGGGAGGTGATCGCCCCGGAGGAGCCCCTTTTGGCGGTGGGCTCGGGCGGCCCCTACGCCCTCGCCGCCGCCAAGGCCCTTTACCGCCACACGGGGCTTTCCGCCAAGGAGATCGCCGAGGAGGCCCTAAGGATCGCCGCCGAGGTGGACCTCTACACCTCGGGCCAGGTGACGGTCCTCACCCTGGGGGAAGCATGAACCTGACGCCCGCCGAGATCGTAAGGGAGCTCTCCAAGTACATCGTGGGCCAGGAGGCGGCCAAGCGGGCGGTGGCCGTGGCCTTGAGGAACCGCTACCGCCGCAAGAAGCTCCCCCCGGAGGTGGCCCGGGAGGTGACCCCCAAAAACATCCTCATGATTGGCCCCACGGGGGTGGGGAAGACCGAGATCGCCCGCCGCCTTGCCCGCCTCGCCGGGGCGCCTTTTGTGAAGGTGGAGGCCACCAAGTTCACCGAGGTGGGGTACGTGGGCCGGGACGTGGACGCCATCGTCCGCGACCTGGCGGAGGCCAGCTACCAGCTCGTGCTGGAGGAGATGAAGAAGAAGGTGGAGGAGAAGGCCCTGGCCTTCGCCGAGGAGGAGCTCGCCACCCTGCTTCGCGCCCCCCTGGCCGAGGTGCGCTCGGGCCGCCTGGACGGCCACCTCGTGGAGGTCCAGGTGGAGGAGGAGCTTTCCCTCCCCTTCATGGGGGTCCTGGGGGGCGAGGCCTTCGGGGGCATGGGGGAGATGCTCAAGGGCCTTCTCCCGAGGCGCCCGGTCCGCCGCCGCATGACGGTGAGGGAGGCGCGGGAGGTGCTGAAGAACCAGCACGCCGAGCGCCTCATAGACAAAGAAGAGCTCAAGGAGGAGGCGAGGCGCCGCGCCCAGGAGGAGGGCATCGTCTTCATCGACGAGATCGACAAGGTGGCCCGCCGGGAAGGTACCGTGGGCCCGGATGTTTCGGGGGAGGGGGTGCAGCGGGACCTCCTGCCCATCGTGGAGGGCACCGTGGTCTCCACGCGGATCGGTCCCATCTCCACGGAGCACGTCCTCTTCATCGCCGCCGGGGCCTTCCACGTGGCCAAGCCCTCGGACCTGATCCCCGAGCTCCAGGGGCGGTTTCCCATAAGGGTGGAGCTTTCCCCCTTGGGCCCCGAGGAGTTCTACCGCATCCTCAAGGAGCCCGAGAACTCCCTTATCCGGCAGTACACGGAGCTCCTTAAGGCCGACGGCACCGAGCTCGTCTTTGAGGACGAGGCCCTCTGGGCCATCGCGCAGGCGGCCCACCGGGCCAACCAGGACCTCGAGGACATCGGGGCCAGGCGGCTCGCCACGGTTTTGGAAAGGGTGCTGGAGGAGGTGAGCTTCCAGACCGACCTGGGCCGTGTGGAGATCACCCGGGCCTACGTGGAGAAGCGGCTTCAAGAGGTCTTCGCTTCCCCGGACCTAACGCGGTTTGTCCTTTAGGAGGGAAAGATGCGCTGGTTGCTTGTCGCCTTTGGCTTGCTTGGGGTTCCCGGCCTGGCCCAGACCCCTCCGCCCCCGGCGGGGCAGGTGCAGCAGGACCCCCTGAAGATGGGGGTGCAGCTTTACGCCCTCGGGCGGTACGAGGCGGCCCTGGCCCTGTTTGAGCGGGCGGCCAAGGAAAATCCCGCCAACCCCGACGCCCTCTACTGGCTGGCCCGGGCCCAGCTGAAGATGGGCCTTCTGAACCCCGCCCTGGAAAACGCCAAGGGCCTGGTGGCCAAGAACCCCCGGTACATCGGGGGGTACATGGTCCTCTCCGAGGCCTACGTGGCCCTCTACCGGGCCTCGGAGGACCGGGAGAAGGGGAAGGCCTACCTGGAACAGGCCCTTTCGGTGCTGCGGGACGCGGAGAAGGTCAACCCCCGCTACCCGGCGCTCTTCGCCCAGCGGGGCCTGGTCTACGCCCTCCTGGGGCAGCCGGACAGGGCGGAGGAGGCCTTCAAGAAGGCCCTTTCCCTGGAGGACAGCCCCGGGGTGCGGGCCGCCCTGGCCGAGCTTTACCTCTCCCTGGGCCGCCTGGACGAGGCCTTGGACCAGTACGCCAAGGCGGTGGCCCAAGCCCCCAAGGACCCGGACCTCCGGGTGCGTTACGCCTCGGCCCTCCTCCTCAAGGGGAAGGCGGAGGAGGCGGCCCGGGTATTGGAGGAGGGGCATAGGCTCAAGCCCTTGGACGCCGAGGGTTGGTACACCCTGGGCCAGGCCTACTGGGCCCTGGGGAGGGCGAAGGAGGCGGGGGTGGCCCTGGAAAACGCCGTGACCCTCGCCCCCTTGCGCTTCCCGGCCGCCTACTACTACCTGGGCCAGGTCTATTTGGCCCTTGGGGATTACCCCAAGGCCAAGAGCCGCCTCACGGTGGCGGTGCGCCTCGAGCCCAAGCGCGCGGAGTACCGCTACAGCCTCTGCCTGGCCAACGAGAAGCTGGGGGACAAGGAGGGCGCCCGCTACCAGTGCCAAGAGGCCCTGAAGCTCAAGCCGGGCTATAAGGAGGCGGAGGAGGTCTTGAGAAGGCTTTAGCGGCCCCCATTGTTCCTTTGGGGCTTTGGGTTTGGGCCTTTCTGGGCTAAGGTGGAGGCGTCCATGTGGCGCTTTGAGCGGGGAAGCTTCACCCCGGAGGACTTCCCCCTCCCCGAGGAGGGAAGCCTCCTTCTCGTGGTGAACGGCAGGCCCTGGACGGCCCTTGCCTACACCCCTGGGGAGGAGGTCTATTTGGCGGTGGGCCACCTCTTCCTGAGCGGGGTTCTCTGGAGCCTGGAGGGGGTGCGGCTCAGGGTGGGGGAGGGGATGGTCCTCGTGGACCTCCCCTACGAGCCCGAGAAGGCCCTGGGGGTGCGGGACAGCGGCTGCACCCCCGGCCTCCGCCACGGGGAGCCCAGGCTTGCGCCCCTCCCTCCCGTGCCCCTGGACCCCGCCCTTCCCCTCCGCCTCTTGGCCACCTTGCGGGCGGAAGCCCGGGCCTACCCAAGGAGCCGGGGCATACACGGGGCGGGCCTTTTTGACCTGGAGGGGCGGCTTCTTTACCTGAACGAGGACATCGGGCGGCACAACGCCGTGGACCGGTTAGCGGGCTACATGCTCTTGGAGGGGGTGAGGCCCCCGGTGCTTTTGGCGAGCACGGGGCGGGCGAGCCGGGAGATGGTGGCCAAGGCCATTGGGATAGGGGCGGTACTCCTAGCGAGCCGGACAGGGGCCACGGCCCAGGCGGTGGAGCTGGCACGGGCGTACGGTCTAGCCTTGGCGACCTACGTGCGCCCCACGGGCTACCGCCTCTACGCCCCCGGGGGGATGCCCGTGCCCGAGGGGGCCTTCAGGCCCTAGGCTCTTCCTTCTTCTCCTCGCCCTCCTGCAGGCCCTTCTTGAACTCCCGCGCCGACTGGCCGATGCCCCGGGCCAGCTCGGGAAGCTTCTTGGCGCCGAAGAGGAGAAGGATGACCAAGAGGATGAGGATGATCTCCAGGGGTCCTAAGCGCATGGAGCCATGATAGCATGCCTTGACCCTCCTAAGGTGAGGTGCTATCGTGGCCTCTGGGTGGCCACGGCCTCCGGGGCGTAGCGCAGGCCGGTAGCGCACCTGCTTTGGGAGCAGGGGGTCGCCCGTTCAAATCGGGCCGCCCCGACCACGCGGGAGTAGCTCAGTTGGTAGAGCATCGGCCTTCCAAGCCGAGGGTCGCGGGTTCGAGTCCCGTCTCCCGCTCCAAAGGGCCGGGGCTTCTGCCCCGGCTCCACGGTTTGGGCCCGTAGCTCAGCGGACAGAGCAGCCGCCTTCTAAGCGGTAGGTCGGGGGTTCAAGTCCCTCCGGGCCCGCCAGTTTTTACGGCCCTTGGTCGGTTTGGGTGTAGCCCTGGCTCCTTTGCCGAGGTATTTATGTGGAAAGGTTTGAAGGATTTTCTGACGCGGGGGAATGGGGCGGATCTGGCGGTGGCCGTGGTGGTCGGCACGGCCTTCGGCCAGGTGGTGAACAGTCTGGTGGCGGACGTGATTACCCCCCTCATCGGCGCCTTGGGTGGGGCGCCGGATTTCTCGGGGATGAAACTTGGTCCCGTCGCCCTGGGCAAGTTCTTGAACGCCCTCCTCAACTTCCTCATCGTGGGCGCGGCCATCTACTTCCTGGTGGTGGTGCCCATGCAGGCGGCGCAGAACCGCTTGCAGAAGAAGGCCGAGACAGCGCCTCCGGAGGAGGTCAGGCTTCTCCGGGAGATACTGGAGGAGCTCAGGAAGAAGGCCTGAGCCGGTTCCAGAAGAAAAGGGCCAGGTACCCTAGGCCGAGCTCCGGCCTGGGGTTTGTGGTCACGGAGAGGGCGAAGGCGTGGAAGAGGAGGCTTTCTAGGGCGTGGCGGGGGCTTCTTTTGAGGAGGTCCTTGAGGGCGGGGCCCTGCCGGAGGGCGAGGAGGGCGAGGTAGGGGAGGTAGGGCCAGGGCCCGGTGGCAAGGCCCAGGGCGGAGGCCCCAAGGCTCAGAAAGGCCAGGGCCCGGGCGGGGGAGAGGGGGTCTAGCCCGAGGGCCTTGAGCTCCTCCCAAAGAGGGGGGTCCTCCCCGGGCCAGGGCGCCTTCAGGAGGAGGAGCCTTCGCCCCTCGTGCCCCCCCAGGTAGAGCCGGGGATCGGGGGCCACCCCGAGGGGGAGGAGGAGGGCGGGGTTTTCCCTCAGGGCCTGGAAGAGGAGGGGGTCCAGGGGGGTGCCGTCCACCAGGTACCAGGCGTGGGGCCTCCCCGTGAAGAGGAAGCCCAGGGCGCGCTCCACCCGGTGCCCCCGGTGGGCGAGGATGCCGGGCCAGGCCTCCGGGGGCTCCTCCAGGAGGGCCTCCCGCCAGGGCGGGCTGGAGCGGAGGGGCGCGGTCTTTAGCCGGAAGCGGAGTTCTAGGGTTTCCCCTTCCTCCAGGGCGAAGCGGGCGAGGAGGTTGCCCCGGGCCTCAAAGGCCTCGAGGGGCCTATGGGAGAGGGCAAGCTCCCCCACCTCCTGGCCAGGGAGGGTCTGGGGCAGGGGGAGAAGGTGCTCCCCGCCGGAAAGGGGGCGGAAGCGGAGGGTCCAGCGCACACGCCTAGGCTACCCCGTCCGGGCCCCCTTTCCGCTACACTTCTCCCATGGACTGGCTCCTCACCCCCGGCCCCGTGCGCCTGCACCCCAAGGCCCTGGAGGCCCTCGCCCGGCCCCAGCTTCACCACCGCACCGAGGCCGCCCGGGAGGTCTTCTTGAGGGCCCGGGGCCTCCTCAAGGAGGCCTTCCGCACCGAGGGCGAGGTCCTGATCCTCACGGGAAGCGGCACCTTGGCCATGGAGGCCCTGGTCAAGAACCTCTTCGCCCCCGGGGAGAGGGTCCTGGTGCCCGTATACGGCAAGTTCTCCGAGCGCTTTTACGAGATCGCCCTGGAGGCGGGCCTTAAGGCCCACCGCCTGGACCTCCCCTATGGCCAGGTGCCCCGCCCCGAGGAGGTGGCCAAGGAGGGATACGCGGGCCTCCTCCTCGTCCACTCGGAGACCTCCACCGGGGCCCTCGCCGACCTTCCCGCCCTGGCCCGGGCCTTCAAGGAGAAGAATCCCGAGGGCCTGGTGGGGGCGGACATGGTGACGAGCCTCCTCCTGGGGGAGGTGGCCCTCGAGGCCCTCGGGGTGGACGCTGCCGCCTCGGGAAGCCAGAAGGGCCTCATGTGCCCCCCGGGCCTTGGCTTCGTGGCCCTCGCCCCAAGGGCCCTGGAGCGCCTAAAGCCCAGGGGCTACTACCTGGACCTCGCCCGGGAGCTCAAGGCCCAAAGGGAAGGGGAGAGCGCCTGGACCCCGGCCATCAACCTGGTCCTGGCGGTGGCCTCGGTCTTGGAAGAGGTCCTTCCCCGCCTGGAGGACCACCTCGCCCTCAAGGCCTGGCAGAACGCCCTCCTCTACCGGGTGGGGGAGGAAGGGGGCCTTAGGCCCGTCCCCGAGGAGAAAAGCCCCGCGGTGGCCGCCTTCTACCTGCCGGAGGGGGTTCCCTACGCCCGGGTGAAGGAGGCCTTCGCGAGAAGGGGGGCGGTCATCGCCGGGGGGCAGGGGCCCTTGAAGGGGAGGGTCTTCCGCCTCTCCCTCATGGGGGCCTACGACCGCTACGAGGCCCTGGGGGTGGCCGCCATGTTCAGGGAGGTTTTGGAAGAAATTCTTCCAGCTTCTTGAGCATCTCCTCCCGGGTGTAGACCGCCCGGGCCCCGCCCACGAGCTTGGGCCGGGTTTTGGCGGCGAGGAGCACCGCCTCGCCGATCCTCCGCAGGGAAAGCCTCAGGGGCACGGCCACGGGGCGGAGGTGCATGCCGATGAGGACCCCGCCCACGTCCATCCCCCCGTGGGCCTGGGCCCTAAGGGACTCCACCACCACCGGGTCCTTAAAGCGCAGGAAAGCCGCCGTGGCCAAGGCCCCCCCCGCCTTGGGGTGGGGGAAGACGGTGACCTCCTCCAGGCCGTAGGCCCGGGCCGTTTCCCTTTCCACCACCAGGGCCCGGTTCAGGTGCTCGCAGGCCTGCACCGCCACGTGCACCCCCCTTTCCAGGAGGGGCGGGAGGAGGCCCTCTAGGAGGGCGTGGGCCGCCTCGAGGCTCGGCCTCGTCCCCACCTTTTCCCCCAGGACCTCGCTGGTGGACCCTCCCAGGACGAAGAGGCTTCCTCCCCCCATGGGGAAGAGGTCCAGGAACTCCAGGATGGCCCGCTCGGCCGCCTTGCGGATCCCCTCCATGCCCTCAGCCTACCCCGGGGGCGCCTGGCCCAGAAGGAGGTCCAACACGATGAAGAGGAACATCCCCAGGCTCACCCCCACGTTGGCCTGGAAGAAGGCCACCTCCACCTTGGAGAGGTCCTCCGGGGAGACCAGGCGGTGCTCAAAGACGAGAAGCCCCCCCACCAGGAGGAGGCCCAGGTGGTAAAGGGGCCCCGCCCCGTAGCTCAACCCGGCCATCAGGAAGGCGAGCCAGGCGAGGAGGTGGGTGGCCCGGGCGAGGGCGAGGGCCTTGGGGATCCCGAAGCGGGCGGGGATGCTCTTTACCCCATAGGCCCGGTCAAAGGCGTAGTCCTGGGTGGCGTAGAGGATGTCAAACCCGGCGATCCAAAGCCCCACCCCCGCCCAGAGCCAGTAGGCCGTGGGGGCGAAGCTCCCGGTGACGGCGATCCAACCCCCTGCGGCCGCCGCCCCGATGGTGAGCCCCAAAACATAGTGGCAGAGCCAGGTGAAGCGCTTGGTGTAGCTGTAGAAGGCGAGGAAGAAGACGGCCACGGGGAGGAGCTTCGCCGTGAGGGGGTTTAGGCGAAGCCCGGCGTAGACCAAAAGGGCGAGGCCGAAGAGGGCGAGGAAGAGGGTCTCCCAGGGCTTCACCAGGCCCCTTGGCAGGTGGCGGTCCTTGGTCCTCGGGTTCAGGGCGTCCAGCCGCCAGTCCACGAGGCGGTTCAGGGCCATGGCCATGGTCCTCGCCCCCACCATGGCCAGGGTGACGAGGAGGAAGGTCCGCCACCCCGGCCACCCCCCCGCCGCGAGGAGCATCCCCGCGTAGGCGAAGGGGAGGGCGAAGAGGGTGTGCTCAAAGCGGACAAGCTCCAGGTAGAGCCTAAGGCGCTTCACCCTTTGCGGACCTCGAGGATGCGGTTCTTTTCGTCCACCAGGACCACGGTGGGCTTGAGGTTTCTCGCCTCCTCCTCGTCAAATACCCCGTAGGCCACGAGGATTACCAGGTCCCCCGGCTTCACCAGGTGGGCGGCGGCCCCGTTGATCTTCACCTCTCCCGAGCCCCTTTCCCCGGGGAGGGCGTAGGTGGTGAGCCTCGCCCCGTTGGTGATGTCGTAGATGTCCACCTGCTCAAAAGGCAGGATCCCGGCGGCCTCCAGGAGGTCCTGGTCCACCGTCACCGAGCCCACGTAGTGGAGATCGGCCTGGGTCACGGTGGCCCGGTGGATCTTGGCGTGGAACATCACGCGCCTCACGAGGCCCGAGTTTACTCCTCCGAGGCCTCCTGCGGGAGGGTGCCCTCCACGAAGAGGGTCTTGGCCCCGGTGTAGAGCACCTGGCCTGGGGCGGCCTTCCTGGGCCGCCAGACGTGCTTCTTGCGGGTGTAGTCCACCGCCACCTGCCTTTCCCCCCGGGCCCGAGAGTGGTAGGCGGCGAGCCTCGCGGCGAAGAGGAGGTCCTCCAGGGGCGGGTTCTTCCCCTCCGCCTTCAGGATCACGTGGCTTCCCGGCACCCCCTGGGCGTGGAACCAGAGGTCTTCCGAGTGGGCGAGGCGGGTGAGGAGGTCGTTCTCCTTGGCGTTCCGCCCCACCAG
This sequence comes from Thermus sp., assembly GCF_039793865.1. Classification (GTDB taxonomy): domain Bacteria; phylum Deinococcota; class Deinococci; order Deinococcales; family Thermaceae; genus Thermus. The sequence goes on from NZ_JBAMMI010000068.1 coordinate 12,711, forward strand.
CACGGGAAAGCCGGAGGGGGAGGTGTAGCGGAGGCCAAGCCTGGCCTCCTTTTTCCTGGGCCTTTGGGAAAGGCGGAGAAGCTCCTCCAGGGAGGCCTCCCGCACCCGGGCCATCTCCTCCTCCAGGGCCCGGATCCGGGCCTCGGTCTTGGGGATGAGGTCCAAAGCCCTTTCCGCAAGCTCTTCCAGGCGCTTCGCCCGCTCGTAGAGCTTTTGGGCGTTCTCCTGGGGGGAGAGGGCGGGGTCCAGGGGGATTTCCACGGGCTTCCCCTCAAAGCCCTCCAGGACCACCTGCGCTTTCCCCCGGGGTACCTCCTTCAGCCTGGCGAGGAGGAGGTCGGCCTTCTGCCTGAGGGCCTCCGCCTCTTCCAGCCGCTCCAGGGCCCTTTGGTAGTCCCCTAGGCGGGCGAGGAGGGTCCGCCTCTCCCTTTCCAGGGCCTCGAGGAGGGGCTTCCTCAAGGCCTCCTTCTCCTCCTCGGCGAAGCGCCGCCTCAGCTCCTCGGAAAGCTCCGTGCGCAGGAGGGGGTCCTCCACCAGGCTTTTTAGGGCCTGGTGCACCTTCCTGAGCCCCGCCTCGTCCAGGGGGGTCTCGGGGGTTAAGCCCGCCCTTTTCGCCAGCTCCCGCATGAGCTCCTGCCCCACCCCGTCCACGTGCCGGATCACCTCCTTGAGGGGCCTGCCCAGGAGGACCCGGAGGTCCTCCTCGGTGAGCGTCCTTGGGTCCAGCTTCTCGTAGGGGGGCGGGGGGGTGTAGGGGAGGCCGGGCTTGAGCTCCCGGTAGCGGTTCACCTCCTTGGTGATGACCCGGTCCACCCCGAGGATCCGCCCCGCCTCGTCCAGGAGGAGGAGGTTGGCGTTTCTGCCCGTGGCCTCAAAGACCAGGGTTGCGGGAGGGGTGTCCACGAAGCCCTTCTCCCCGGCGAAGCGGAAGAGGGCCACCCGGTCCAGCTTGGGCTGCTCCGCCCCCACCAGGGGCCCCCTCACCCGGGCGTGGAGCTGCCGCTGGAAGGCGGTCTTGGGCTCCCCCTCGAGGCGGCCCTCCTCCAGGACCAGGCTCGGGGAGGGGGGGCGGTAGCGGAGCACCAGGTTGAAAAGGCGCCCTGTCCTCCCCTTGAGCAGGACGGCCAGGGTGCCCTCGTCGGGGAAGGCCAGGCCCAGGTTCAGGGCGGGGAGCTCCTTCCCGAGCGCCCGCAAGACGGCGTGGATCAGGAGACCTTCCATTTCCTGAAAGAGACCAGGAAGGCGGTGTGCCCCACCTGCTGGAAGCGGGGGTGGGCCACGGGAAGCCGGATCTCCCACTCCCTCCACCCCACCTCCAGGACCCGCTCCAGGGAGAGGGGCAGCCTCTCCGCCTCTCGGACCAGCTCCAGAACCTGGGTGATGTTGGGCAGGTAGGCCACCAGGAAGCGGTCGGGCAGGAGGGCCTCCACCGCCTTTCCCAGCACCTTCCAGGGCTCCATGAGGTCCAGGGCCACCCCGTGGTAGGCCTCAGGGGGGAGCTTGGCCTCCTCCAGGCCTTCCTGGTGGAAGCGGATGTTGTCCAGCTTCCAGAAAGCGCGGATGTTTTCCATGGCCTGCCGGAGGTGGTGGGGGCGCTTCTCGTAGGTGTCCACCCGGCCCCCTTCCCCCACCGCCCGGGCCAGGAAGAGGGTGAGGCCCCCCGAGCCCGTGCCCGCCTCGAGGACCCGCATCCCCGGGGCGAGGTCCAAAAGGGTCACCATGGCGCCCGCGTCCTTGGGGTAGGTGGGGGTGGCGCTCCTTTTCATGTGGAGGACGTACTCCTCCAGGGTGGGGCGGTGCACGGAAAGGGGCTCCCCCAGGTGGGTGCGCACCACCCCCCCTGGGCCCGCCTCGAGGATGGCCTCGTGGGGCACGGTTCCCCGGTGGTGGTGGAAGACCCCCTGGGGCCTCAGGCGCACCAGGAAGGCCCGGCCCTTGGCGTCTTTGAGGAGGAAGACCTCGCCTTCCATCCCGCCCACTTTAGCGGGCGAGCTCCAGGTAGTCCAGCACCCTTTCCAGGTCAAAGGGGTTCGGCACCCGGTAGGGCCCGGCGAAGACCGTGGGGGTGCCCCGGAGGCCGAGCCTTAGGGCCAGGGCCCGGTCCGCCTCCACGGGGGCCTGGGCCGAGGGGTCCTTGAGGCAGCGGGCGAAGGCCCCTTCCTCGAGGCCCAGGGCCCGGGCGAGGCCCAGGTAGTCCCCTAGCCTTCCCGCCATCAGGAGGTCGTGGTAGGGCCAGAAGGCCCCCTGCCGGTGGGCGCACTCGCTGGCGATGGCCGCGGGGAGGGCCTCGGGGTGGATCTCCTTCAGGGGAAAGTGGCGGTAGCTCACCCGCACCTCGCCCCGGGCCGCGCGGGCCTTCAGCGCCGGGAGCACCTCCCGGGCCAGGCGCCGGCAGAAGGGGCACTGGAAGTCGGAGAAGACCCGGAGGAAGGGCCCCTTCTCCCCCAGGACCAGCCGGTCCTGGCCGAAGGCCCCTTCCGGGACCTCCCGCGGGGCCACCCGGGCCGAGACCTCCTCCCCCAGGGCGAGCTCCAGGAGGAACTCCTCCCCCAGGCCCAGGGTGAGGCGCCTTCCCCAAAGGGCTCCCCGGTTCTTCCCGTACCAGTCCAGGAAGGGCCCTCCGTACCCGAGCCCCGTGGCCTTCTCCAGGAGGCGGGCCAGGAAGGGGGCGTTCTCGGGGCCAAGGTAGCGTGCGGCGAGGAGGCGTCCCCCCTTGGCCTCCACCTCCACCCGGGCCCCGGGGGGGAGAGGGCCCAGGGCCTTTTGGAACTCCTCCACCGGCCTTCCCACCTGGGCCAGGGCGAGGCCCACCAGGGGCAGGAGCCAGAAGGGCCTCATACCCGGAAGAACCCTTCCACGGGCAGGACGAAGACCACGGCTCCCCCCACCTGCACCTCCACGGGCTGGGCCAGGAAGGGGTCGGGGGCCTCGGAGAGGGGCAGGCCCCGGGTCACCAGGCGGGTGCGGGTGCGGCACTTCTCCCGGATGAGGTCCAGGACTTCCTCCACCCGGTCGTCCTCGAGGCCGATGAGGAGGGTGGTGTTCCCCTCCCGCAAGAACCCCCCGGTGGAGGCGAGCTTGGTGGACTGGAGGCCCCGCTCCAAGAGGGCCTTGGTGAGGCCGGGGGCGTCCGTGTCCTGCACGATGGCGATGACCAGCTTCATTGAAGCTCATTGTACACCCGGTGCCAGTCCTGCAGGCTCTGGGCCTCCAGGCTCCCTTCCCTTGCCCGCAGGATGGCCTTCAGGCTCCACCAGGCCCCCTCCCGGGTGGTGACGAAGGGGAGGCCCCGCTCCACCGCCCGCCTGAGCTCGGGGTGGGGGACGAGGCTGATGAGGAGGTCGTAGTCCTCCCCCTCGGTGAGGGCGAAGCCCGCCTCCCGGTAGAGGGCCACGAGGTCTTTCAGGCCCTCCCCGATGAACCGCACCCGGCCCGAGAGGGGAAGGCGCTGCCCGGCCCCAAGCTCCGCCTTGTAGTAGGCCAGGTAGGGGTCCCGGTCTATCCCCATGCTCTCCCCGGTGGAGCGCATCTCCGGCCCCAGGACCGGGATGACCCCGGGGAACTTGATCCAGGGGATGACCACCTCCTTCACCGCGTAGTAGGGCGGGGTGGGGTCCAGGTCGCGGACGCCGAGCTCCCTCAGGGTCTTGCCCACGGCCACGAGGGCGGCGAGCTTGGCCAGGGGCACCCCGATGGCCTTGGACACGAAGGGCACGGTGCGGCTCGCGCGGGGGTTGGCCTCGAGGACGTACACCTCCTCCCCGAGCACCGCGTACTGGACGTTGAGAAGCCCCCGCACCCCAAGGCCTAAGGCCAGGCTTCGGGTGTAGTCCCGCACCTTGCGCAAGGCCTCTTCCGGCACGTGGACCGGGGGGAGGATCGTGGCCGAGTCCCCGGAGTGGACCCCGGCCCGTTCCACGTGCTCCATCACCCCGGCGATCATCACCTCCTCCCCGTCGGAGAGGGCGTCCACGTCCAGCTCTATGGCCCCTTCCAGGTACCGGTCCAGGAGGATGGAGGGCTTCTCCTGGAGGGGCTCGTAGACCTCCTCCAGGTAGCGCCCGAGGTCCTCGGGGCTCCAGAGGACCCGCATGGCCCGCCCGCCCAGGACGTAGCTCGGCCTCGCCAGGAGGGGAAAGCCCACCTCCTCCGCGAGCCTCATGGCCTCCTCGGGGCTTTGGGCCACCCGGCCCTCGGGCTGGGGGATGCCGAGCCTCTGGCAGAGGGCGTGGAAGGCCTCCCGGTCCTCCGCCAGGTGGATGGCGCTAAAGGGGGTGCCGAGGAGCCTCACCCCGGCCTCCTCCAGGCCCCGGGCGAGCCTCAAGGGGGTCTGCCCTCCCAGGGTGGCGATGACCCCCAGGGGCTTCTCGTGCTCCACCAGGTTCAGGACGTCCTCCAGGGTCAGGGGCTCAAAGTAGAGGCGGTCCGCGGTGTCGTAGTCGGTGGAGACCGTCTCGGGGTTGGAGTTCACCATGATGGTCTCAAACCCCGCCTCCTTCAGGGCCCAGACGGCGTGGACCGTGGCGTAGTCAAACTCCACCCCCTGGCCGATCCTTATGGGCCCCGAGCCCAGGATCACCACCTTGGGCTTCTCCGAGGGCCAGACCTCGTCCTCCAGCTCGTAGGTGGAGTAGTGGTAGGGGGTGTAGGCCTCAAACTCGGCGGCGCAGGTGTCCACGGTCTTGTAGACGGGCGCCACCCCGAGGGCCTTCCTCTCCTCCCGCACCGCCTTCTCGCTCTTCCCGAGAAGCTCCCCAATCCTCCGGTCGGGAAGCCCCAGGGCCTTGTAGAAGCGGTAGTCCTCCCGGTCCTTGGGGGGGTGGGTCTTGAGCCACTCCTCGGCCTCCACGATCTCCTTCATCTGGTGGAGGAACCAGGGGTCTATCTGGGTGGCCTGGTAGAGCTCCTCCACGGGCATCCCCCGCCTAAGGAGCTCCATGACGGCGTAGATGCGGTCGGGGTTGGGGTAGAGCTTCTTCTCCAGGTCCTCCGTCCTCACCCCGGCGAGGGCCCTCACGTCCCGCTCCAGGCCCCTTAGGGCCTTCTTTAGGGCCTCCTTGAAGGTGCGGCCCATGGCCATCACCTCCCCCACGCTTTTCATCTGGGTGGAAAGCTCGTCCCTTAGCCCCCCCAGGGTGTTCGGGAGGTCCTGGAACTTCTCAAAGGCGAAGCGGGGGATCTTCACCACCACGTAGTCAATGGTGGGCTCAAAGGAGGCCGGGGTCTTGCGGGTGATGTCGTTGGGAAGCTCGTCTAAGCGGTAGCCCACGGCGAGGAGGGCGGCGATCTTGGCGATGGGGAAGCCCGTGGCCTTGGAGGCGAGGGCCGAGGAGCGGGAGACCCTGGGGTTCATCTCGATGACCACCATCCGCCCCGTCTTGGGGTGGAGGGCGAACTGGATGTTGGACCCCCCCGTCTCCACCCCGATCTCCCGGATGATGGCCTTGGCGGCGTCCCGCATGCGCTGGTACTCGGCGTCGGAGAGGGTCTGGGCCGGGGCCACGGTGATGGAGTCCCCGGTGTGGACCCCCATGGGGTCCAGGTTTTCGATGCTGGTGATGATGACCACGGTGTCGGCGTGGTCCCGCATCACCTCAAGCTCAAACTCCTTCCAGCCTAGGACCGACTCCTCCACCAAGGCGGTGTGCACGGGGGAGAGGAGGAGGCCCCGCCCCAGGACCTCCTTTAGCTCCGCCTCGTCCTTGGCGATGCCGCCTCCTGTGCCCCCCAGGGTGAAGGAGGGGCGCACCACCACGGGGAAGCCCACCTCCCGGGCGAAGCGGAGGCCTTCCTCCACGCTCCCCACCATCCGGCCCCGGGGCACCTCGAGGCCGATCCGCCGCATGGCCTTCTGGAACTCTTCCCGGTCCTCCCCCTTCCGGATGGCCTCGGCCTTGGCCCCGATGAGCTCCACACCATACTTTTGCAGGATGCCCTCCTCGTGGAGGGCCATGGCCAGGTTGAGGGCGGTCTGCCCCCCCAGGGTGGGGAGGAGGGCGTCGGGGGCCTCCTTGGCCAGGATCTTCTCCAGGGAATCTAGGGTGAGGGGCTCGATGTAGGTGCGCTCGGCGAGCTCGGGGTCGGTCATGATGGTGGCGGGGTTGGAGTTCACCAGGACCACCTCGTACCCCGCCCCCCTTAAGGCCTTCACCGCCTGGGTGCCCGAGTAGTCAAACTCCGCGGCCTGCCCGATGGTGATGGGCCCGGAACCGACGATGAGGATTTTCTTGAGGTCTCTTCTCGGCGGCATCGCGTACCCGAGGGATGAGCTTAGCACAAGAGGCGGGGGACGCCAAGTTATACCATATATCGGGGTGAAAGTGCATAATCTTGCGGGAGGGCCGGGGCCTCCTTGGGCTATACTGGCCCCATGCGCAAGGTCCGCCCCGAGGAGCTTCCCGCCCTCCTCCAGGCCGGGGTGAAAGCGGTGGACGTCCGCCCCCCGGACAAGCGGCACACGCCCTTGCCCTTCCCCGCGGAGTGGATTCCTCTGGAGAAGATCCAAAAGGGAGAGCACGGCCTGCCCCGGGTCCCCCTTCTCCTGGTCTGCGAGAAGGGCCTCCTGAGCCAGGTGGCCGCCCTTTACCTGGAGGCCGAAGGCTACGAGGCCATGAGCCTCGAGGGCGGCCTCCAGGCCTTGACGCAAGGGAAGTAGCCCCGTAGAATGGCGGATGCTGAGCGTGGTGAGCGTAGCTCAGCTGGTCAGAGCACCGGACTGTGGATCCGGGGGTCGTGGGTTCAAGTCCCATCGCTCACCCCAATCCCGCCACCCCGAGGGGGGTGGTATTTTAAAGGGGGGCCTCGCCCTCCCTTGCGAGGATGGCGGAACCGGTAGACGCGCCGGACTTAGGATCCGGTGGGGCAACCCGTGCGGGTTCAAGTCCCGCTCCTCGCACCACCCGGGCGGGGTCCCCTTTTCTGGCGAGGTGAGGCGTGGCGGAGATCCTGGAGCGTTCCGGTTATCTGGTTAGGGTCCGGGTGGAGGTCCCGGCGGAGAAGGTGGAGGCCAGCTACCAGGCCCTGCTCAAGGACCTGGCGAGGCGGGTGCGGATCCCGGGCTTCCGCCCGGGCAAGGCCCCTCTCAAGGTGGTGGAGGCGCGCCTGGGGCGGGAGGAGCTCATGGCCGACCTCAAGGAGCGCCTGGTGGAGGAGACCTACCCCAAGGCGGTGCGGGAGCTTGGGCTCCTTCCCGTGGCGGCCCGGGTGGTGGAGGAGGAGCTTCGGGAAGGGGAGGGCTTCCGCTACGTGGCCGAGGTGGAGAACTACCCCGAGGTGAGGCTTCCCGACTGGCGGGGCTTCGCCCTGGAGGTTCCCCGCCCCGAGGTCACCGAGGAGATGGTGGAACGGGCCCTGGAGGAGCTTCGCCAGCGCTACGCCGAGCTTGTACCCGTGGAGCGGGAGGCTCAGGAGAGGGACCACGTCTACGTGCGCACCGAGGAGGGGGTGGAGTTTCCCATTGACCTCTCCAAGGCCCTGCCCCACGTGCGGGAGGCCCTCCTCGGCAAGAAGGCGGGGGACGTGGTCCCGGTCCCCGTGCTGAACGAAAAGGGCGAGAAGGTGCGGGAGGTGAGGACCGAGGTCCTGGCGGTGAAGACCCTGGAGCTCCCCGAGCTGGACGAGGAGTTCGCCAAGACCCTGGAGGCGGAAAGCCTCGAGGACCTCAGGGCCAAGGTGCGGGAAAGCCTCCTGCGCCAGGCGGAGGCCCAGTACCAGGAGGCCAGGGAGCGGGCCTTCCTGGAGAAGCTCGCCGAGGGCCTGGAGGCCGAGATCCCCCCCTCCATGCTGGAGGCCGAGGAGCGCCACCTCCTGGAGCGCCTGGCCAAGGACCTCTACCAAAAGGGGGTGAACCTCGAGGCCTACCTCGAGGCCCTGGAGGCGAAGGGGGAGCTAGCGAAGTTCAAGGAGGAGCTCCGCCAGGAGGCCCTGAAGGAGGTCCGCCGCTCCCTGGCCAAGAAGAAGCTCGCCGAGGAGCTTCGTCCCGGGCTCACGGAGGAGGAGTGGCAGGCCTACCTCCAAGGGGTGGCCCGCTCCTACGGGCTCAGCGTCCCGGAGCTAAAGGAGGAGTTCGGGGAGCGTGGCCTGGAAACGCTAAAGGCCGCTTACCTCCAGGAAAAGGCCCTGCGCCTGGCCCTGGCCGAGCTCCCCTAAGGTGGCCCAGGGGGGTTTTCCCCCAGGGCTTGCCGCTACAATGGGAGGCGGTATGGTGATCCCCTACGTCATTGAGCAGACCGCCCGCGGGGAGCGGGTCTACGACATCTACTCCCGCCTCCTCAAGGACCGCATCATCTTCCTGGGCACCCCCATAGACGCCCAGGTGGCCAACACCATCGTGGCCCAGCTCCTCTTCCTGGACGCCCAGAACCCCAACCAGGAGATCAAGCTCTACATCAACTCCCCCGGGGGCGAGGTGGACGCGGGCCTCGCCATCTACGACACCATGCAGTTCGTCCGGGCCCCCGTGTCCACCATCGTCATCGGCCTGGCGGCCAGCATGGCCGCGGTGATCCTGGCGGCGGGGGAGAAGGGGCGGCGCTACGCCCTGCCCCACTCCAAGGTGATGATCCACCAGCCCTGGGGCGGGGTGCGGGGCACGGCCAGCGACATCGCCATCCAGGCCCAGGAGATCCTGAAGGCCAAGAAGCTCCTCAACGAGATCCTGGCCAGGCACACCGGCCAGCCCCTGGAGAAGGTGGAGAAGGACACGGACCGGGACTACTACCTCTCGGCCCAGGAGGCCCTGGAGTACGGCCTCATCGACCAGGTGGTGACCCGTGAGGAAGCCTAGGCCCCATTGCAGCTTCTGCGGGAGGCGGCCTCCCGAGGTGGGGCGGCTTCTGGAAAGCCCCATTGAGGACGTCTACATCTGCGAGGACTGCGTGGAGCGGGCCCAGGAGATCCTGGCCCAGGAGGGGCGCTCCGCCCCCAAGGGGCCAAGCCGCCTGCCCAAGCCCCAGGAGATCAAGGCCCACCTGGACCAGTACGTGGTGGGGCAGGAGGCGGCGAAGCGGGCCCTAAGCGTGGCGGTCTACAACCACTACAAGCGCCTCCTCCACCCCGAGGCGGAGATCGGCAAGTCCAACATCCTCCTCATCGGCCCCACCGGCACGGGCAAGACCCTCCTCGCCGAGACCCTGGCCCGCTTCCTGGAGGTGCCCTTCGCCATCGCCGACGCCACCACCCTCACCGAGGCCGGGTACGTGGGCGAGGACGTGGAGAACGTCCTCCTGCGCCTTTTGCAGAACGCCGACTTCGATGTGGAGCGGGCGGAGATGGGGATCGTCTACATCGACGAGATCGACAAGATCGCCCGCAAGTCGGAAAACCCCTCCCTCACCCGGGACGTCTCCGGGGAGGGGGTGCAGCAGGCCCTTCTGAAGATCATTGAGGGGACCATCGCCAACGTCCCGCCCCAGGGGGGGAGGAAGCACCCCCACCAGGAGTTCATCCCGGTGAACACCAAGAACATCCTCTTCATCCTGGGCGGGGCCTTTGAGGGGCTGGAGAACATCGTCAAGGCCCGGGTGGGCCAGACGGCCATCGGCTTCACCGGGGGGCGGAAGGAGCGGGAGGAGCCCTTGGAGGTCCTCCCCGAGGACCTGGTGAAGTTCGGCATGATCCCCGAGTTCGTGGGCCGGGCCCCCCTCATCGTCCAGCTCCACCCCCTTTCCGAGGACGACCTGGTGCGCATCCTCACCGAGCCCAAGAACGCCCTGGTGAAGCAGTACCAGGAGCTCTTCCGCATGGAGGGGATGGAGCTCCGCTTCACCCAGGCGGCCCTCAAGGAGGTGGCCCGGCGCGCCCTCAAGCGGGGCACCGGGGCGCGGGGCCTCAGGGCCATCCTGGAGAAGGCCATGGTGGACCTGATGTTTGAGGCCCCGGGGAGCGGGGTGCGGGAGCTCGTGGTGGACCTCCCCCACCTGGACAACCCCCTGAAGGCCCTGGAGGAGGCCAAGCTCCGCCAGGCCTCCTAAGCGCCTTCCAGCCTTCGCACCAGCTCCTCTTTCAGGGCGAAAAGCCGCTCCGTGAGGGAGACGTGGTAGACGTGGGGGTTCACGAGCCGCCGCACCCCGGGGTCCAGGAGGGCCACGTCCCGGTCCCGCCTCTCCCTGAGGGCGCTTAGGGGAACAGGGGGGAAAAGGCGCTTTCCCCCGCGGAAGGCCTCCTCCAGGAGGGCCTCGAGGGTGAACTCCCCGGGCCTCAAGGTGCGCCTCTTGGTGGGGTCCGTGGGGTGGCGGAGGGTGAGGGGGGCGTCCTCCCGCACCTCCTCCTCGGCCAGGGCCAAAAGGTCCGCGGTGGCGAGGCCCCGCCCGTCGTAGACCCGGAAGACCCGCTTGTGCCCTGGGTTCAGCACCTTCTCCAGGGAGTCCGAGATCTTCATGGCCGGGGCCCAGGTGCCGTTCTCCCGCACCGCCACCAGCTTGTAGACCATGCCTAAAGCGGGGTAGCCCCAGGAGACCACCATCCTCGTCCCCACCCCGTAGACCAGGCGCCTCAAGAGGTGGTCGGGGTCCACCCCGTAGCGGGGGGCCTCCTCCAGGATCTGGCTTTTGATCTGCCAGATGACGAGCTCGTCCAGGTCCCCGGAAAGCACGACCAGGACCTCGGGGAAGCCCGCCCGGTCTAGCTCCCTTGCCACCTGGATGGCGAGGTAGGCCAGGTCCCCGGAGTCTATCCGCACCCCCACGGGGCGGTGTCCCTTGCGCCTCAGGTCCTCAAAGACCCGGATGGCGTGGGGCAGGCCCGAGTGGAGGGTGTCCACGGTGTCCAGAAGGAGGATGGTGTCGTCGGGGAAGACCTCGGCGAAGGCCCGGAAGGCCTCCTCCTCGGAGTGGCCCAGGGCCAGGAAGGCCTGGACCAGGCTGTGGGCGTGGGTGCCGGAGGAGGGGAGGCCCAGGAGGTGGGAGAGGCTCACGGCGCTAGAGCGGTCCGCCCCCCCGATGAGGCTCGCCCGGGTGGCGCTCTCCCCGCCCTTAGAGGGGGCGCGGCGGAGGCCGAACTCCAGGACCACCGCCTCCCCCGCCGCCTCCCGCACCCGGCTCGCCTTGGTGGCGATGAGGGTCTCGTAGCTCAGGCGGTTCAGGAGAGCGGTCTCCAGGAGCTGGGCCTGGAGGAGGGGGCCCTCCACGCTCACCAGGGGCACCTGGGGGTGGGCCACCCGCCCCTCGGGGAGGGCCCTCAGGGTGAGGCCGGAAAACCCCCCCATGGCCTTCAGGTAGCGGAGGTAGTCCTCGGCGAAGAGAGGCTTCCCCGAGCGGCTTTTTAGCCCGCGGAGGGCCGCGATTTCCTCCTCGCCGAAGCGGGCCTCCTCCATCCAGCCTAGGAGGGGGTCCAGCCCGGCGAAGACGGCGTAGCCCGCCTGGTGGGCCCCGTAGTCGGGGTTTTTCCGGTAGAAGCCCTCAAAGAGGGCCTCCCGCTCGTGGAGGCCCGCGCGGAAGTAGACCTGGCCCATGGTGAGCTGGTAGAGGTCGGTGTAGAGGATGCCGAAGGGGTCCATGGGCCTAGCATATCCCCCCTTTTTTCGCTACACTAGCGGGATATGGTGGAGGTCCACGCCTGTAGCCCCGGTTGCCGCCACCACCTCGGGGGGGCGGGCTGGGGGGACGCCCCCTTGGTGCGCCTCGGCTACAACAAGGAGGCCCGGGCCAAGAAGTTCCCCTATCTCAAGGCCCTTCTGGAAAGGCCCCTGGTCTTTGACGGGGCCATGGGCACCGAGCTCCAGAAAAAGGACCTTACCCCCGAGGACTACGGCGGGGAGGCCTACTTCGGCTGCCCCGAGGTCCTGAACCGCACCCGGCCCGAGGTGGTGCGGGAGGTTCACCTGGCCTACCTCGAGGCCGGGGCCGAGGTCATCGAGACCAACACCTTCGGGGCGCTTCGCCATGTCCTCGCCGAGTACGGCCTGGGGGAGGAGGCGGAGGAACTCGCCTTCCTCGGGGCGAGGATCGCCCGGGAAGCCGCCGACCCTTACGGGGCCTTCGTGGCGGGGGCCCTGGGCCCGGGCACCAAGCTCGTCTCCCTGGGCCAGATCTCCTGGGACGAGCTCTACCGGGCCTACAAGGAGGCGGCCAGGGGGCTTCTAAGGGGCGGGGTGGACCTCATCCTTCTGGAAACGGCCCAGGACATCCTCCAGGTGCGCTGCGCCGTCCTCGCGGCGCGGGAGGCCATGGCCGAGGTGGGCCGGGAGGTGCCCCTCCAGGTCCAGGTGACCTTTGAGGCCACGGGTACCCTCCTCGTGGGCACGGACGAGCAGGCGGCCCTGGCGGCCCTGGAAAGCCTCCCCATAGACGTGGTGGGGATGAACTGCGCCACGGGCCCCGACCTCATGGACAGCAAGGTACGCTACTTCGCCGAGCAGAGCACCCGCTTCGTGTCCTGCCTCCCGAACGCCGGCCTCCCCCGGAACGAGGGGGGGAGGGTGGTCTACGACCTCACCCCCGAGGAGCTCGCCCGGTGGCACCTCAAGTTCGTGGCCGAGTACGGGGTGAACGCCGTGGGGGGGTGCTGCGGCACGGGCCCTGAGCACATCAGGAAGGTGGCCGAGGCGGTGCGGGGGCTTTCCGTACGCCCAAGGCCCAAGACCTTCCCCCCCCAGGTGGCCTCCTTGTACCAGGCGGTCTCCTTGCGGCAGGAGGCGAGCCTTTTTCTCGTGGGGGAGAGGCTCAACGCCACGGGAAGCAAGCGCTTCCGGGAGATGCTCTTTGCCCGCGACCTCGAGGGCATCCTGGCCCTCGCCCGGGAGCAGGTGGAGGAGGGGGCCCACGCCTTGGACCTGAGCGTGGCCTGGACGGGGCGGGACGAGCTTGAGGACCTCAGGTGGCTCCTTCCAAGCCTTGCCACCGCCCTTACCGTTCCCGTCATGGTGGACTCCACCTCCCCCGAGGCCATGGAGCTCGCCCTCAAGCACCTCCCGGGCCGGGTCCTCCTGAACTCCGCCAACCTGGAGGACGGCCTGGAGCGCTTTGACCGGGTGGCCTCCCTGGCCAAGGCCCACGGGGCGGCCCTGGTGGTCCTCGCCATTGACGAGAAGGGGATGGCCAAGACCCGGGAGGAGAAGGTGCGGGTGGCCCTCCGCATGTACGAGCGCCTCACGGAGCACCACGGCCTCCGCCCCGAGGACCTCCTCTTTGACCTCCTCACCTTCCCCATCACCCAAGGGGACGAGGAAAGCCGCCCCCTGGCCAAGGAGACCCTCCTCGCCATGGAGGAGCTTAGGGAGAGGCTTCCCGGGGTGGGGTTCGTCCTCGGGGTCTCCAACGTCTCCTTCGGGCTCAAGCCCCGGGCGAGGCGGGTCCTCAACTCCGTCTTCCTGGACGAGGCGAGGAAAAGGGGCCTCACCGCGGCCATCGTGGACGCGGGGAAGATCCTCCCCATAAGCCAGATCCCCGAGGAGGCCTACGCCCTCGCCCTGGACCTCATCTACGACCGCAGGCGGGAGGGGTACGACCCCCTCCTCGCCTTCATGGCCTACTTTGAGGCCCACCAGGAGGACCCGGGGAAGAAGGAGGACGCCTTCCTCGCCCTTCCCCTCCTGGAAAGGCTCAAGCGCCGGGTGGTGGAGGGGAGGAAGCCAGGCCTCGAGGCCGACCTGGAGGAGGCCCTGAGGGCGGGGCACAAGCCCCTGGACCTCATCAACGGCCCTCTCCTTGCGGGGATGAAGGAGGTGGGGGACCTCTTCGGGGCGGGGAAGATGCAGCTTCCCTTCGTCCTCCAGGCCGCCGAGGTGATGAAGCGGGCGGTGGCCTACCTCGAGCCCCACATGGAGAAGAGGGGGGAGGGCAAGGGCACCCTGGTCCTCGCCACGGTGAAGGGGGACGTGCACGACATCGGCAAGAACCTGGTGGACATCATCCTCAGCAACAACGGCTACCGGGTGGTGAACCTGGGCATCAAGGTGCCCATTGAGGAGATCCTGAAGGCCGTGGAGGCGCATAAGCCCCACGCCGTGGGCATGTCGGGCCTTTTGGTGAAGAGCACCCTGGTGATGAAGGAGAACCTGGAGTACATGCGGGACCGGGGCTACACCCTCCCCGTGATCCTGGGCGGGGCCGCCCTCACCCGGAGCTACGTGGAGGAGCTAAGGGCCATCTACCCCAACGTCTACTACGCTGAGGACGCCTTTGAGGGCCTGAGGCTCATGGAGGAGCTCACGGGCCAGGCCCCTCCCGAGCTCACCCGGAAGGCCCCGCCCAAGCCCAAGCGGGAGGCCCCCAAGGTGGCGCCCCGCTCCCGTCCCGTGGGGGAGGCCCCCGCCGTCCCCAAGCCCCCCTTCTTCGGCGTGCGGGTGGAGGAGGGGCTGGACCTCGCCACCATCGCCCACTACGTGAACAAGCTCGCCCTTTACCGGGGCCAGTGGGGCTATAGCCGCAAGGGGATGGACCGGGAGGCGTGGCAGGCCCTGGTGGAGCGGGAGGCGGAGCCCGTCTTCCAGAGGCTCCTCGAGGAGGCCAGGGAGGAGGGCTGGCTTGCGCCCAAGGTCCTCTACGGCTTCTTCCCCGTGGCCCGGGAGGGGGAGAAGCTTCTCGTCTTTTCCCCGGAGACGGGAGAGGTCCTGGAGCGCTTCCGCTTCCCCCGGCAGAAGGGCGGGGGCCTGAGCCTCGTGGACTACTTCCGCCCCCGGTTTGCCGCGCCTTTGGGGGACGAGGCGGACTGGATGCCCGAGGAGGCCTTCCTAGCGGGGGCCCGGGACGTCCTCGGGGTCCAGCTCGTCACCATGGGGGAGGCCCCCTCCAGGAAGGCCCGGGCCCTCTTTGAGGCTGGGGCCTACCAGGACTACCTCTTCGTCCACGGCTTCAGCGTGGAGATGACCGAGGCCTTGGCGGAGTACTGGCACAAGAGGATGCGGCAGATGTGGGGCATCGCCCACAAGGACGCCACCGAGGTCCAGAAGCTCTTCCAGCAGGGCTACCAGGGGGCCCGCTACTCCTTCGGCTACCCCGCCTGCCCGGACCTCGCCGACCAGGCCAAGCTGGACCGGCTCATGGGCTTCGCCAGGATCGGGGTGCGCCTCACGGAGAACTTCCAGCTGGAGCCCGAGCACGCCACCAGCGCCCTCGTGGTCCACCACCCTGAGGCCCGCTACTTCAGCGTGGACTAGAATGGGGCCATGGGCGAGGCGGCGAAGGCGTTAGAGCTTCTGGACGCCGAGGCCTACCTGGCCCTGGAGGAGCGGTCTCCTGTGCGCCACGAGCTCCTGGAGGGCGTGCCCTACGCCATGGCGGGGGCCACGGAGGCCCATAACCTCATCGTGGGCAACCTCTTTTACGGCCTCCGCCCCCACGCCCGGGCCAAGGGGTGCAGGCTCTTCGTTTCGGACATGAAGCTCAAGGTCTCCTCCCGCACCTTTTACTACCCCGACCTCATGGTCGTGTGCGCGGAAGACCCCCACCCCCTCTATAAGGAGCGCCCCTGCCTAGTGATAGAGGTGCTTTCCGACAGCACCGAGGCCATAGACCGCCGGGAGAAGCTCTGGCGCTACCGGGAGGTTCCAAGCCTTCAGGGCTACCTCCTGGTGGACTCCCGGGAAAGGCGGGTGGAGGGCTACTTCCGCCAGGGGGAGGGCTGGCTCTACCGCTTGTGGGAGGGGGAGGGGGTGGTGGAGGTGCCCTGCCTCGGCGTGGAGCTAAGCCTGGAGGCCATCTACGAAGGGGTGGAGGTCTAGGCGCTCCCGCACGCCCACCGGCATGGCCGCCCCCGAAGCGTAAGCCCATACTCCTTTGGCGCCAATCCCCCTCTCCTGATGGGCAAGCGAGGCTTTGCTCGCAGGGAACCAAGCCCCAAGGAGGTGC
>NZ_JBAMMI010000069.1:0-3946 GCF_039793865.1 Thermus sp.
GGATAAGGGAAGGGGGTTTGTGAATAAGTACACAGAGGTTTGCGCCCTAGGCTCTTGATTTTTCCTTGACCCGCGAGTATGGTACAAATGTCCTTGGGTGTACCCAGGCAGAGTGGAGTATGTACGCATACCGGGTACTTTGGAAGCTCCTCCTGATGGGCCTGGCCTTGGCGGCCCCGGACTTCGGCCGCTGGTATCCCCTGCCCCAGGCCCAGGCCCTGGCCCAGGCCCACGGGCGGGTGGTCGTGGTCTACTTCCACAGCCCCCGCTGCCCCTACTGCGACCAGATGAACACCTTCGTCCTCTCCGACCCCGCCGTAAGCCGCCTTCTGGAGGAGCGCTTCGTGGTGGCCTCCGTGGGCACCGAGACGCCCGAGGGCCGGGAGCTCGCCCGGCGCTTCTGGGTGCCGGGGACCCCTACCTTCGTCTTCCTCGCCTTCCGCAAGGGGGCGTGGGAAGAGGTTGGCCGGCTTTTTGGCAGCCGGCCCCGGGCGCAGTTTCTGGAGGAGCTTCGCCAGATGTGCGTCAAGGGAGGTGCGTGTGAATAGGCGAGCGTTTCTCAAGGCTACCGGAGCGGCCCTAGGGGCCGGGGTCCTCTTTGGGCTTCCCGTGAGGGCCCAGGGCCTCGAGGGCGAGGACCTGGCCAACTTGGAAAAGGCCCTGCAGGAGACCCTGGGCAAGGGCTTCAAGGACCTCACCCCTTCCGATCTGGTGAGGCTCACCATGCCCGCCATCGCCGAAAGCGGGGCCAACGTGCCCGCCGAGGTGGAGGTAAACCTGCCCTCGGCCCAGATCAAGGCCGTCCACCTCTTCGCCGACAAGAACCCCACCCCCCGCCTGGCGAGCTTCATGCCCATGAAGGCCCTGCCCTACTACGCCACCCGGGTGCGCCTGGCGGAGACCACGGCGGTGCGGGCGGTGGTGGAGACCCAGGACGGGAAGCTCCTTCTGGCCTCGGCCAGCACCCGGCTCACGGCGGGCGGGTGCGGTTAAGGAGGTGAGCCATGGCGATTCGCGTGATCGTGCGTCTAACCCCAGCCAAGCCCAAGGTGGGCGAGGAGTTCAAGCTCCAGGCGGTGGCCCAGCACCCCAACGAGCCCGGCACCCGCCGGGACGCCGAGGGGAAGCTCATCCCCGCCAAGTACATCAACCTGGTAGAGGTCTACTTTGAGGGGGAAAAGGTGGCGGAGGCCCGCCCCGGCCCCTCCACCAGCGCCAACCCCCTCTACGGCTTTAAGTTCAAGGCGGAGAAGCCCGGGACCTTCACCGTCAAGCTCAAGGACACGGACGGGGACACGGGCGAGGGCGCGGCCAAGCTGGAGCTGGCCTAGGGCGGGCGCCCGGGTCTTCCCGGGCGCCCTTAGGGAGGTGGTGTATGCGAAAGGTAATGCTCTTGGCGCTTCTCCTCCTCCATCCCGGGCTCGGTGCACATCTACGCCGGGAAGGTCCCGGACCGCTTGCGCGAGCTCCCCAAGGGCAAGGAGTCCCTGATCCTCTGCAACTCGGGGGGCGTTTCCGCGGTGGTGGCGGCCTTCCTGCAGGCCAAAGGCTACAAGAACGCCAAGAACATCGCCCACGGCTTCAAAGGCTGGCTGGACGCCGGCCTTCCCATAGAGGGGGTGGATGATGAGGAAGCTTTTCGCCCTTTTGGCCCTCCTGGGCCTGGCCTCCGCCCAGTCCCTGGTGGCGGAGGTGCGGGGCTCCCTGGAGGAGGTGGAGGCCAAGGCCCTTCAGGCCCTCGAGGCCTCGGGCCTCGAGCCCGACCGGGTCCTGAACTTCGTCACCGGGGAGAAGGGCCGCTACACCGTGGGCACCCTTGACGGCAGGCTCCTTTTCTCCATGCTCGGGGTCTACGAGGGGGAGGTGGAGCGCCCCACCTGGCGCCTCGAGGCCGCCTTAGTCCGCCTCGGCCCCGTGAAGCGGGTGCCCCCCGCCCTGATGCCCGACCCCAAGAGCGGCATGATGCCCGCCCTCCTCTACCGCGTGCCCTCGGCCAAGGCCGAGGACGTGGTCCTCCTGGTGGAGTCCGAGCTCACCGCCAACGGCCTCAACCTCCTCCCCAACGTCGAGGTGGGCCCGGCGACGGTGATCATGCCCTGCAAGAGCGAGTGGGCCCGGATCATGTTCCTCACCCAGCCCGCCGGGGGCTTCGCCGCCCCCTGCCGCTTCTTCGCCATGCAAATGGGTGGGGACGTCCTGGTGGGGGCCATTGAGCCCATGCTCATGACCATCATGCCGGGGGTCATGGGAAGCCCGGCGGTGGCCATGCTCCAGGAGGCGAAGAAGGTGATGACGGATATCCTCGATGCCACGGGCGGTAAGCCGTACCGCCCTGGGCAATAAGGAAAGGAGGAGCTATGGGTAAGGTGAATCGGCGCGACCTTCTGAAGGCAGGGGCGGCCCTGGCTGCGGCCGGGGCCCTGGGGGGCAAGGGCTTCGCCCAGGAGTTCTACGCCAGCCCCCCCACCCTCCTCCCCCGCACCCGGGCGCCCCGGGTGGTGGTGGTGGGGGGCGGCTGGGGCGGGACCACGGTGGCCCGCAAGCTCAAGCAGCAGAACCCCGAGGTGGAGGTGGTCCTCGTTGAGCAGAAGCCCCTCTTCATGTCCTGCCCCATGTCCAACCTCTTCCTCGCCGGGGTGAAGCCCTTGGAGTGGCTCGTCTTTGACTACACCAACGTGGTCAAGGACGGGGTCATCTTCGTCCAGGAAAAGGTCCTGGACATCCAGCGGGACCACCGCCTGGTGCGGACCACGGGGGGGTACCTGGCCTACGACTACCTGGTCCTGGCCCCGGGCATTGATTACATGTACGAGGCCATCCCCGGCTACGCCGAGGTGAAGCACCTCATGCCCGTGGGCTTCAAGCCCTTTGAGCACGTCGCCCTCCGCCGCATGCTGGACGAGTTTGACGAGACCGGGGGCGACCTCGTCATGTACATCCCCAACCCCCCCTACCGCTGCCCCCCTGGGCCCTACGAGCGGGCGGCCATGCTCGCCTGGCGGCTCAAGACCAAGGGGGTGAAGGGCAAGGTCATCGTCCTGGACGCTAACCCCCAGCCCGTTTCCAAGGCCCCCGGGTTCCTCGCCGCCTACAACGACCTCTACAAGGACTACCTGGAGTATCAGCCCAACACCCGCATCACCGGCCTGGACTACGAGAAGAAGGTGGTCCAGACCGAGCTCGGGGACGTGCCCTTCACCCTGGCGGACCTCATCCCCCCCATGAAGGCGGCGGAGATCGTGCGCCAGGTGGGGCTTGGGGAGCGCTGGGCCAACGTGCGCATCCCCTACTTCCTCTCGGAGAAGGACGACCGGGTCTACCTGGTGGGGGACATCACCGGGAACACCCCCTACCCCAAAAGCGGCATGGTGGCCTACGTCTCCGGCGCCATCGTGGCCCGCCACCTCACGGAGAGGCTCAAGGGCAAGCCCCTCGCCGAGATCCCGCCGGAGCTTCCCTCCAACATCTGCTACTCCTTCGTGGACTCCGAGGAGGCCATCTGGGTGGCCGCCAACTACTCCTGGGACGAGGCGGCCAAGCAGATCAAGGCCCAAAACAGCGTGGACAACCAGCGCTCCAAGGCGAACGGCGAGGCCGCCATCGGCTGGGCCCTGGGGCTCTGGAACGACATATTCGGCCCCGCCTAAGGGCCTTAGGCCCCCGCTCCCGAAGGAGCGGGGGCTTTCCCTTGCCGGAAGCGCATACACTAGGAGGGTATGTGGACCGAAGGAAGTTCTTCCGCATCCTGGGCGCAGGGGGCTTCTCGGCCTCCTCAAGGGAAGGGCCCAGGGGCTCCCCTGGACGGAGGAGACCTTTGCCCCCACCAAGGCCCTGGGGGCGCCCCTTTCCGAGTACGGGGAGCGGAGCCCCTTTGAGGCCGAGGTGGTGCGCTACATCTCCCCCAACCTGCGCACCCGCCACTCGGGGGCGAACTTCGCCCCCCTGG
>NZ_JBAMMI010000070.1:0-3930 GCF_039793865.1 Thermus sp.
ACAACCTGGGCCTCATGGCCCAGAAAATGGCTGGGTAGCAACTTGGGTTATCTTAACATGCGGGTCCCAGGATAAGGATTGGCCTTGGGGCTTCCCGCCTACGGGCGGGTAGAGCCGCATGAGAAGGGCCTACCTCCGTGGTGTCTAGCCCACCCCTTCCCGGAAGCCCGAGGGCCCGCTTACGTTTCCCTTACGCCCCTCCGGGAGGATAGGCGAGGGAGGTGGAGCTCGGGGATGACTAGGGATGGGCTACGGCTTCTCGCCCTGCTTGGGCTCCTGGCCGGCGTGGCGCTTGCGGCGCGGTACCGGGTCACGGGAGAGGCGGTCTACGAGGCCCAGGCGCCCCTTGGCGCCTTCAGCGGCAAAAACCCCACCCTGGAGGGCGAGGTGACCTACGAGGAGGCTTCAGGCCGCCTCGAGGGCCAGGTCTGCCTGGACCTCTCCGCCTGGGATTCCAAGGAGCCCCTTCGGGACCGGCACACCCGGGAGATGTTCCAGGTGGACCGCTACCCCAGGGCCTGCCTCACCCTGAAGGGGTTGGACCCGGCCAAAGGGGTTTTGCTCGGTGTTTTGGACCTGCACGGCGTGCGGCGCGAGGTGGCCATTCCCGTGCGCCACCGCACGGAGGGGCAAAGGCTTCTCTTCCAGGCGGACTTCACCCTGCGCCTCAGCGATTACGGCCTCAAGGCCCCGAGCTTCATGGGCATGCGGGTCAGCGATCGGGTTCGGGTGAGGGTTCAGGGCCAGGGGGTGGCCCCATGAGGCTCCTGGCCCTCGCCCTGCTCCTCGCCCTGGGCCTCGCCTCCGAGGGGAAGCGGTACCTCTTCGTCCGCTACGATCCGGAGAAGGGCGTGGCTTTCCTCTCCGATGGAAGCCCTCTGCCTCCCGGCCTCCAGGCGGTGCCCGGGCAGTACGTGGAGGTGGAAGGCGAAAGGCTCAAGCCCACGCGGGCCTGGCAGCCCCCCCAGGACCTGGTGAAGGTCTTCGCCCCCCAAAACGCCGCCCGGGTGGTCTTCAGCCACGAGCGCCACTTCGCCGCCTTGGGGGCCAAGGGGACCACCTGCCAGACCTGCCACGCCCTCCTAGACCGGGACAGGGCCTGGAAGAGCCTGGCCCCAAGCCCGTCCCTGGAGCCCCACGGCCCGCGCTCCTTGGGGCGCTTCTGCGCCACCTGCCACGACGGCAAGACCCGGGCCTCCACCCTTCCCAAGGCCAGCCCTCCGGTGGACGCAACGATCTTCACGGCCTTCGGGCGACCGAAGGACCAGGCCTGCGCCCGCTGCCACGCCCCCAAGGACCACGGCCAAGACTTCACCTCCCGCCACGGGGAGGTGGCGGAGCACGGGGGAGGCCAGCGGTGCACCGCCTGCCACCGGGGCGCAGGGAGCGTATCCCCTGAGGCGCTGGCCCTGGCCCGGGCCTTCCAGGAGGCCCAGCTCGCCCTCATCCGCAACCCCGAGGACGGAAAGGCCTTCAACCGGGTTCTCCCCAACAACTTTTGCGCCTACTGCCACGGCCTTGACGGCAAGGCCTGGGAGCAGGAGTGAGGTGATACCGTGAAGAACCAAAAGGAATGGCTTAGGCACCGCTTTCCCGAACTCGTGGCCCTCTTCGCCGCAGGAGGGCTCTTCCTCACCGGAGGAGAACTCCTCCTCATGGGGCACACCGAGGGCGTCCAACTCCTCGCGCCCCTCACGGCCTTCGTCGGGGGCGCGGCGGCGGGTCTTGGGCTCGTGGCGCCGAGGTTCCGCCTTGCCACGGCCTTGGTCCTGGGGCTCATGGCGGGGGTGGGCTTCCTCGGCCTCTTTGAGCACCTGGAAAAGCGGCTTAACGAGGGCCTCGCTCCGGGGACTTACCTCCTGGTGGACGCGGAGGAAGAGGGGGCGGGCGGGAACGAAAGGGGAGAGGGAAAAGGGGTCCCGCCCCCCCTCGCGCCCCTGAGCCTCACCGGCCTCACCCTTCTCGGCGCCCTGGCCCTGTATGTTAGGGATGAATGAGGGTCTTGGTGGTGGAGGACGAGCCGGGGCTCCTGGAGCCCATCCTGGCGAGGTTGAGGCGGGAAAGGCTCGAGGCCCTGGGCGCGGGAAGCCTGCAGGAGGCCTACCGCCTCCTGGAGGAGGGCGAACCCGACGCCGTGGTGCTGGACGTGATGCTCCCGGAGGGAGAGGAGGCGGGCTTCCGCTTCGCGGAGGCGCTCCGTCAGGGAGGCTACCGGGGCGGGATCCTCTTCCTCACCGCCCGGGACGCCCTGGAGGACCGCGTCCAGGGGCTTGACCTGGGCGGGGACGACTACCTGGTGAAGCCCTTTTACCTGGACGAGCTCGCGGCCCGGGTGCGGGCCCTCCTCCGGCGGGGAAGGGAGGTGCGGGCGCCCGCCCTGGTCCGCGGGCCCCTGGTGGTGGACTTCGCCCGCAGGCGGGTGCTCTGGCAGGGCAAAGAGGTCCCTCTTTCCCCCAAGGAGTTTGCCCTGTTGGAGCTCCTCGCCTCCCACCCGGACCGCGCCTTCCCTCGGGAAGAGCTCCTGGAACGGGTCTTCCCCCAGGCGGAGTCCGAGGCCGTGCTGAGGGTCTATGTGCGGCAACTCCGCAGGAAGCTCGCCCCCTGGGTGGTGGCCCGGGTGCCCCTGGGGTACAAGCTGGGGGAGCCTTGAGCCTCAGGCTTCGCCTGGCCGTTGCCTTCGCCCTCCTGGCCTTTTTGGTGGGGGCCCTCGAGGCCCTAACCGGCTACCTCTCCTTCCGGAACCTGGTGGAGCAGGACATCCGCCGGGACCTCCTGGACCTCGCCGCCCAGATACGCCAGAACCTGGTCCTCGCCCCCTCGGGGCCCGAGCTTCCCGGCACCGAGCTCTTTGCGCGGCACTACATCTTCGGCTTTAGGGTCCTGGACGGGGAGAAGCCCCTTCTGGAACGAGGCTTCCTGCCCAAGGAGGGAGAGGCCTGGCAAAGCCTTCGCCAGGAGTGGCAAGGGTACACCTTGGAGATCTACCTCCGGGTGGAGGAGTACCGCCAAGCCCTGAAGGACTTCAGGCGGGCGGCGTTCCTGCCCTTGCTCCCCCTTTTTCTCCTCTCCGGGCTTCTCGGCCTCTTCCTGGCTCGCCGCTTCACCTGGCCCTTGGAGTCCCTGGGCCGCGCCTTGGAGCACCTCTCCCGCCTCCGCTTCCCCGACCCCCTCGGGAGGCCCCCGGAGCCGGAGCTCGCCCAGGTGGTGGCGGCCTTCAACCGGGTGGTGGCGGCGGTGCGGGCCGCCCTCGCCCGGGAGCGGGCCTTCACCCGGTACGTTTCCCACGAGCTCCGCACCCCCCTCGCCGTGCTCCAGGCCCAGGTGGAGGCCCTGGCCAGCGGAGATGCGGACGCCAAGCGGGCCCTCGCGGAGATAGAACGCGCCCTGAGGCGCATGCGGGCCACCTTGGAGGGCCTCCTGGAGCTCGCCCGCCTCGAGGCCGGAGACCTCGAGCCCGTGAACCTGGAGGCGCTGGTCCGGGAAAATCTCTCTGAGGAAGAAGCGGCGCTGGTGGCCCAGGGGCCGGCGTGGGTCTTGGGCCACAGGGAACTCCTCAGGCGAATCCTGGAAAACCTTCTGGAAAATGCTCGCCTCCACGGGGGCCCCCCGGTAGAAGTGGGCGTGGAGGCCGAAGGGGAAGAGGTAAGGCTCTGGGTGCGGGATCACGGTCCGGGGGTGCCCGAAGCCCTCCGGGGCCATCTGGGAAAGCCCTTCGCTAAGGGACCCTTCGGAGGTACGGGCCTCGGCCTCGCCTTGGTGCACCAGGTGGTGGCTTGGCTGGGCGGTCGGGTGGCGTACGAGGACGCCAGGCCGGGGCTAAGGGTGACCCTTTTCTTTCCCCGGTGGCGCGATGTTGAGCCGACATAAACTGGACTTACGCGGCCTCCACCTGCACCGGTAATACCCTTTTGGCGTGAATCCTTCGCCTAA